>JAQYBD010000066.1 GCA_029338835.1 Selenomonadaceae bacterium | reverse complement strand
GTAAGCTAGTAAGACTCCTTGAAGAAGACAAGGTCGATAGGGTAGGTGTGGAAGTGCTGCAAGGCATGGAGCTGACTACTACTAATCAGTCGAGGGCTTAACTAGAGAGCCAGAGGAGAAGGAACATTTCCTTCAGGCAGGATTGAGCGATTCAGTCCTGGAACTAGAATGTCAACACAAAGCAATTTCTTCTGTATAGTTTTGAGTGTGCATGAGGCACCTGCGAGAGCGGGTGCTTTTTTCGTATAAAAAATAAAATCCCCGCAAGAAAAAAAGGGCTTCGCAGCTAAGCGAGCCCTTTCTCTTTATCGGGATTCGTTATTTTTGCCCGAGTACTTCCCCTTTGATGGCCTCCTCCATCAGGAAGTCCTGGGCTGCAAGCGGCGTGCTGCCCTTGCGGCAGGAAGCACGTACATAGGATCCGTCGGACCGCATCAGATAAGCTTTCTTATTATCCTTGATGTATGTGCGCAGGATGGCACGCAGGCGTTTCTTGTGGGCCTTGCCCTCTACTGGGATCATGAGTTCCACGCGGTTGTTGAGATTGCGCGGCATCCAGTCTGCCGAAGAAATGAATACATCATCTTTGCCGCCGTTGCGGAAATAGAGGATGCGGCTGTGTTCCAGGAAGCGACCGACGATGCTGCGGACATGGATATTCTCACTGATGCCTTTGAGTCCGGGGCGCAGGACGCAGATGCCGCGGACGATGAGGTCAATCTTGACACCAGCAGCAGAGGCTTCATAGAGCTTGGCAATCAAGAAACGGTCGAGCAGGGAATTCATCTTGGCAGCGATATAGGCTTTTTCACCTTTTTTTGCATGCTGGATTTCCTGCTCAATTTCAGCCATGATGGTTTCACGCAGGTTGAGCGGAGCAACGATGAGCTTGTTCCAGATCGGAGGGTCGGAAAAGCCGGAAAGGAAATTGAAGAAGCGGGAGCCATCCATGCCAATCTCATTGTCACAGGTCAGGAGGCCGACATCCGTGTAGATCTTGGCCGTGGAGCCATTGTAGTTGCCCGTAGCCAGATGGCAGTAGCGGCGGATGCCGTCTTCCTCGCGGCGGATGACCATCGTGATCTTGGAGTGGGTCTTGAGGCCGAGGATGCCATAGATGACGTGACAGCCGGCTTCTTCCAGCAAACGGGCCATGAGGATGTTGTTTTCTTCATCAAATCGTGCCTTGACTTCCATGAGGACCGTGACTTGTTTGCCATTGCGTGCTGCTGCGGCAAGCGCTGCGATGATTGGTGACTTGCTGCTTACGCGATACAGCGTCTGTTTGATGGCCAGTACATTATCATCATAGGCTGCCGTATGGATGAACTGTTCAACCGTATGGAAGCTTTCAAATGGGTGATGCAATAAGATATCACCTTCGCGGATGGCTTTCCAGATATCCGGTGCCTGACGAGCGGCGAGTTCAATGGAAGGCCGCGGCATGAAAGGTTTGTAGCGCAGTTGATCGAATCCTTCGATATTGGCAAAGGAGGAGAAAAATGAGGCGCCAAGCGGCCCTTGGATCGTATAGATATCGCCATCTTCCAGTTCCAGTTCTTTTTGGAGGATCTGGCGGGTTCCTGCGGACGTATTCTTTGCAATCTCAAGGCGCACCGCAGCACCTTTGCGGCGTTTTTCCAAGGACTTTTCCACTTCGGTCAGCAGATCATCGACGTCCTCGCGGATATCCAGGTCGGCATCGCGCGTGATGCGGAAAGGCGTCGTTTCAAGAATCTCGTAGCCGGTGAAGAAACGGCTGGCAAAATAGCTCAAGACATCTTCCAGATACAGGAAATGCAGAGTGTCCGGCAGCTTGATGAGACGGCCGAGGATGGCAGATGGTACCGGCAGGATCGCCAGGCGGATGTGATCATCTTCTTGGCGCTTGAGATGAACGGCCAGATTGAGGCTCTTGCTGGCAAGGAAAGGGAAGGGATGCGAAGGATCAACGGCCATCGGCGTGACAATCGGATAGATCTCACGCTCAAAGAATTCCGTCAGCCACAGTTCCTGCTGGCGCGACAATTCCGTTGGGCTGATGAAGTGAATGCCTTCATTGTTCAGCTCGGCGAGTACAAGTCTCATGCATCGGTCGATATCATGGATCTGGTTATGCGCAAGATTGCTCACGGCCTCCATCTGGCCGCGCGGTGTCAAGCCGCTGATATCGTGATGGTCGATGCCGCTTTCAAGCAGATGCTTGAGTCCTGCCACGCGGATCATGAAGAATTCGTCCAGGTTGGAGCAGGTGATGGCGATGAAGCGCAGCCGTTCGAGAAGAGGATTCTCTTTACTCAAGGATTCACGCAGGACACGCTGGTTGAATTTGAGCCAGGTGCATTCACGATTCAGGTAGTATTCCCGTTTGTGGAAATCCACAGTTTCCACAGCTCGTTCCTGCTCTTTTTCTTTCTTTTTTTCCATGTTCATTTCCTCCTCAGGACGGGTTCAATGCCGAAAATCTCACAGAAAAGTACCGATGCACGCTGGAAACTCCAACGGATCAGGGAAATATCATCTTCGGCCGTATATTCTACAATCAGCTGCTCTTTGACCAGGCGGACGGATACACTCTTGATCTTGCCGCTGTGTCCTCGATCCAGGGCGTCGGCCAGGCGCAGGATGGCGCAACATTTATCCGCGATGATTTCCTGTTTGCGCGTGAGTTCCCGGTAATGACGGTCGTGCTGGTCAGGATTGTCCCTGTTGTAGTAGTAATCGATGCAAGCGATGATCTCTTTTTCTGCATCCGTGATACCGAAAATATCAGTACCCAGGATGAGCTGCCAGGAATAGAGCGTATAGTTGCGCAGATTGACGAATTTGCCGACCTCATGCAGGATGGCGCTCATGCGCAGCAGCATGCCTTGACGCTCAGTCATGCCATGGACGTTGCGCAGAGCTGTGAAGAACATGGCAGCATATTCTTCGATGCGAGTCCCGTGATCCGGGTTGCAACTGTAGCGTGCGGCAATGCTGTGGGCGAGCCCGAGCAGCAGTTCATTCTGTTCTTCGATGACTTTAGGTGATTGTTTGATGGCACCGCACCAAACGGCATAACTTATGAGGAACGTCGTATCGATGACGAGGATGGACTCGATGTGCATCGTGCGCACGACTTCTTCGTAAAGCAGCAGCGTTGGCAGCAGCAGTTTGGCACGCTGCTCGTTGAGGTTGAATTCGTGCATGAGCTTGCGTGTCGTCAGAGGGATCAGGGACGTCGTCATGGAGAGGAAAGCATCCGGGTCAATCTGGATGGGAGAGGTGTCCTTTTTATGCGACAGCAGCGAGGCGAAAATGCGCGCTTCGAAGCCGGAAAGCACCAGCGTATGGATCTTGGCATGCTCGATGCTGCCCCATAGAGGAGAAAGGGCCGCGTGGATGTAATCGCGCACAGCAGAAGGGAACATGATATCGGAACGCTCTTCTTTGGTGAAATGTTCGAGGATGCTCAGGCGTCCACTGGCGATGTTGTTCTGGAAGAGCAGGCTGCCGTTCTGCCAGCCAGTAAAACCAAGACCTCCAGAGGTGACGTCGAGCAGCAGCACGGGTTTCTTGCCAATCACTTCGTGGTTTTTCTTGAGCTTTTGATGGAGTGCGAAGAATTTATAGTAGATTTCTTCTGTCATGTCAGCGACATGGAAGACGAAGCCTGTGCGCAATTTCAAAAGATCGAGGATGCCGAGGCTGTTTTCTGCTTCACGGATGGCCGTGGTGGCAATCGGATATACTTCCGTGATGCCGTAATCTGCAAGCAGCTGGCGGAAGCCCTGCAATACGCGGCAGAGTTCATGGATTGAGGCAAAGGACAGGCGCTGATGGCGGAAAATCTCTTCACCGAGCGGGATTTCCTTATTGGCTGCTTCTATGATGTCGAAATCCGTCGGCGATCGATAGGCCACGATGGCCACACTCGTATGGATCGAGCCGATGTGTACGACGCCGAAGGTTGTTTTTCTCTTCATAACATCTACATCCTTTCGGGTAAGTCAAGGGCATGGTTCCCTATCTTTCTTTAACTTATGATAGCACGTTTTTCCAGGGAAGATGAATGGCAATTGTAATGTTTTTGTAAATTTTTGACAAACATCATTTCTTGTGTACATTTTATTATATATTACCAGAATTTTGAAATATCTTGAAGAGGTTCTTATGAATTGATATACTGGAAGAAAGAGCTTTTATGGTCAGGAAGGGGATTTTTATGGAGAGAGTGGCAATCATCGATATGGGGTCCAATTCAATCCGCTTTATCGTCATGCAGATTGCGGAGAATCATTCCTATCGTCTGGAATATCAACAAAAAGAAGCCATCCGCCTGGGACGCGGGATGTCTGAGACGGGCAAGCTCAATCCAGCCGGTGTCAAGCGGGCCCTGGAGTGCCTCAAGGTTTACCGCCATATGATGGAAGTCCTGAAGGTCACGAAGTGCATTGCCGTAGCGACAGCTGCTGCCCGCAATGCCAAGGATGGCCAGGCTTTCATTGAGCGAATCAAGCGGGAGACCGGCATTGAGATTGCGGTCATTTCCGGAGAACGAGAAGCGTATCTCGGCTATCTGGGCGTGGTCAACACCATTGCAGAGGATCACTATCTGCAATTTGATCTAGGTGGTGCTTCCATTGAAGTCTCGCTGGTTGCGCACCGGCAAATCGTGGAATCCGTTTCGGTGCCAATCGGTGCCGTGACGGTTACGGATGCGTTCAATCTGTCGGATAAGGTGACTTCGGCTGCCATCGAGCGTTGCCGGACGTTCATCCAGGAAAAATACGCTGCCATGATTCCCTGGGCGAAGGGGGTCAACCTGCCCATCATCGGCGTAGGCGGCACCGTGCGCAATCTCGCTAAGATGGATCAGGCGCATACGAATTACCAGCTGGCTCGTATCCATAATTACATCATCCCGCGCAAGCGCTTTGATGAAAACTGCAATGCCATCCTCAAGTCGAGCTTGGCCAATCGCCGCCGCATGCGCGGCCTTTCGGCAGAACGTGCCGACATCATCGTGGCCGGTGCGCTCATCATACGCTGCCTGGTGGAATTTGCAGGCGGGCGTGACCTCATCGTTTCAGGCTGTGGCCTGCGCGAAGGCGTCTTCTATGAATACTATGGCGAGAAATACGGGCAGGGTCCGGTCATGGACGATATCCTGCGTGCCAGCGTGAAGAATTATCTCGGTACGACGGAATGCCAGATGGAACATCTGGCACGCGTGAAAGAACTTTCTTTGAGCCTTTTTGACCAGCTGCGACCCTTGCATAAAGCCGGCAAACGCGAGCGGGAACTCCTGGAGGTCGCTGCGTCGTTGCACGATGCGGGCAAGATCATCAATTATTACGAGCATGCGCGTCATTCGGCTTTCATCATCGCGCATGCGCCGATTTATGGCATGCGTCAGAAAGAACAGCTCATCGCGTCTTTCATTGCGGGCTTCCATCATGGCATCAGCAACAAGATCATGCGGTCTTACCGCTATGCCATGATGCTGAACCAGGACGATTGGCAGCTCGTGCGCAGGCTTTCCCTGCTGCTGGCCCTGTCAGAAGCTGCTGATGTGACGTATGAAGGCATCGTCGAAAGCTTTGAGGTCACGAATGACGAGGAGGGCGTCGTGCTGGCTGTCCGCGGGGGCAAGGGGGCATCGCACAGTGCAGCGGATTTTGAGATGAAGACGTATGCCAAACAGTTCAAGAAAGAATACGGCAAGCCGCTCATCATTCTCTGGCACAAAGACTGAGGTTGACAAGCTGACGCCCTTTTGCTAAACTCGTAATAGCAATGATGAAGAAGAGTAACCTCAAGATCAGCGAGACGGCGATGGTGCAAGGCCGTCAGGGAGGCGAACGGCACTTCGGAGCAGAATCCCATAGCTTGAGGTGGGTTTTCGTTTGGGAAAGCCAATCAGGGTGGAACCGCGGTACTTGTCATGCAAGTCTCGTCCCTGTAACGTCATGTTGCAGGAATGAGACTTTTTTGTTTCTGTAACAGTATTGCAATTGAAAAGGAGTTGTTTCCATGAAATTTCAGGAAATCATCCTGGCTCTGCAGAAATTCTGGTCGGAGCAGGGCTGCATTTTAGCAGAACCATATGATGTGGAGAAGGGCGCCGGTACGATGAATCCGTCGACGTTCTTGCGCGTACTGGGTCCCGAGCCTTGGCATGTCGCTTATGTCGAGCCTTCGCGCCGCCCAGCTGATGGCCGCTATGGCGATAATCCGAACCGTCTGTACCAGCATCATCAGTTCCAGGTCATCATGAAGCCCTCGCCGGACAACATCCAGGAACTCTATCTTGAAAGCCTGGAACGCCTCGGCATCGATCCGAAGCAGCATGATATCCGCTTCGTCGAGGACAACTGGGAATCGCCGACGCTCGGTGCCTGGGGCCTGGGCTGGGAAGTCTGGCTCGATGGCATGGAAATCACGCAGTTCACGTACTTCCAGCAGGTCGGCAGCCAGGATGTCCGTCCGGTCGCCTCGGAAATCACGTATGGTCTGGAACGTCTCGCCATGTACATCCAGGGTGTCGAGAATGTCTACGATATCCAGTGGACGGATGATTACACGTATGGCGATGTTTTCCATCAGAATGAGTATGAGCAGTCGGTCTATGCCTTTGACCTCTCAGACGAAGCATTGCTCTTTGAACTCTTTGATAAATATGAGAAGGAAGCGGTGCGTATCATCGAGAAAGGATACGTACATCCTGCTTACGATTACGTGCTGAAATGCTCGCATACCTTCAACCTGCTGGATGCCCGCGGGGCTATCTCGGTTTCGCAGCGCGCCGCTTTCATCGGCCGCGTCCGCAAGCTCGCGCGCCTTTGCGCCGAGTGCTATCTGAAACAGCGTGAAGAGCTCGGTTATCCGATGTTGCATAGAGGGGAGAAGTGAGCATGGCTAAAGATCTGTTATTTGAAATCGGCACGGAAGAGATTCCGGCTCATGTAATGCCGGGCACACTGGCCCAGCTCAAGGAACATGCCCAGAAGGCATTCCAGGAAAAACGCATTGCTTTTGATTCCATCCGCACGCTTGGCACGCCGCGCCGCACGGCACTCCTCGTCAAGGGTCTCGCGGAAAAGCAGGAGGATGTCAAGAGCGAGAACCGCGGTCCGTCCGTCAAGATCGCCTTTGATGCCGATGGCAAACCGACGAAAGCTGCCCAGGGCTTTGCCCGCGGCCAGCATGTCGCACCGGAAGACCTGGTCGTCAAAGATGGCTATGTTTATGCGGAAGTCCACGAAGAAGGGCAGCCGACGGCCAAGATCCTTGAGACACTGCTGCCGGAACTCGTCTGCGGGCTCTCCTTCCCGAACAACATGCGCTGGGGCGACCTTGACTTCAAGTTCATTCGTCCAATCCGCTGGTTCGTCGCTCTTTTCGACCAGGATGTCATTCCGTTTGAACTCGCCAATGTCAAATCCGGGCGCACGTCCCGCGGCCATCGCTTCCTTTCGCAGGGTGATTTCACGATTGCCGCTGCGGATGACTACGAAACGGCTTGTGAAGAAAACTTCATCATCGTTGATCAGGACAAGCGCAAGGCAATGATCCGCGAGCAGATTGCAGAGGTTGCCAGAGCAAATGGCGGCCAGGCGGAAATCACGGAAGACCTGCTGGAGGAGGTCCTCTATCTCGTGGAATATCCGACAGCACTCTGTGGGAACTTTGAGGAAAAATACCTGCAGCTGCCACCGGAAGCAGTCATTACGCCAATGCGTGATCACCAGCGTTATTTCCCAGTAAAAGATGCTGCTGGCAAACTGCTGCCACTCTTCATCACGGTACGCAATGGCGGCAAGGAGTATCTCGAGACGGTCCAGCACGGCAATGAGCGCGTCCTGCGTGCCCGTTTGGCCGATGCACAGTTCTTCTTCGATGAAGACCGCAAGAAGAGCCTTGAGGAACATCGCGAGAAGCTCAAGACGGTTGTCTTCCAGCAGGGCCTCGGCACGATGTATGAGAAAACGGAACGTCTGGCAGCTCTGGCGGATTTCATTGCGGATGAACTCCAGGCCGATGAAAAGGCACATAAGCATGCACACCGCGCAGCGCTTCTTTCGAAGGCTGACCTCGTTACGGGCATGGTCACGGAATTCACGGAACTCCAGGGCATCATGGGCCGTGAATATGCCAAGCTCGATGGTGAATGTGAGAAGGTGGCCATTGCCATCGATGAACATTACAAGCCGCGCTTTGCCGGTGACAGCCAGCCTCAGACGACGGCCGGCCGCATCGTGAGTATGGCTGACAAGATCGACACGATTGTCGGCACCTTCAGCCTCGGCAAGATCCCGACGGGCTCGCAGGATCCGTTTGCACTGCGCCGCCAGGCACTTGGCCTCGTCAATATGATGATGGAAGCAAAGTACCATCTGAGTCTTTCGGCTCTGGTCAATAAAGCCATGGATCTCTACGGCATCACGGAGGAAGCAGCTCGTAACAAGATGCAGCGGGATGTGGCTGACTTCATGCGCCTGCGCCTCAAGAATGTACTGGAGGCTGTCCGCTACGATATCCTCGATGCCGTACTCGGCGATGTCGATGACCTGTATGCGGTTGCACAGCGTGCAGAGGCCGTGGCTGCTTTTGTGACGCGTGCGGAAGCAGAGAAGGACATCCAGGCCTTTGTCCGCGTGGGCAACCTCGCCAAAAAGGCAGAAAAGGCTGCCGTGTCTGCCGCTCTGTTCCAGAATGATGAGGAACGCACGCTTTATGCAGTCTTTGAAGAAGCCGCTCAGGCAGCAGACAAGATGCTCCAGTCTGAAGATTATGCGGGAGCCCTGCAGGCGTTCACGCGTCTGGCACAGCCCATTGATGCATTCTTTGACGGAGTCATGGTCATGGACAAGGATGCAGCAATCCGCGACAATCGTCTGGGACTCCTCAAGTCCATCGATTCGCTTGTGAAGCGTGTGGCAGATTTCAGCAAGATCGTCACGGCATGAGACCCATCTCGCAGCAGCTCAGATGCTGTTTCCCCATAGCGGTCAGTTCTCGGCAACTGCGGGCTTGGCAGATTGTGTAATTGCATAAGAAAGGACCTGATATCCAGATGGTGGATACCAGGCCCTTTCTTTTTCCAGGATACCTGTTCGATATCTGTTCAGGATGCCTTATTTTTTTCGAGGTCGTATTCAAGATGCGTGCAGGCTTTTTCTCGTTCGCCATCGACCATGAGTACATGGCCGTCGAACAGGACCAAGCGGTCATCCCAGCGGTACTGCACGGCGTCGCTGCTGATGGACAGCCCCGGGCGTTTCATGGAACAGCGTTGGCCGAACAGGAAGGCGCGGTTGTCATCGAGACTGGCATAGATTGCTTCGCCGCTGAAGATGATCTCGTTTTCGACCAGCCTGGCACTGCCCTGCATCCAGATCGTGCGCAGGTCGCTGGTCAGCTGAGCCTCTTGGGCAAGGAGCGTGCGAGTCCCCAGGTCGATGCGTACGTTGCCGTGACAGACGTAACGACCTGTTTGTTCATCATAACTAACCTGATCGGCTGAGACTGCTGCAGCCTGGCTGCGTCCCGGCGTCTGCAGGGTCTGTGCCGCGCCGGTGCGCACCCCAGCATGCAATGCCAGCAGGAAGAACAGGCAGAAGAGCAGGCATATTTTTCCTTTTCCCACGGGAATCACCTCATAATCATCCAATTTTATACTTCTATTTTACTCCAGTCGTGATTATTTTGCAAAATAGAGGGCAAGCGATACGAATTGGGGGCAGGAAATCGGGTGGTCTTTCTCGTAATATAATAGGTAGCGGGAAGAGGAGACGCAATCGCTTTTCTTCCTGGTATATGGAATGGGAAAGTCAAGATTCTATTGCAGCGGGAGGTGGCGTGGATTGAATATCCGAGAACGGACTGAAGAACTGGAATATCAGCTGCTGGCACCACAGGCGGCCAAGAGCAGGGATGCCAGGCGCAAGCTGCCGATGGAGGAATGTGACTTCCGGACAAAATTCCAGCGCGACCGTGACCGCATCCTGCATTCGAAATCGTTTCGGCGTCTCAAGAGGAAGACCCAGGTCTACATCGTGGCTGGCGATCATTATCGCACGCGCATGACACATAGTCTCGAAGTGGCGCAGATATCGAGGACCATCGCGAGAGGCCTGCGTCTCAACGAGGATCTGACGGAGGCCATCGCCCTCGGCCACGATGTAGGCCATACACCTTTCGGTCATGCGGGCGAAGCCGTCATGAATGAATTGACCGGGCATTTTGCCCACAACGAGCAGAGCCTGCGTGTCGTGGAATTCCTGGAAAAAGGAGGGCGCGGGCTCAACTTGACCTATGAAGTCAAGGATGGCATCGTCAATCATACGGGGCCGCATTTGCCGAAGACCCTGGAGGGCCGTATTGTGCGCACCGCTGACCGCATCGCGTATCTCTGCCATGATTACGACGACAGCCTGCGCGCTGGCCTGCTCAAGGAAGGCGACCTGCCGCAGAAGGTCTATGACTGCTTTGGTACGGATACCTCGCATATGATCACGAACATGGTTGGCGATATGATTGAGAATTCCCGGGCGCTGGACGATGTACGTCCTTCGCCTGAAGTACAGGGGGTCATGGATCTTTTCCGGAATTTCATGTTCGAGCATATCTACCTTTCGCCGGCTCTGGCCAACGAGAGACGTCAGGCTGGCTTTGTGCTGCGGGCGCTCTATGCCTACTTCCTGGAGCATTTTGAAGTGCTGCCGGAAGAATTCCGTCAACGTGAAAAACGGTGGAGCCGCAGCCAGATCACAGCCGATTATGTCGCAGGTCTGACGGACAGTTATGCCGTCCAGCGGTTCAATGAGATTTTCGTGCCGCCGGTAGGACGCGTACTCCAAGCTGGCTTGTAGAACGGATAGAATACAGCACGCTATAGCGATTGCTGGAAAACTTTCTGGTATCCAGGCAGGTTTTTGGGCAATCGTAGCGAATATACTACAAGTGCCAGAAGAATCGGCACAGGATGCATGCTTAAGGAATGGAAGGATACAGCAAGGTGAATCGTATGCGCAGTGAGGAGATGGATGAATTCGTCGAACGGGTCAGTGCCCAGACGGACATCCTTGGCGTCGTACAGGGGTACGTTCCCTTGAAACGCAAAGGCAACCGGTACTGGGGCTGCTGTCCGTTCCATCAGGAAAATACGCCGTCTTTCTCCGTAGTCCCCGATAAAGGCTTTTTTTACTGCTTTGGCTGTCATGCAGGCGGCAATGTTTTCAAATTCCTTTCGATGATTGAGAACGTGTCCTATTTTGAAGCCATCAAGCTGCAGGCGGAGAAGCTGGGGATTCCCCTGCCGGAGCGTCACAAGAGTCCGCAGGAATTGGCCCGTGAACGGGAAGTGAAGGACTTGCGCAAGGTCAATGGCCTCGCGCGGGATTTCTTCCATAATTGCCTGACGATGACGCGGCTCGGGGAACCGGGACTGGCGTATTTCAAGAAACGTGGCATCCGTCCTGAGACGATTGAGGAATTTCAACTCGGTTATGCACCACTTGCCTGGGATAAGTTGTCCACGGCTTTTCAAAAGCGTGGAATCAAGCAGGAATTTTTATTGGCAAGCGGCCTCGCGGCTGAGCGTCGTAATGGCAATGGCCTTTACGACAGATTCCGGGGCCGCGTGATCATCCCGATTGCGGATGAACGCGGGCGAGTGGTTGGGTTTGGCGGCCGGGTCCTCGATGACTCGACCCCGAAGTACCTGAATACGCCGGAAACCGTACTTTTCAACAAGCGGCGCATCCTTTTCGGCCTGGATCGGGCGCATCGTGCCATCCAGCGTGAAGGTTACGCCATTGTCGTGGAAGGGTATATGGATGCGATTTCTGTTTTCGATGCTGGCGTAGAAAACGTTGTCGCGTCCCTGGGAACGGCATTCACACCGGAACACAGCAAGCTGCTCCTGCGCTATGCACCGGTGATCTGCTTCTGCTATGACAGCGATGAAGCAGGGCAGAATGCGACGATACGGGCGCTCTCCATCGTCCGTGATACAGGGGCAGAGGTCAGGGTCATTGTCGTGCCGGACGGCAAGGATCCGGATGAATACATACATAAGCATGGTGCAGATGCTTTCCGTGCCCTGGTGAAGAAAGCGATGCCTTTGGTGGAATACCGCCTGCATTACGTCCTTTCTCATACGCGTTACGATACGCTGGCCGGCAAGGTGCAGGCTCTGCAGGCCATGATGCCAGTACTCTCCGGCATCCGTGAACCAGCTGCGCGCAGCGAATACGAAAAGAAGCTGGCGCAGGCTTTGATGCTGGACGAGGGGGTCGTACAGGCTGAACTGGCTCGTTATCGGCCAGAGGTCTTGCCGGCGGAGAAGAAGGTTCCGCTTCGCCAGGCCGTCGTGCAGCAGGATGATGCCCTGCGGCGGGCCGGGCGCATCGTCGTCCGCATGGCCTGGCAGGAACCTGCCGTTCTTGCTCACGTGGAGACTATCCTGGATCTTGAGAAACTGGCGGATCCTGTCCAGCGCGAAATCCTGCTGCTCTTGAGGCAGGGGCAGAAAGAAGGCCGTCCGGTGGATGAAGCGTTGACAGCTGGTCTGAGTGATGGAGCATCCGCAGAGCTTTCCCGCGCACTTGTAGAGAATCTCGACGGGCGGGATGAGACACAGGCTTATGAGGACTCGCTCAAAGTACTCAAGAAAGCAGAACTCAATGCCTTGTATATGGAACACAGCCGCAGGGCAAATGAATATCTGCAGGCTGGCAATGAAGCATATCTGGATGAATTGAATGAGGTAAATAAAATCAAACATGAAATGGATGAATGGTGAACTGTTGACGATGTTATGCATGGGACGTCTGGGAAGGGGGCAGTCGAATGGCTGAAAAGAAGACCGCAAAAGCTGCCGGCAAGAGCCGCAGCTCTGAGATCATAGAAAGCCTGTTATCGAAGGGAAAGAAGAATGGTGGCACGCTGACATACGGCGAGTTGGTGGATGCCCTGCAGACGCAGGATCTTTCACCGGACGAGATCGATGCCATGTACGATACGTTCAGCAAGCGTGGCATCGAGATCGTGGATGATTCCAACAGCGATTCCCATGATGACGATGTGGACATGGATGTGGATAAAGCGGATGAGGACGTGGAAATCGACCTCAGCGTGCCGGAAGGTGTCAGCATCGACGATCCGGTGCGCATGTATCTCAAGGAAATCGGCCGCGTCCCTCTGCTGACGGCAGAAGAAGAAGTCGCACTGGCCAAACGCATGGAAGCTGGCGATGAAGAAGCACAGAAACGACTGGCCGAAGCCAACCTGCGTCTCGTGGTCAGCATTGCCAAGCGCTATGTTGGCCGCGGCATGCTCTTCTTGGATCTCATCCAGGAAGGCAATCTGGGCCTTATCAAGGCCGTTGAGAAATTCGACTACAACAAGGGCTACAAATTCAGTACGTATGCGACCTGGTGGATCCGTCAGGCCATCACGCGTGCCATTGCGGATCAGGCTCGTACCATCCGCATCCCAGTCCATATGGTCGAGACCATCAACAAGCTCATCCGTGTCTCGCGTCAGCTGCTGCAGCAGCTCGGCCGGGAACCGACTCCGGAAGAGATTGCCAAGGAGATGGAGATCAGCGTTGAGCGCGTGCGCGAGATCATGAAGATCGCGCAGGAGCCGGTATCGCTCGAGACCCCGATTGGCGAGGAGGAAGATTCACATCTTGGCGATTTCATCGAAGACCAGGATGCGACAGCACCAGCCGATGCGGCTTCGTTCATGCTGCTCAAGGAACAGCTCGAGGATGTCCTCGATACACTGACGCCTCGGGAAGAAAAGGTGCTGCGCCTGCGCTTCGGTCTCGATGACGGCCGTGCCCGCACACTCGAAGAAGTTGGACAGAACTTCGGCGTCACGCGCGAGCGCATCCGCCAGATTGAAGCCAAAGCCCTGCGCAAGCTGCGCCATCCAAGCCGCAGCCGCAAGCTCAAGGACTTCTTGGATTGACAGTGGTCTGCTGCTGGCATCCGCATGAATCCGCATAGGAAGAAACCTGTTTCGTGCTTTGCGCATGAAACAGGTTTTTTGTCGTCAACATGCAGAACTGGCTGAAAAAATTTTTTGCTGGCTACAGGCATTTTTGAAGCAGGGATTTTGTGTGAATCTATTTGCAGTGGATATTTGTCAATGATGTTCCCCTCATCATGCTGACAGCGCGCTCGCAGGAAGAAGATAAATTGCTGGGATTTTCTTATGGTGCCGATGAGTATGTGACGAAGCCATTCAATTTGAAGGTATTGGCAGCACGTGCCGCTGCACTTTTGCGCCGTGTGGATGGACTCGATCATCTGGTCCTTGAACTCCTGGATTTGTCCCTGCTGGCATCCTGCCGGGAAGAATTCCGTCCCATGCTGGTCAAGCAGCAGGTGAAGCTGGAGCTGTTGGTGGCTGGCCGCCCCGTGGGATATGGAGATCGTGACAGTATTCATCATGTACTCGTCAATTTCATCTCGAATGCCATCAAGCATACGCCGATAGGCGGGTGTGTCTGTGTGGACCTCGCAGCAGCTCTGGCAACTGGCGGCGCAGCAGACTGGAACAGCGATGTACCAGTGGCACAGGCAGCTGCGAGTGCGCAAGTGGACAGCAACGGGATTTTCGCATATCCCGGACTTGGCTTTTCGTTCCAGCTGCATGGGATTTACAAACTTCACGAAGCCAATATGATCGCGCATCCCGTAGAAGCTACGGCGGAGGATCCAATTGGCGGTGTGGTATTCCATTTCGTGACGGATGAGGCCCTGGCATCTTACGAAGAAGCTGGCGCAAAAGGGAAGGAGAATCCGGAGCCGCTTCTTTGGCAGGATTCCCGTTCGCTCTTTACTGTGATGGTTGCGCCTGTTGGCACGGCAGTCTCCGCTGTGGAGGAATGTGCAGGCGGTCCGCAGCATGAAGCTGTGGTCAAACGCTTGGGCGAGAAGAATGGCAAGGTGTATTATTTCTGTACCTATCCGCAGGAAAAAGGGGCAGGCCTTTCGGCGGTCTCCCTGCAGAAATTCCAGCAGATGAAGCGGGAACTGAAATTTGCCAGTAAAAATATCGTCATCGTGCCATAAAACAGGTTGACAAAATAACAGATGCTCGTTATAATAATACCTGTTGTTGATATTCCTCGATAGCTCAGCCGGTAGAGCACCTGACTGTTAATCAGGCTGTCGCAGGTTCGAATCCTGCTCGAGGAGCCATATTGAAGTGTAAAGGTGTAACAGTTGTTACACCTTTTTTGTTATGTTATGATAGAATCATAGTCTGAAAAGGGGGACTTCCTCATGCATCTTGATGATCGACTGCAGGCGTTGGCGGATTTTGTGTCAGAGGGCAGCCGGGTAGCGGATATCGGCACCGATCACGGCTATTTATCCATCGCGCTCGTTCAGGCGGGCAAAGCGGATTTCGTCGTGGCCAGTGACAAGAATGCCGGCCCTTTTGAAGCTGCCACCCGTGCTGTGCGGGAAGCCGGTCTCATGGATACGATTTCCGTACGTCTCGGCGATGGCCTGGCTACGCTGCAGCCGGGGGAAGTGGATACGGTCTGCATTGCCGGTATGGGCGGCGTACTGATGACGGAAATCTTAGAGGCTTCGCCGGAGGTCGTCGCACAGCTGACCACTTTGATCCTGCAGCCGCAGAGTGCTGCTGCGGAACTGCGCCGCTGGCTTTACCGCAAGCATTGGCATATCGCAGATGAATCCCTGGCCATCGCAGACGGCCGCATCTATGAGATCATCAAGGCTGAACGCGGCAGACGCAAGATGCCGGAGGAAATTCTGCTGGAAATCGGTCCGGTACTCTGGGAGAAGAAACCGCCGCTTTTGCGTCATCACATTGAATCACTGCTCTTTCAGCAGCGGCGCGTGGCGGCTGGCATGGAAAAGAGCAAGCGGGCTCTTTCTTCCAGGAAGTACCAGGAAGTCAAGGGTCGCATCAAAGAGTTGGAGGCGCGTCTATCGTGGTAAAATGTCAAGTCATACTCGATGCCCTGGAGCGCATTGCCCCGAGGCATCTGGCAGAAGAATGGGATAATCCCGGCCTTTTGGTCGGCAGCCCGGCTCAGGAAGTCAGCAGGATCCTGGTGGCACTCGATGTCAGTGATCATGTCGTCCATCAGGCCTTGGAGCAGGGGGCGCAAATGATCATCGCCCATCATCCGCTCATCTTCCGTCCGCTCAAGAAATTGCGCACGGACTTGCCGCTCGGGCATCGCTTGTCCGTCCTGCTGAAGCATGATATTGCCGTGGCGGCGGCTCATACGAATCTCGATATCGCCCAGGGCGGCGTCAATGATGTATTGGCGGAGGCCATCGGACTTTCCAAGCTCTCGAGCTTTGTCATCACCGCGCAGCATGAGGATGGCACGGTGGAGAGCATGGGGCGCATTGGCTGCCTGCCATCGCCTATGACCATCCGCGACTTTGCCCTGCAGGTCCGTCAGGCCCTGCCGACGCAGCATGTGCGCTTCGTGGATGCCGGCGCTCGTCCTGTGCGCAAGGTGGCTCTTTGCAGCGGCGCCGGTGCGGAATTCATCGGCAAGGCTGCAGCACTTGGCGCCGATGCTTACGTCACGGGTGATGTCAAGTACCATGATGCGCAGCATGCAGCAGAACTTGGCATGCATGTCATCGATGCCGGTCACTTTGGTACGGAATTCCCTGTCGTCGAACAGCTGGCGGCAAGGCTCCGTCAGGAACTGGCAGAAGTTCCCGGCGGGATACAGGTCGTAACCGATCGGTCTTCCCGTGATTTCTTTGAGTTGGCCTGACGCCGGACGTCGGAGAAAGCAGAGGAAGGTTTTATGGTCAAGAATGCTTTGCGGAAACATGTAACGCGTTATGCTCAGATCACGATTGGCTGTACGCTCGTCTGCCTGGGCTTCAACTTGTTTTTGATACCGGCTCATCTGATGACGGGGGGCCTCAGTGGTATCGCACTCATTGTCTATTACCTGGCAGGGCTGCCCGTCGGCATGCAGAATATCGTCTACAACTTGCCGATCCTTTATCTTGCCTACCATGTGTTTGGCAGGCTTTACGCAGCCGATACGATTTTTGGCACAGTGGTGTTATCCATCATCCTCGATGCCACGCATTTCCTCGTGGATTGGAGCATCTGTGCTGATCCCATGCTCAATTCAATCTTTGGCGGTGTCATGGCTGGTGCAGGCTTCGGCATGGTCTTCCGCTCCAATGCGAATACCGGCGGGCTTGATGTCATCGCTGCCATCACGAAGAAGTATTATTCCATCGATGTGGGGACGGTTGTCTTTCTCTTGAATTTCCTCATCATCATCGGTTCCATGGTCTTGTTCGGCATCGAAGTGGCTCTGTTCAGCCTGGTGTCGATCTATGTGACGGCAGAACTCACGAACCGCGTGGCCGCCGGCCTGAACCGCGAGAAATCCATCGTCATCGTCTCGCCGCAAGCCAAGGCCATCTGCGCAGACATCATGGAAAACGTGCATCGCGGCGCAACGTTCATCGATGGCCGCGGCGGTTTTGCCGAAGACCCCAAGAATATCCTCTTTGTCGTCGTGAGCCTCACGCAGGTCAGCCGGGTCAAGACCATCGTGGATCACCATGACCCGCAGGCTTTCATGATTGTCTCGGATACGTCCGAAGTATCGGGCAAGGGCTTCACTCTTGACTGTGAGAGTTATGAGGATGCTCGGCGCAAATGGAGGCAGACGCATGAAAAGCAGCTAGCCTTCCAGACGGGCAGAGGCCGGGATGCGGGAAACAGTTGACGGCAAGCGTCTTCCCCGCTATAATAAGTCATATGTAAACACGTAAAATCCTTGGATGCAGAGCAGTAGGCGCGGAACGTCCGAAGAGAGCCGGCGGCAGGTGTGAGCCGGCGACACGAAACGCTGAACTCACTGCGGAGGAGCAGCTGGGAAACCCTTGGGGAAGAAACAGCTGACGCCTGCCACGTTACGGCACCGAGAGGATGCTTTTGCATCAAGCAGGGTGGTACCGCGAATCATCGTCCCTGGCTGTCTGAAAAGACGGCCGGGGACTTTTTGTTTTTAGGAGGAAATCAGCATGGAAAGATATTCGCCGCAGGACATCGAGTCAAAATGGCAGCAGAAATGGGAAGCGGAAGAGGTCTACAAGACGGAGGCCGACCCGGATCGTCCGAAGTATTATGCACTCGAGATGTTCCCGTATCCGTCGGGCAATCTGCATATGGGCCATGTGCGCAACTACGCCATCGGCGATGTCATGGCGCGCTATAAGACCATGGAGGGCTTCAACGTCCTGCATCCGATGGGCTTTGACTCCTTCGGCATGCCGGCGGAGAATGCTGCCATCAAGCACGGTGTCAAGCCGGCCGACTGGACGTACAGCAACATCGAGAACATGGAGAAGCAGCAGAAGAAGCTCGGCCTTTCCTACGATTGGGACCGCGAGGTCAAGACGTGCGACCCGTCGTACTATAAATGGACGCAGTGGCTCTTCGAGCTTTTCTACAAGCGCGGCCTTGCCTACAAGAAAAAGGCATCGGTCAACTGGTGCGACACGTGCGGCACGGTGCTTGCCAATGAACAGGTCATCGACGGCAAATGCTGGCGCTGCGACCACGAGGTCCACAAGAAAGACCTCTCGCAGTGGTTCCTCAAGATCACGGACTATGCCGATGTACTCCTGAAAGACCTCGATAAGCTCAAGGGCTGGCCGGAGCGTGTCAAGACGATGCAGGACAACTGGATCGGCCGCAGCGAAGGTCTGGAGTTCAACCTCGAAGCGCCGGAACTCGGCACATCGATCGCTGCCTATACGACGCGTCCTGATACGGTCTACGGCATCACGTTCCTCGCACTGGCCGCCGAGCATCCGCTCGTCGACAAGCTCTGCGAGAACAATCCAAAGGCCGAGGAAATCCAGGCCTTTGTCAAGCGTACGCGCAACCAGAGCGAGATCGAGCGCACGTCGAGCGAATCCGAGAAGGAAGGTATCTTCACGGGTGCTTACTGCGTCAATCCGTTCAATGGCAAGCAGGTGCAGATCTGGGTCACGAACTATGTCCTCGCCGATTACGGCACAGGCGCCGTCATCGGTGTGCCGTCCGAGGATTCGCGTGACTGGATGTTCGCGACGAAATACGATATCCCGAAGATCATCACGCTGCAGCCGCGCGACCACGAACTCAAGCTCGAGGAGATGACGGAAGCCTACACGGACAAGGACGGCGTACTCGTCAACTCCGCGGAATTCACGGGGATGGATATCAAAGCCGCGATGAAGGGCATCATGGACAAGGCCGAGAAGGAAGGCTTCGGCAAGCGTCGCGTCAACTTCCGCCTGCGTGACTGGCTCATTTCGCGTCAGCGTTATTGGGGGGCACCAATCCCTGTCATCAACTGTCCGCACTGCGGCGAAGTCCTCGTGCCGGAAAAAGATTTGCCGGTTATGCTGCCGGAAGATGTTTCCTTTGACCAGGGCGCACTTTCCCCGCTGGCGTCAAGCGAGAGCTTCGTCCACTGCAAGTGCCCGAAGTGCGGCGCTGATGCCACGCGCGAGACGGACACGATGGATACGTTCATCTGCTCCTCGTGGTACTACCTGCGTTATACGGATCCGCACAACGACAAGGAACCGTTTGCCAAGGACAAGGTCAATTACTGGGCGCCGGTTGACCAGTACATCGGCGGCATCGAGCATGCCATACTGCATCTCCTGTATTCGCGCTTCTTCACGAAAGTCCTGCACGATGCCGGCCTCGTCGACTTCGATGAGCCGTTCACGAACCTCCTGACGCAGGGCATGGTCCTCAAGGATGGCTCGAAGATGTCGAAATCCAAGGGCAATGTCGTCTCGCCGGAGGAAATCATCGCGAAGTACGGTGCTGATACGGCACGCCTCTTCATCCTGTTCGCTGCGCCGGTTGACCGCGACCTCGAGTGGAGTGACCAGGGCGTTGAAGGTTCGTATCGCTTCCTCAACCGCGTATGGCGTATTCTCGGCCACTTTGAGGATGCCATCAAGAATGGCCCTGAGAAGTATGATGTCACGAAGCTCACGAAGGACGAGAAAGATCTGCGCCGTGTCCTGCACGTGACGATCCGTAAGGTCACCGAGGATGTGCGTGACCGTTTCATGTTCAATACGGCCGTATCGTCCATCATGGAACTCGTCAATGCGTTCTACGGCTTCCAGGACAAGGAACTCAATGCCGGCCTCGCGCGTGAAGTCGCTGAGAACCTCATCAAGCTCTTAGCACCATTTGCCCCGCATATCACGGAAGAACTCTGGAGCCGCCTGTTCGAGGGACAGGGCAGCGTCCATCAGCAGAAATGGCCGACGTATGAAGAAGCAGCCACGAAGCTCGATGAGATCGAGATTGTCCTGCAGATCAATGGCAAGGTCCGCGACAAGATCACGATCCCTGCCGACACAGACCGTGACGGCATGAAAGAGATTGCCATGGGTCTGCCGCGCACGCAGGAACTTACGGCCGGCAAGCAGATCGTCAAGGTCATCTGCGTGCCGAAGAAACTCGTCAATATCGTAGTCAAGGGCTGAGTGAGCAGCAAGGGCCTGCTTGACAGCCTATAAAGGGAATGCCGCATCTGGCCAAAACGACCGGATGCGGCATTTTTCTATTCCTGTCACTCGTTATTTTTGCAGAAAGAGAAGGCTATGCTGATGTATTTATTCCCTAAACATGGTATCATGAAAAAGGAGAAAATTTATAAGGCTTATGTAATACAGCAGGGGGGATCGGTATGATTCGGATTGTATTTTCAGATATTGACGGCACATTCCTCACCGATGACAAGCGGGTCACGGCACGCACGGAGCAGGCGGTCAAGGAACTCCTAGCACAGGAAATTCCCTTTGTGCTGGTTTCGGCGCGCATGCCGGAGGCCATCTACCCCATCACGGACAAGATGGATGTGAAGATCCCCTTGATTTCTTACAGCGGCGCTTTGGTACTGACGGAAACGGGCGAGAAACTCTATAGCCTGACCATGGATGCAACGCTTACGGAGGCATTCTTGAAGACGGTAAAGCAGGACTTTCCACAGGCTACAGTCAATTATTACGCCGGGCATCACTGGTATGTCGAGGATGCCAACGATCCCCGTGTGGTGTTTGAGATGAAGATTACCGAGGCCGTGGCAGAGGAGGGCAGTTTTGCTGAATGCCTGCAGCGCGGAATTTGTCCGCACAAAATACTCCTGATGATGGAGCCTGCTGACTGTGAGCGGGCGGAGCGTGAGCTGCAGCAACGTTTCCTGGCGCTGAATGTCGTGCGCTCGGCGCCGCATCTGCTCGAGGTCATGGATGCTTCTGTCAACAAGGCGAGCGGCATCGAGATCATGCTGCAGCACTTCGGCATCGGGGCAGGTGAGGCACTCTCGTTTGGCGATAACTACAACGATCTCGAGATGCTTCGTTATACGGGCACGAGCGTCGCCATGGGAAATGCCCCGCAGCCTGTAAAGGAGGCAGCGGGGCATGTCACACTGTCGAATGAAGAAGACGGTCTGTGCGAGTATCTCGTCAGGCAGCAGCTGATTCCTGCTGTTTGAGTACCGTTCATTTGAGCAGGAGTGCGTTGACTTCTTTCTGCAGGCGGTTCATGGTGTTGCTTTCAAGTGCGTTGCTGTCGATGAGTTCCTGTATTTTCCGGTCTGCCAGCATCATGGCAGCCTGGTAGCCGGGGAACCGGTAGGGAACAGATCCTTCCTCGATGACCTGGCTGACGGCCAGCGGGCTGCGGCTATCACGCTGCTTTCCGGTACTGCCAAAGAGTTCATCTGTCGAGGCATCTTCGATGATGCCCCTGCGCACAGGCAGGGCTGCCGAGTTTTGCAGCAGCTGCTCTTGATTGTCCCGGTCGTAGCAGACAGCCTTGAGGAACTCCCAGGCCAGCTGACGCTGGCGTGTCTTGGCATTCATGCCCATGAGCAGCGTCTGCACAGGGGAAATATTTTCGCCGTGAGGGCCGCGCGGCAGCCGGATGCAATCCCATTCCAGATCCATGGACTTCTTGATGCGCCATGGGTAGGGCTGATATGTGTGGTAGACTGCAAAATTGAAGGGGCGGAAGGCCACGTGTCCGAGGTCGAAATCGCGTTCCGTCACGACTTGTCCGTTCTGTGTCTGATGCAGGGCGATGGTGAAGCGGATGGCGCCTTCGATGCGGGAATCGGCAAAACAGGAAGCCCTGCCGTCGTCACGGAAAAGTTTGGCGCCGCTTGTGACGACGGCATCCTGCCAGGTGTAGCCGTAAACGCCGAACTGGTCGAGACGGCCGTCGCCATCGGTGTCGCGCGTGATCTTCTGGCAGATGGCGAGGAAATCATCCCAGGTCCAGTCATCAGTGGGCAGGGCAATCCCTTCGCGGTCAATCAGCGTGCGGTTGACGAACATCAGACGAGGCACGCATTCGACGGGGAGTGCGTACAGTGTGCCGGAACTCATACTGCGCGCAAAGGCCAGTGGAGCCGGATAGAAGTCGTCGAGTGAGAACGCAGTATCCCGACGAGCCAGATCGTCAAGCGGTGCGAGAGCTTTGCGGTCAGCGTAGAGGTCAAAGTCATCCTGAGGAATCAAGAATACGTCTGGCATCTCGCCGGCAAGTTCTCGTCCGGCCAGCCATTCGCTGTAATCGTCCCTGCGGATGCCGCTCTGGTAGACAACCTTGACGTTTGGATGCTCGGCCTCAAAGCGTGCGATGACCTGATCGATGACGGCATAACTGTTTCCTTCGGGCACGCCCCAGTTGCTGCCGGCGAACAGGCCGACACGCAGTACGATGGGCTGCGGCTCCATGTGATAGAGCATGAGGAAGACGAAAGCATAGGCAATCAGCAGGCCAAGCAGGAAGGGCGACAGATGGGGCAGCGTGCGCCTTATGCGTGCCCAGCCTGTCATGGCTGCACCTCACCGTGTACGAGTCCCGTCTGCACGGCCCAGATCGCGAGCTGCGTGCGGTCGCGCAGATTGAGCTTGGCAAGGGCTGACGACAGTCCGTTGCGGATGGTGCCTTCCGAGAGGGAGAGCCTGGCCGCGATTTCCTTGTTGGAAAGGCCGCGCCCCACGAGCAGCGCGATATTGCGTTCCGTATGGCCGAGTACGGCGGCATCCTTGGTTTCCTCGGGATCGGTAGCCAAGCTGGACTGAGCCATCTGATTGAAGAACTTGACGACTTTTGTCACGATGCCGGGGTTGATCATCGCTCCGCCCTGTGCCACCGTGCGGATGGCGCTGCTGAGTTCCGGGACGGAGACGCCCTTTAAAAGATAGCCGCTGGCCCCGTATTTGAGGGCATTGAAGACGTATTCATCGTCGTCGAAGGTCGTAAGGATGATGATGCGCACCTGCGGCCACTGTTCCTTGACGGCATGCGTGGCTTCGACACCATCGAGTTCCGGCATGCGGACATCCATGAGTACCACATCGGGTGGTGCTTTTTTGCTGTTCTTGATGAGTTCCAGCAGCTCGCGTCCATTGCTGGCAAGGCCCGTGACTTCCATATCGGTATTGGCACTGAGTACGATGCTCAGGCTCTCGTGGATGAGCTCCTGGTCATCGGCAATCATGATCTGGATTTTCTTCGTCATAAGAATTTTGATGCCTCCTCGTTTTCTGGCATAATGGCCTCAAGGGTAAAGCCGCGGTCGCTCCAGTAGCGGAGTTTGCCGTGCAGCAGAGCCAGGCGTTCCTGCATGTGGCGCAGGCCGAAGCCCTTTTGGAGCTTGCGGATATCGGCGCCCTGCCCGTCGTCGGCGAGCAGCAGATAGATAATGCCGCGCCGGGTGCCGATGGTGATCGTGAGATGATGGGCATGGCCGTGCCGCCGAGCATTGGTCATGCCTTCCTGCACGATGCGGTACAGGACTTCTTCCTGATCGGGACGCAGCCGCTCCGGCCATTGCAGGATCTCAAAGTCAATCTTCATGCCGGTCGAAGCAGAAAAATCATCAATCATATGCTCGATGGCCTGATGCAGTGGCAGCTGCTCGAGATCATCGGGGCGCAGCTTCCTGACGCTGCGCCGTACGTCCTTGAGTCCGCGCAGGGCGGTTTCCTTGATCTTGGACAACTGTTCCTTGGCCTTGTCTGGTGCGATGTCGACGAGAAAGCTGGTGGCGTCGAGACCAGCGGCAATGCCGGTGAGTGCGTGGCCGAGCGTGTCATGGATCTCGCGGGCCAGCCGGTTGCGTTCGCGCGTCTCGGCCATGGCCTCTGCTTCGATGGCATAGGCACGCAGCCGCGTATTCGCTTCCTCGAGCTGAGCGTTGAGGCTCGCGATGCGCTGCTTTTCCTGATGGTTCTGGCGGATGAGCAGTGTGAGGTAAAAGACGAACAGGATGAGATTCAGCGAGACGAAAGCATTGTGCAGCGTGAGGATCCAGGCGCGCGGTCCTGCGGCATAGTAAGCGGCATAGGCGTTGAATGGTGCGATGTGATACTCGAGTGATACGATGTTGTAGTCGACGATGGCATACAACCCGAGCATGGCTACGGTGAGCAGGATCAGCTGATGGCGGCCGGAATAGCGGTGCAGCAGATCGGCGACGACCAGCAGCACGACGCCGTCATAGGCGAGATTCAGGCTGCGAATGATGACGACACAGGCGACGATTTCCAGGCTAAGGCAGATATAGCGCATGGTAGGCGGCACGTTTCCTTCGCGATAGAGCCAGCCGAGTCCTGCCAGGATGAGAAAAGAAGTGACCGTGAGCAAAAAGCCGGTCAGGGGCGGCAGGGGGATGGCGGCAAGCTGTTCGAGGAAGGCGCGTGCGTTGTAGGTCTGGATGACCTTGAGCTGGGTGATGCTCATGAAAGCCGCTGCCAGCGTGACGACCATGCCGTTGTAGATGGTCAGGCAATCGTGCATCCAGCGCAGCTCCCTGGCATCGAGCGCGCGGGCCAGCTGCCTGGCACGATTGAGATTCATATGGTTCACGCTCAGTCCCACTCCTTTATCTGTGCAGATGAAAGATTTTCCTTTGTCCAGAGATGTATGGGCAGCTGTATGAGCTGCTCGACGGGCTCGCCCGCAAGCAGGCGGTAGGCCTGGTGCGCAGCGAGCTGGCCGATGCGCCGGGGCGATTGGCCGGCCGTTGCGGTCATGCGTCCGGCGAGAATGAGTTCCTTTGTTTCCGGTACGCCGTCAACGCCGTAGACGCGAAAGCCCTGCAGGCGTCCGCAGGCCTCGAGCGCAGCCATGGCGCCAAGGGCGGAAGGATCGTTGAGAGCCATGACGGTATCGGCTTCAGGGTGGCGCGCAAGCATCTCCTGCATGGCGGGCATGGCTCGTTCCAGCTGCCCCTCGCATTCGGCCTCGTCAATGATCTGGAAGCCGGGATGGCCGGCAAGCGTCTGGCGAAACCCTGCGATGCGGTCGACAGCCGAACGGGCCGTGCTGTGCTTGAGCAGCAGGATGTTGGCATGTGTGGCCGTTTCCAGCAGATGATTGGCACAGGCGACGCCGGCCGCGTAATTATCCGTCTCGATGGTCGAAGCGACGTAATCGCTGTCCTGGACATTCGTGTCAATCGTGATGACCGGTACGCGTGCCTGACGCGCTGCCTCAAGCGCCGGCCCCATGCGCTCGAAATCCACGGGATTGAGGAAGATGACCGAGACACCTTCACGGATGAGATCCTTGACTTCCTCCGTCTGCTTCTCGACGGAAAGAGCCGGATCGCGCGAGAGCAGTACATCGCCGTGATTCTCGATATCGGTGCGGATTTCTTCATCGATGATCTCGTAGAAGGGGTTGTTGAGTGTCATATAGACAGCGCCGAATTTTTTTTGATGTTCTTCCTGCCTGGCACTGAAATCGTACTGAGGCGAAGCGAGTATGCCGACGGTGAGTGCGACCGTGATGGCGGCGAGCAGCAAGAGAAGCCAGCGTTTTCCTTGAAGCATGGCAATTCCTTTCCAGAACCTTCTTTTGAGTAATTTGATTCCACTTCATCATATAAAAGGGCAGATGAAAAGTCAATGCAGATCTTGATATGCGGAAAAGCCCGCAGCATTTCCGTATGGGGAAGGAAATGCTGCGGGGCATTCGCGCAATGGAAGGGGTGATGATGATGGGATTCCGATAGGCTTTATGGGGACGCAATCAGGCGAAAAGGCCGATTGCGTAGCCGACAATACCGAGAGCGAAGAGACCAAGGATGATGAGCAGCGGATTGACGTTTTTCCGCAGCAGCCACATGCAGGCGAAGGTCATCAGCAGTGGTACGATGCCGGGCATGAGACTGTCGAGTATGGTCTGTACCGTCGTCGTGACCTGATCGCCGGCACTGTTTGTATAGCTCGAGAGTACCAGCGGCATATTGACCGTCGTCCATTTCGCGACGAGCGCGCCCATGACGAGTAGTCCGAGTACGGAGGAACCTTCGGTGAGGAAGCGCATCTTGTTGCCGCCCATCTCATCGACGAGTTCCGTGCCTTTCGTGTAGCCATACATGACGCCATACCAGTTCGTGGCGAGACGAATGGCATTGAAGACGAGGAAGAAGATGAGAGGACCCATGATGCTGCCCGTAAGCGCGATGCCGGCACCGAGTGCGGCAAGCACCGGACGCAGCGTACCCCAGAAAATCGGGTCGCCAACGCCGGCCAGAGGGCCCATGAGACCGACCTTGACGCCGGAAATCGTCTGGTCACTGATATCAGCACCGTTGGCCTTCTTTTCTTCCATGGCAGCCGTGATACCCATGATGGGTGTAGCGAGGAACGGCTGCGTGTTGAAGAATTCCAGATGGCGCTTCATGGCAGCGGCCATGGCCGGCTTGTCGTCTTTATAGACTTTGCGCAGGGCCGGCAGCAGCGAGACGCAGAAGCCGATGGCCTGCATGCGCTCGAAGTTGAAGGAACCCAGGAGGAAATTGGAACGGATGAAGATATTGATGAGATCTTTTTTATTGAGTGTCTTTTCCATGATCGTGCTTTCCTCCTTACATGAGATCGGAATCGTCGATATCATCGAGCCCGCTGCCTGCTGCTGAACCAGAACCACCCGTCTGGGCTGCCTGTTCGATGGCGATGTCGCGCTGCAGACCCTTGATGTGGAAGTAGGCAGCAATCAGGCCGATAGCACCGAAGCCGATGAGGTTGACATTCGTGAAGACGGCGATGAGGAAACCGAGGAAGAAGAACGGCATGAGCGATTTGGCATTCATCATGTTGATGACCATTGCATAACCGACAACGACGATGAAACCGCCGGAGACCTGCAGGCCGCGCGTGATGACTTCTGGGATGGAGGCCAGGAGCGAGTTGACGGTATCCGTACCGGCGATGGCTGCGACGAGAGCTGCGGGGATGGCCACGCGGACGGCCTGCAGCAGCAGACCGCCGAGGTGGCACATCTCGATGCCGAAGCCGTTGCCTTCAAGCGCAAACTTATCAGCGAGATGCTGGAAGAAGACCGTGATTGTGCGCACGAAAATCGTCAGGACCTGACCGGCTGCGGCCAATGGTACGGCAATCGCGATGCCGGCGCCGATGCTCTGATGGCCGACGATGACGAGGATTGCTGAGATGACGGAGGCGAGCGCGGCATCTGGTGCCATCGCTGCACCGACATTCATCCAGCCGAGTGCGAGCATTTCAAGTGTACCGCCGAGGATGATGCCTGTCGTAAGATCGCCGAGTACGAGGCCGACGAGGGTGCAGGCAACAAGCGGACGATGGAATTGTGCTTCGTCGAGGACTGACCCCATGCCGGCGATGGCTGCGACGAGGATGAGCAGAATGAACTGGACCGTTGTCATTTTCTATGTTCCCCCTTTTAGCAATGTGCAGGCGGCGTTCTTATGCGGCCTGCACTGCTTCCTTATCCCTTAGAGAAGATTTTTTGCCTTGAGTGCTTCGATGGCATCCGTCTTTGGCTCATTGGCGAGTTTGCGGATCTCGACCTCGATCCCCATGTCGACGAGTTCCTTGATGGCGGCGGCGTCTTCCTTGTTGACGGCTACGGCCTGTGAGATCAGCGTATCGCCGTCCTTGTACGTCATGCCGCCGAGATTGACGGAGGTAAACGGGATGCCGCCTTTTACGGCGCGTACGACATCGCGCGGATTCGTGAACAGGAAGAGTGTCTTGAACGGTGCGTATTTCGGGTTCTTGTAAGCGGCGACGGCTTTCTCAACGGGAACGACGTAAGCCTTGATGCCCGGAGGAGCGACTTGCAGCAGGAGCTTCTTGCGCAGCGTGTCCTGTGCGACTTCGTCGTTGCAGCACATGATGCGGTTGCAGCCCGTTACCTTCGTCCAGACCGTGGCGACCTGACCGTGAATCAGACGATCATCGATGCGGCAGAATGCGATTTCCATGATGAATCCCTCTTTCTTTATACCTGAGCAGCTCTCTTGGCTGCACATCTATCTGACAATTCATATAATATGCGAAAATAAGAGGAAAAACATCTGATATGCGTCATGATATGAGCCATATCGTATATGACATTTGTCATAAGAAGGGCTTTCTCCGTAACGGAGGATATGATATACTGTTTTTTGTTTTACGGAAACGGGCGGCAGCAATGCCAGACTAGGAAACGTTGAGAGCCAGGAAGAGATAAGAAAGGAAGAGAACATGAGCGTATTGGAAGTATCCCATCTTTCCCACAGTTACGGTGGCCGGGAGATTTTTGAAGATGTATCGTTCCGCCTGCTCAAGGGGGAACATGTGGCACTCGTCGGTGCGAACGGTGAGGGTAAATCCACCTTCATGTCCATCATCACGGGCAAACTGACGCCGGATGCGGGAACCGTGACTTGGGCAAAGCGCACGAAGGTTGGCCATCTTGACCAGCATGCTGTACTCAAGGCAGGCATGACAATCCGCGAAACGCTGCGCACGGCATTCGATCACCTCGTGCAGCTCGAACAGGAGATGCTGGCGGCCTACGACAAGATGGGCGAAGCATCGCCCGAGGAGCTGGATCAGCTCATGAAGGATGTCGGCGATATCCAGGATATCCTCGATGCTGGCAGCTACTATACCATTGATGCGCGCATCGAGGAGGTCGCAGGCGGCCTGGGCCTCCGGGACATCGGCCTCGAGCGCAAGGTCGACGAACTCTCGGGCGGCCAGCGCACCAAGGTGCTTTTGACGAAACTCCTGCTCGAGAACCCCGAGATCCTGCTGCTCGACGAGCCGACGAACTATCTCGATGCCGAGCATATCAGCTGGCTGACGACCTACCTGCAGAATTATGAGAATGCCTTCATCGTGATCTCACACGATGTGCCGTTCCTCAATGCCGTGACGAATGTCATCTGGCATGTCGACAACCTCAAGCTCACGCGGTATACAGGCAGCTATGAGAAATTCGAGGAAATGGCTGCCCTGAAACGCCGCCAGGAAGAAGCTGCCTATGAACGCCAGCAGGCAGAGATCAAGAAGGAACAGGACTTCATCCAGCGCAACAAGGCACGCGTCGCGACGCGCGGCATGGCCAACAGCCGCCAGAAGAAACTCGACAAGATGGAAGTCCTGACGAAGCGCCAGGAAAAGCCGAAACCGCATTTCCATTTCCAGCAAGATCGCACGCCGTCGCGCTTCGTCATCGAGGCCAAGCGCCTGGTTCTCGGCTACGATACGCCGTTGACGAAGCCAGTTGATATCCAGGTGGAACGCAACAAGAAAATCGCCATCCGCGGTACGAACGGCCTCGGCAAGTCGACGCTCCTCAAGACGCTGCTCGGCCTGATCCCGCCGCTTTCGGGCGAGCTTGAGCAGGGCGAATTCGTTTCTGTCGGCTATTTTGAGCAGGAAGAAGCCAAGGGCAATATGAATACGGCACTGGAAGAACTCTGGCAGGAATATCCGGGCATGTCGAATTTCGAGGTGCGCGCGGCACTCGCTTCGTGCGGCCTGACGAATGAACATATCACGACGAAGATGACGGCACTTTCCGGTGGTGAGGCTGCCAAGGTCCGCCTGGCTAAGATCATGCAGAAGCCGGTCAATCTGCTCATTCTCGACGAGCCGACGAATCATCTCGATGTGGAGGCCAAGAAAGAACTCAAGCGTGCCATCAAGGAGTACAAAGGGACTCTTTTGCTCGTCTCGCATGAGCCGGATTTCTATGAAGATCTCGTGGATACCGTCTGGAATATCGAAGGCTGGTCGACGAAGATCATTTGAAGACAAAATTAAAAATGATGAAAGTATGAATATGCTGCCTTTGCGTACATAGGGAACAATTTTTTCTGTGATTTGTGTTATAATGCAAATAGAATGAATGATTGTGTGACCGTTGTGAAGAGATGCGGTTTGCATCTTGTGCGTGTGTCGTGGCAGAAGAAAACACATGACGGTTTTTGCCGTTGTGTGTTTTTTTATATGATGAGCTGCTGCGCGAGCCAGGATCAGAATAATGCGATGGGATGGGACGGTAGATGAAGATGATGCATGCTGACGAGAAAAACTGGAAAATAGGGCTTCCCTTGATTTTGCTGCTGGGCCTGCCGTGGACGGCGTCAGCTGCCCCGGAGCCGTCGACCCTGAACATCAAGGGCATGCCGGACTCCGGCCGCATCCTCAATGAGCTCGAGCCGGAGCGCCGCATCACGCCGCAGCAGGCAAAGCCCGAGATCGACACGAAGATCCCGGCGGTGCAGCAGGGCAGCAAGGAGCTCGCGGCGCGCATCGACCGCATCGACTACATCTGTTCCGAACTCGATGTGGGGAGCGTCCTGAAGGATGAGATGCATCCGTATCTCGGCCGGGAAATGGATTTCCAGGAGATGCAGGAGCTCGCAGCGAAGGTCACGGCGAGCCTGCGCCGCAAGGGCTATATGACAGCTGTCGCATATGTGCCGGCACAGGATATCACAGGCAATACCCTGAAGATCAAGGTCATCATCGGGCGCATCGGCGACCTGCACATCGACAATACATCGGCGCTCCTCGACAGACGCCTGCTCGCCTATGTCAAGGGCATCCGCCCGGGCCAGCTCATCGAGTCGCAGCACCTCGAGAAGACGCTGCTCGCGCTCAACGACATCCCGGGGCTGAAGGTCACGGCTTCGATGCAGCCGGGCAAGCGCCGCGGCTCGGCCGACCTCATGCTCAAGGTATTTGACCTCGAGCGCGAGGGCAGTTACCTGTCGTACGACAACTACGGCAGCAAGTCGACAGGCCGCAACCGCTTCGGCATCGAGTACCACTACAACAATCTGACGAACGTCGGCGACCAGATCTCGCTATCGGGCATGACGAGTACGGACGATCTGCATAACTTCCAGCTGCGCTACAGCGTGCCAGTCGGCAGCAACGGCGCGAGCCTGCACCTGACGGCAGGCCAGATGAATTACGTACTCGGCGGCCAGTACGACTACCTCAATGCCGACGGCCTGACGAACACGTATGAGCTAGGCGTCTCCGTGCCGTTGCACCGCACCTATGCACAGTCGCTCTTCTACTCCATCAACGTGCGCCACCGCGATATCCACGATTACATCCTCTCGGGGATGTACGGCACCGAGAAAGCATCGGACAGCATCGAGGGCGACCTCTACGGCTACTACCGCGACGGCCGCAACTCCTTCTCGTGGACCGTCGGCCATGTCGCAGGTGATCTCTCGCTCCGCCGCAATAATTACTCGGCACCGGATGCCGTCGGCAATTACCATAAGTCGCTTGTGGACTTCTACTACATCCACGACATCGACCGCGATTGGCAGCTGCATTTCTCGATGAGCGGTCAGTATGGCTGGACGCCGCTGGATTCCTCCGAGCAGTTCTATATCAGCGGCGCCGACGCCGTGCGTGCTTTCGTGCAGGGTGAGGCGGGTGGCCGAAGCGGCCTCCTGGGCACGGTGGAGCTGCGCCGCATCCTCGGGCGCTCGGGCCTGACGGCCACAGCCTTCGTCGATGCGGGCCGCATCATGGGGGACGGCACGAAGGACCTCGCCGGCACAGGCCTCGGCCTCATCTACCAGAAGTCGCGCGACTGGTACGGCAAATTCGACTGGGCCACGCCGCTCGGTTGCCACTACTCCGAGAGCCTCGGCAAGGACATCACGAGCACGGCGTGGCTGCGCTTCGTCAAGCAGTTCTGAGCGGACGGGATACATACGAAACTGACAGAAATACAATAGATCGTGGGGGTAGCAATGATGGAAAAGCTGTACATGAAGAGATTGCAACATACGATTGCCCTGACTTTATCGATCGTGGGCGGTCTTTATCATATGGCATGGGCGGCACCTGCTCCGACAGAGTTGCCGACGAAGGAGCAGGATATGAAGAATGCGACGGTCGCCCGTGATGAGACGAAGCCCGTCATGACGATCGAGCAGACAAAAGGCCAGAACAGGGCGTTCATCAGCTGGGATACATTCAACATCGGCAAGGATGCCACAGTCAATGTCAAACAGTACAGCGGCGCCGACCTGCTCGTCAATGCCGTGCGCGGCAACAATATGTCCGAGATTGCCGGCAAGCTCAATGCGACGGGCAATGTGGCCCTCAT
>JAQYBD010000065.1 GCA_029338835.1 Selenomonadaceae bacterium | reverse complement strand
TCCGTAGTTCGCAGCATCGCCATCCTCCGTGCCAGCAGCGACATGCGTGATCTTCTGGCCGTTGGCATTGATGCCGTTCTCATCGATGTACGTCTTGTCGCCGACTTTGTAGGACCTGGCCGTGACATCGCCTGCTACCGTCAGATCTTTTGCTACCGTCGCATTGCCTCTGACATTCAGGTCTTTGTTCATATTCACTACATCATCGAATGTGGATTGCCCAGTGACATGGAGTGTATCTGTAGTAGTGCCGCCAGTGACATCAAGGCCTCCATTGGCAATGGTGACTTTATTGTTGAAAGTAGACTGACTGTTAACAGTGAGCGTGGTGTCCGCCCCTTCTTTGCCCAAGGTGGTATTTCCATCTACTGTTGCATTCCCGCGAACGCCCAGGTCTTTCAGAACATCGGCAAGATCCATCTCTGTCCTGTGCGTCCCAGCTTCATTAGTCAGTTTGGTCAAACCGTCGGTGGTGGTGACAGTCGTTGTACCAACCTTATCCTGAATCTGCGTTCCAGCAGTATTCGAGATGGTTTCCATTGCTGTATTCACCAAGTTTTTGGCTTCATTGGTGATAGTGCCTTCTTGAGCAGTATGCGTGATATCCTTAGCCCCCTGCTTCACGCTGGTGTTGGTCAGCCCATCGTTCACACTGCTGGTGATAGACGGATCTTCCAGACTCTTCACGATATCAAGTATACTGTTTCCGCTGACCATTTTCTGTTCCGAAGCGGTGGCCGTATCCGTCATCGTGTTGGACCCGCCGCTGCCGTTTTTCACCTGGCGAGTGAAACCATCTGACTTCTGACTGCTGCTAGAGAAGTTCCCACCGGCAGTATCGGTAATTTTTGTCACATCTTCATCCACTGTCTTCTTGTTATTGAGAGACTTTCCCTCTGTCTTCAGGGATGTATTCACGCTGTCTGTCAGCTGGCTGACGGTGGAAGTCTTAGCCCCGTCGCTAACAATATGGATATCTTTTTCAGCTGTCTTGGACGAAGTGTTGCTCTGTGTTCCATTCACTACAGATTCAGCAATCTTTGTAGTGCTCATGGTTCGACTGACATTTTCACCCACTTTGTCCATAATGGACTTAGTAGCCGTGTTCTCGATTTCCGCTGCAGTGTTGCTGAGTTTTTCCGTTGCGGTGTTGGTGATGTTCTTGGCATCATTGGTGATGGTGCCGTTTTGGGCCGTGTTGGTAATATCACCAGTCGCGGTGTTCTTGATATCCTTGGCATTCGTAGCAACAGTCTTATCCGTTGCCGTGTTGGTGATGCCGCTCTCATCCCAAGTCGTGAAGATATTGTCGCCAAAGGCAGACTCTACCTTCTCCGTGTTGACGAGGACCTTATGGGAACCGACCTGATTTACCACACGCTCTGTGCCTGTGTTGGTGATGTTCTTGGCACTCAGGCTGCTGTCGCCAGTGACGGTAGTAGTCTGATTACCGCCGATGGTGTTGACCTGGTCACCAGTGATGCTGTTGGTCTGCTTGCCGGTCACGGTCATGCTCTGGTCGCCATTGACTTTGGTGGTCTGGCTGCCATAGGTTTCACTCACCGCGCCTCTGACGGTTTCGGTCTTGCTGCCGCTGATGTTATTGGTCTGATCGCCGGCTACGACATTGGACTGATTGCCGCCCACATTGGTGCTCTGATTACCATCAATAGTAGTTGCCTGGCTGCCATACTTCTCTGTTACAGCGCCCTTAACCGTTTCCAGCTTATTCCCACTCACCGTATTCTGCTGGTTGCCAGTCACGATGGTCGTCTGGTTGCCGCCAACAGAAGTTTTCTGATCCGTCTTGACGTTGGTGACCTGGGCATTGAAGTTTTCGGTTTCAGTTCCCTTCACATTGACTGTCCGGTCTTTGGATACAGTAACCGTCTGATTTCCGGTTACCGCATGGGTTTCGTTGCCGCCCACCTTGGTGGTGAGGTCAGACTTGTAATCTTCCGTTACGTTGCCGGTCACAGTGGTGGTGCTGGTACCCATGATGGTATCGATCAGGTTGCCGCCAACGGTGTTCGTCATGTTGCCAGATGCATTGTTCACCAGATCCTTAGCATCATTGGTGATGGTGCCGTTCTGGGCCGTATTCGTCAGATTCGTCGCAGTCTGCGTCGTGGACGTGGTGTTGTCGCCGTCCTTGACCTCGCTGGTGATGTTATCCGCTTTCTGGTCGAGCTTCGCATACTTCGTGTCATTCACGTGGATCTCGTTGAGAATCTCGCGGACGTTCTGCTTGAAGGTAGAGCTCAGACCTTCTTTATTGGCGAGTATGCTGCTGCTTACATCTGCACTTTGTGTCACAGTGTTCTTGTTATTATTCGAATCGATGGCAGTGGACGTGACGCCATTTCCTTCTACTGACAGAGTGCTCTTCTTCCAGCTCTTGTCCGCAGCCGTAGACGTGGCCCAAGTAGACGTGCCGTTTGCATCGTAATCAAAAGCACTTTCCGTCTCACTGCCGTCTTTGGTTCTCGTGGCTTTCTGATAGCCTTTGATTTCACCAGCTGCGATGTGCGTGCTGGCCGTGACGTTGTTGTCGCCAACGATGCCACTCTTCGTCAAGTCGATTTCATCAACGTTGAGTTTGCCCTTGACCGTCAAATCGCCGCCAATCTCAGCATCGCCCGTTGTCTTCAGCGTTCCTGTCTCCACAGCACCAGTGGTTTTGACAGTACCTGCACCAGCATCAATCCCTGTAGCAACTACTTTTCCACTGGCATCCACTGTAAATGCATTCCCCGCTGCAGCCAATGTACCTGCGCTGAGCTGTCCACCAACAGAAGCGTTATTTGTTACAGTCAGTGAATCACCCTTCAGATTTCCTTTTGCTTCGATGCTGCCTGTAGATTCAATACTTCCAGCAGTCAGTTTATTCGTCACATCCACACTACCTGCAGAAACAGTGCCGGAGAAAGTACCTGTAGTACCATTGATAGAGTTACCAGTAATCGTAACACCATTAATAGCATTTTCGGCTGTAATATCATGCCCCTTAATATTGCCATCCGTCTTGATCAATCCGGTAGCGGTAATATCCTTAACATTACTCAGATTTCCTGCAGACATAATTGCGGTACCGTCAGTTAAGGTCGTACCTTGCACCGTGCCGGTGGAAGTTACATTGCCAGAAACTACGTTTCCATTGGTATCTACAGTAAATGCCCCGTTAGCTCCTTTGATGCTGCCATCAGCATTGAGGGCTGCCTTTGCCTTACCCGCTGTATCGCCGCCAGCAAATACACCATCCGATGCTATCACCGTACTGCCAGTTCCAACTTTGATTCCATTTTCACTGAGTGTAATCTGATTCTTGTTACCTTCATTCATCACCAGAGTAGTAGCCGCTTCCTTGGAGGTAGTCACCTCTCCGGTAGTGGAATCAATGGAAGTGATATTTTTCTGAAGTACATTATGAGCATCAATGCTCAATCCACTATTGGTAGCTTCCACCAGTTTGGTATCCGCTGCTACACGACCAGCAGTTTCAGCTGCATCTGCTTCAACGCGAGCCTTGGCTTCGTTGGCATCCGCCTGATTCAATGCAGTGAACCCGTCAGCCATGTTCTTGTTGATCGTATTGACGCTCTGTACCAGGTTGTCATTGACCTGCTGGATCACCTTGTCCTGAGCCGCATCTGCACCGATACGAGCTGCCGTTTCATCATTCAAAGCCTTGCCAAGGGCTGTCACATTCTCGCCAATCTTCTGGTCTGCCTTCACAACCCCAGCATCCTTGACTTCCAACTCGCTGGCCAGTCCGGCTTTACTCACATAATTATTTTCAGTTTCATTCTGCAGGTATTCTTTCACACTCGTAATCCGAGTATCCAGTGCTGTATCCGCAGCTTTGCGCTCGTTCATTTCATTGGTAAGGTCTAAATTCGTTTTAGATACATCTGCCTGCAGCTGGTCCTGAGTGGCAAATTTACTGTCTGCATCCGTCTTGCTGTACACATCTGCAGCATTCGCTTTCTTATCCAAATTAGCATTGGTTTCGTCTAAAGCCGTCTGATCTGCTTTCTTCGCTAAGTTAGCATTCGTTTCGTCTAAAGCCGTCTGATCGGCTTTCTTCGCCAAGTTGGCATTCGTTTCGTCTAAAGCCGTCTGATCTGCTTTTTTCGCCAAGTTAGCGTTCGTTTCGTCTAAAGCTGTCTGATCTGCTTTCTTCGCCAAGTTAGCGTTCGTTTCGTCTAAAGCTGTCTGATCTGCTTTCTTGGCAACTTCCGCGTTAGTAGCGGCTACATCTGCCTGCAGCTGATCCTGAGTGGCAAATTTCTTTTCCGCTCCCTCCTGGGTATAAACGGTCTGCTCCGTATTGCTCGTATCAGTCACAGTCGCCGTATCAGCGGCCCAAACATAATTATAGTTAACAGGTGCGAGCAGCATGGCGGCTGCGGCTACGGCTGCGGCTGTTGTGCGCAGGCCGATGTGCGCTGCTTTCGTGTTTGCTTTGGCGTACTCCGACACGACGATGTAGCAGTGCTTTGTCTTGCTCCATATGACTTTAAAAATCCGGTTCATAAAACGACATCCCCTTTCGAATTACTCATAGTTGGATAAATTGGATAATTTTGAAGTTATATTGCAATACAAATCTTGTGCCAATGAGAATCTCAGTTGTGGCTTTTATCTTGTCCATGCTCAGGATACCACACACAAGGCACAAATCTTCGCATCTGTCACGAAATGGCCTTTTTTTGACGCAAATAAGTGCATCTATCCATTCATGCAAAAAAACCGCCCTTTTAGGACGGTTTTTTGCACATGACATAGAAACGAGTATACTATTGAATAGATTCCTTCCCACGTGGAAGCCTTGGTTCGACGATAAGAGCCATCTAGCGAAAGGATGTGACACCATGCTACATATCGCGATCTGTGATGATCAGCCCGACCAAATCCGCTTCATCCGGCGGTCATCCGATATATATTTCCAGAAGAAACAGGACTTGGTATCGTACGAGACGTTTGACAATGCCTTTTCCTTCGTCGATGCGATCGATCAGGGGACGGTCTTTGACATCGCCCTGCTCGACGTCTGCATGCCAGGCATCCTCGGCACGGATGTGGCGCGCGAGCTGCGCAAGTACAACAGCGGTACGGAGATCATCTTCCTGACGACAAGCGATGAATTCGCCGTGGATGCCTTTGCGGTCAAGGCCACGGATTACCTGCTGAAGCCGTTTGCGCAAAGCCAGTTCAACAAGGCGATGGACCGGGCCATCTCGTTCATCCGCCAGCACAACAGCGCCAAGATCGTGCTGCGGCTCGTGGGCGGCGGCATCTGCATCGAGCAGATCGCGCAGATCCTCTACTTCGAGAGCAACGGCCATATCCTGCAAGTTCATCTGGCAAACGGCGCCGTACTTGAGACGCGCAAGTCAGGCCAGGAGATGCGAGACGAGCTCGACAAGATTGCACCGGGGCAGTTCGCCTCGCCAAACAAGGGCTATCTCGTCAATCTGGCTGCTGTCCACATGATCAAGGCGGATTACGTGGAGATTGCAGGCCAAGAGATCCCGCTCGGCAAGCGCAAGTACAGGATGTTCCAGGATCTATACTTCCAGTTCATGTTCTCATCGACCAAGATCTGATGCGCCCGCAGAGTCGGCCATGGATACCTGGATGTAAGTCGTGAACCAGCCTTCTTTCTGCTGACAGAAGACGGTGGCACCGTACTTATCGCGGAAGCGGGCCATCGACTTCATGCCGAGGCCGTGCCCCTTGACATGTGTCACGGGCAGACCTTCCTCGTCAAGCTCGACAGGCGCATCAAAGCGATTCTTGACGAGCAGATTGATGACGGTGCCCTGGCACATCGTCATGACGGCGATGTGCCGCGCAGCAGGTGGCTGTTTCTGGCTCGCAAGCAGGGCATTCTCCACGAGGTTCGAGAGCACGATGGAGAGGTCACCGCTGAAGGAGAGCTCCTCGGGCAGGTCGATGGCGCAGGTCACGGGTATGGCGAGATCCTTGGCGCGCGCAAAGTAGACCGTCAGGGCCGCGTTGATCAGGGTGTTCTTGCAGTACTGCGGCAGCTTCGTGCGGCTGAACTGCGTGCCGAGCGCCTCGATGTACGCCAGCGCTCCCTCGCGGTCCTGCTGGCGCACAAGCGCGAGCAGGTGGTCGATGTGGTTCCGCCGTTTCTCGTAGATAGCGGCCATGCGCTGTCTCGATTCCTCTGACAATTTCACATAATGCGCCGTTGACACGAGCTGCTGCTGCAGCTCGTGTTCTTTTTCGAATACCTGCAGCTCGCGGTAGACTTCACGCTGGCCGCTGCGAATGCTGGCCATGAGCAGGACGATGACGATGAGCAGCATGAAGCGCGGCAGCAAGAGGTCAAAGACCCTCTCCTGCGAGTTGAGCATGCTCAGGTAGAGCGACTCGAGGGCGAGCAGCACGGGGAGCAGCGTGATGATGCGCCAGTAGCGGCGCGTCGAGGCCACCTCGAAGTGGCGGAAGGTTTCCGTGAAGAAGCGCAGCAGTATCGGAAAGAGCAGCAGCGACAAGGCGCCGTAGAGCAAGATCTGCTCAAAGTAGAGGCTCGGCAGCAGCTTGTCGGGGAATGCTATCAGCAGGATGGCGCGCGTGAACGTGTAAAAGATGCCCGAGAACAGGATGCGGAAAGCCGCGATGAAGATGTGGCCTGCCCAGAAGCGGCGCGTGAAGCAGAAGGCCAGCAGGAACTGCGGCAGCCAGACGAGGTAGCCGAGCAGCCAGTAGGCAATCTGGCGCGAGGGGAAAACGTCCAGCGAGACGATCACCGTGACGAGGCCCGCCTCCAGCACGATGAGCAGGCACCAGCCGATGGCGAGGCGCTTCTTCTGCGCTGCAGTCAGGAAGCGGCGGAACGGCAGGATCTGCAGGAGCGCGAAGGGCTGCAGGATCAGGACGTAGATCGTGGTGATGGCAAATGTCATCATGTCAAAGCTCATTGTCTCTCCACTTCCTTCCTCATGGCGAGCAGATGACGCTCGGCCTCATCGTAGTGGCCGCTCTCGATGAGCTCGGCCAGCACGCGCAGCTGATGGCGGCTGTCGTGACGGAGGATGGCGAGCTTCTGCTGCTCCTCCCGCAAGGTATCGGCATAGTCATGAATCTCGCGGAGCTGCTCCTGCATCTTCATGCTGCGCTCCTTCGCGAGGAATATGCAGCGTACCTGGTGGAAGCCGCTGCGCACGGAGATGATGAGGCTTATCCCGATGATGACGAGAATGAACCGGCTTACCAACATGTAGAGATGGATTCCCGACAGGTCCTCGACCTGCTGGATCAGCTTGGCATAGCCCATACTCCCCTGATAATAGGTGAGGAGCAGCGGCACGAAGCCGAGATACTTCCAGAAGGCGGCCGTCTGATGCGGGTTCAGGAGCTGCTCGCGCGCAAAGAGTCCGCGGAGCAGCCACATCATCCCCGGGAAGCTGATCATCATCAGGCCGAGATAGAAGAGGAAGTACAGGCTGGCAAAGTAAGTTGTCTGCATCCAGATCTGTTTCAGGAGCAAGACGGTCACCGTGTGGATGAAGACCGTGTAGATGCCCTGTATCCCGAGCACGAAGAAGTGGCGGAACCAGAAGGGCCGTATCGTGAACATCAGCAGCAGGAAGTGCGGCCAGTGGCAGACGAAGTAGAGCTTTTGGAAGGCGCTTCCCCCCATCTCGACGCGGCCCGACAAGAAGAGCGCTGTGACGAGCAGGAACTCGACCACAAAGATGATGAGATGGCCGACAATCAAGGTGTGCTGTTCACGCGATGTTGCGATGATGCGGAACGGATAGTAGCGCAGATAAGCCATCGGCAGCAGCGAGACGCAAAACAAGAATACCGTGACGAAAACATTATCCAAGCACATTCCTCCTTATCGCGAATCCTTCTAGGTATAACTCCTGAGCATCACCCCTGCTCGACGCCGCTGCCATCGAAGTGCGGCACGAACTTTGTATCGGCCGTGCGGCCCTGCTGCACGTAGCAGTGCGTGATGCCGAGATTCAGGGCATGGTCGACGACCGACTGGTACTCAAACGTCGTCAGCCGGCGGTTCATGCCCTTGTGCTCCGCCGCCCGGTACATCGGCGTGTACTGGTTCATCAAGGAAATCTGTACCGTGTCGCCGAATGTCTCATGAATCCAGTCGAGCACGCGCATGCTCTCGTGGCGGTGGCCCGGCAGCACGAGGTGGCGGATGATGACGCCTTTCTTGAGCTGCCCGTCCGGCGTAAACTGCAGCGGGCCGACCTCCTCGTACATGCGCGCGATGGCCTTCGTCGCCACGGCGAAGTAGTCGGGCGCCAGCGAGTACTCGCGCGCACTCGCCTCGTCAGCGTACTTGAGGTCCGGCAGGAAGATATCGACCTCCCCGCGCAGGGCCTCGATGGTCTCCTCCGTCTCATAGGCACCCGAGTTGTAGACGACAGGCAGCTGGAAGCCTTGCTCCCTGGCCATATGCAGTGCGTGCAGGATCTCGGGCACGTAGTGCGTCGGCGTCACGAGGTCGAGCGTCGCCGCGCCGCGCGCCTGCTGCTCTAGGAAAATCTCGGCGAGACGCTCGTCCGTCACCTCGATGCCGCGTCCCTCATGGGAGATCTCATGGTTCTGGCAGAAGCAGCAGCGCAAGTTGCAGTACGAGAAGAAGACGGTGCCCGCCCCTCGACCATCGGCGCCCGTGAGACACGGCTCCTCCCACTTGTGCAGGGAGACGAGCGCGATGCGCGCCTTCGCGCCCGCGCCGCAGAAGCCCACCCGCTGCGTGCGGTCCACGCCGCAACGGCGCGGGCAGAGCTGGCAGTCTTTCAGTGAAATCATTGTTCTTTCTCCCTCCATTGGCTCAGCGGCGTCCCTCGAGCTTCGACGCGTCGAGGATGGCACCGTACTTCGGGCGCCACCACGAGACGCTGCGGACACCGTTGATGTAATCCTCCATCGCCTGCTGGTCGATTGTCGGCGGCTCACCGCCGTCGACGGACTCCGGCACGAGCGGCACTGTGTCCGCCTTGCCGATGGCATGGCGCGTGATGAAGAAGCCGTAGTTGACGCCCTGGCGGTTCGTCCGCGTCAGGCTCGAACCGACCGCCATGTACGAGAACCCCTTCGGGGCGATGAGCTCGTAGATAGTCGGCATGATGTCAATCTGGCTGCCCGCCGCATCCGGCAGCAAGGTGCCCTTGTGGATCCCCTTGCCCGTGATGATGAAGGGGATGCCGTAGCGCTCGTACATCGTCGGCGTCTTGTCGATGTTGTAGCGGTCGCCGTGATCGCCGACGATGATGATGAGGCTCTCGGGGCACTTCGCCTTGACCGCCTTGACGAACTTTGCGAGCTCGCGGTCGGCGTACCAGTAGTGGCCGAGTTCCTTCAAGAGCTCCTCGTCCTGCTGGTGGTTCTCCGGCAGCGCGGCGCGCACGGCCTCCTTGTCAAAGCCCTTGGCCTCGAGGTCGAGGTCGTACGGCGAGTGATTCGAGGCATTGAGCAGGACGTTGAAGCTCGGCGTATCCGGGTCGAGGCCGTCGAGGACCTTCTCGTAGAGCACCTCATCCTCACATCCCCAGACACTGCCCGGCACATCGCCGAAATCGCCACGGCTGTAAAAATGTTCAAAGCCCTGCGCCTGCGTAAAGGCCCCGATACGTTCCCAAGTGGCTGGCCCTGCATACCAGAAATTCGTCGTATATCCCAGTTCCTGCATCTGCGGTGCGCTGGCCGTCGGATACGGCGCAGCAAAGGATTCCGGCATGGTCGTCAGGTAGAGATTGGCATCCGCAAAATCCGTCACGACACCTGTGACCGCCGAAACCGTACTGGCACCATTGGGCAGGAAGGTCGGGCAATAATCCGTATCATCTTCGGCAATCAGGCTGCGCATGCCATGTGAAATGGGGATATCCCGGTATTTATCAAGCAAGGGCCAGTTGGCAAAACTCTCGGACAAGATCACGATGACCTGGCGCGGCTTCTCAAGCTGCGGCCCCTGCGCCTCCTTTGTCAGGTAAACGTCAAGATCATCCGTATCGGCAGGCTTGCCTGCGAGTCTGGCGGCCAAGTTGCGGATATCTTCCGTCGTGAAATCCAGCCCATTGCAGGCCAGCATGCGGCGGTTCAGATTGTATGCGCGATAGATAGCCTGCGGATTGTCAAGAATGGCTTCATTGAGGAAATCATCCTTCGTGACACCGGCATTTTCCCAGTCAACAGCAGTCTGCCAGCCGAGACTGCCACCAAAGATGCCGAGCAGGACACCCAGATACGTCACGTAGAGAAAGGCCAGGCGGCCAAGATAGCGTGCCCAGCGCGGCCATGCCATCGCTTCCACGGCATTTTCCAGCCGGCAGCAGGCAAGGAATGCCTTCAGGCACCGCCATAGTACCCACGCCAGCAGCAAGGCTCCTGCCAGGCGCACGGGCAAGGCATACTGCTGCACCATCGTGATGAGCAGCGCATAGAGGTCATCGTTGGCACCGGTGAAAAGCATCTGGTTGAAATTCGCATGGAACTGGCGATAAAAAGGAAAACTTGCCACGTAGAGAATGGAAAGCAGGACAAGCAGCAAGCCGTTGAGACCGAGGACGATACGATTCTCCCAGCGCGGATACACGAGCCTGAGAAGGAAGCCCGGCACAAAACTCACGAGTGCCAGGCAGCCGGCCGTCTGCATGCTGAGGCGAAAGCCGCGCCAGAGTGCCAGCTCAATGTCAGGAGCTGCCACCCCCGCTCCCATATAGGACCGTAAACAAAATATAAAAATGAGCCGGAAAACGGAAAGGACTGCCAGGTAAAAAGCATATACCTTCAGTCCTTTCAGGATTCCCCTATATAGATTGTGCCAGCTCAACCGATCGGGAAAACGCAAACTCATGGCAGAATGATCTCCACCCCGTAAGAATCGGCCGCATCGCGGATATCCTGCGCTGGTTCCGAATCTGTAATCAGGCCGGACAACGTATCGAGCGTCGTATAGTTATAGTTCCCATCCGTGCTGAGCTTGCGGGCCTCAGCCACCACATACGCCTTCTTGCTGTGGCGGATGATTGCAGCCTTGGTGATGCCGTCATCGATATCATACGTCGAAACGCTGTTTTCCTTGACATCGACCCCGACTGCACCGACAAAGGCAATATCCGGCTTGAGGCGCGAGATGAAATCGAGCGTCATGCCGCCCCAGAAACCATCGCGGCTCTTATTGATCTTGCCGCCAGCAAAGACCACGCGGAGTTTCGGGTTGCGCGCGAGGACGACCAGGATGTCGATCATGTTCGTGACGACCGTGACTTCCAGCTCCATCTTGACAAGCAGCTCGGCTATGGCCAGATTGCTTGTCGAGATATCGAGGAATACCATATCTTTCTCGTGGATCAGTTTGACAGCAGCCTGAGCAATGCGCTGCTTGGCCTCGACATCCGTATTGCGATGCTTGCTCACTTCCACCATATGGCTGTTCTCGCGGATGCGGACGGCGCCGCCATACGTGCGCTTGAGCTTGCCCTTCTTTTCCAGGGCGCCAAGATCCTTGCGGATACAGTCTTCCGTGACCTTGAATTTCTCACTGAGATCGCGCACTCGCACCTTGCCGTCACGAGCCAGCATGCTCAAAATAATATCTTGACGTTCTTCCAAAAACATACTATCACTCCCACAAACACTGAGTTTATTGTTTCATCTTATTGTACGATTATTTTACTAGATATAACAAAATTTATCAAGTAGCCTGCTGAAGAATCTAAGCAAGTCTCACAAAAATAAGTATAAAACAAGCATAACAATCAGGATATAGCCTGTCATTGATTTTGTTTATCTATTACTCTCTCGCGAGCCAATTCCTGGAGCTGCCAGGTATCGCGTTCATCTGTCAAGATATAGAGATAATCGCCATCCTGCAAACGCAAGCCTCCCTGCGGAGAGAGTTCCTCACCGCCGCGGCGCACATTGACGAGCAAAGTACCGGCAGGCCAGGCAGCCTTGCCAATGATGGTTCCCGCCAGCTGGCTGCCCATGCCTACGGGCAGTTCCAGCAAGATACGTTTGTGGCGAATACGCCGCTTGATTTTCTCACGCACCGCCAGGCTGCGCTCCAGCAGCATATCGTAGACCGGCTGTCCCCCCGTGAGATCCGCTACGAGATACGCCGTCATGGAAACGATGATCAAGGCCAGCATATGTTCAAAGGACCCCGTCATCTCCATGATCAGGATGCTGCCGGTAATCGGCGATTTGACCACAGCAGAAAAATACGCTGCCATGCCAAAGACAATACAGTTCACCGCAAAGGGCGCGGGCAGGACGCCCAAGACGATGGCAAGCTTGGCAAAAACAGCACCGCCCAATGAGCCTAGGACCAGCATAGGCAAGAAAATCCCCCCCGGCACACCGGAGCCGAAGCAAAGCATGGTGAACAGGAACTTGCCAACCAGCAGGAGCAGTAGGAAAGCCAGCGGATAATCCGTGATAACGAGTGAATCGACCAGCGGACTGCCGCCCCCCAGCACCTGTGGCAAGGTAAATCCCAGCAATCCCGCAGCAAGAAGCGGCACTACGGGCTTCAGGCATGTTGGCAGCGGCATCTTCGCATACGCATTCTGTGCGCCGCTCAAGAACGGATTGAACAAGAGACCGAGCGCGCCGACGAATGCCCCCAGAACGATGAGCAACAGGTACATGCTGCCCGTATCGATAACCGGCACAGCTCCCATGTGGAATACAGGCTCCATGCCGAAGAAATACTGCGTGACTGTCGTCGCCGTCACAGCTGCAGCCACAGCGCCCATGAGTACGAAAGATGAAAAATTCTTCGTGAGTTCTTCCAGGCAAAAGACCACACCGGCCAACGGCGCATTGAAAGCCGCCGCCAGACCGGCACCGGCACCGGCCGTCAGCAGGTAATGGCTTTCGGCATAAGAACGATGCGTCAATCGCCCAAGGCCCTGCCCCAAGCAGGCACCCAGCTGGACGCTCGGCCCCTCACGTCCCAGAGAAAGGCCTGCACCGATACCGAGGACTGCACCGAAAAATTTAAGGAGCAAGACCCTGGCCCAATTCATATCCATGCGTCCCAGCAAAATCCCTTTGATCTGGGGGATACCGGAACCTGAGGTCATGCCGTCGCGTTTGACGATCCAGTAAAGGAGCAACCCGATGAAGATCAATACCAGGAACCAGGGCAGGATCCAGGCCGGGTGCTGCGCCAGCCAGGCATAAAGGCGCGGCATCAAATGCTCCGAACATTCCAGCAAGAAGCGGAAAAGTGCAATGACAAAGCCTGTGGCAATGCCGATCAAATTGCCTTCAACGAACAAACGCAACTTGAAATGACGCGGATCCGTGAGCATTGTCATTGCATCCTCAAGGCGTCGGCGCATGATGTACCTCCTCCAAATTCTCTAAATATATACAAAAAAGCGCTGTACCGAAGTACAGCGCCTCTCATCTTATTCTGCAGTAAACGGCAGCAATGCGATATTGCGTGCACGCTTAATAGCGACCGTCACCTGACGCTGATGCTTAGCGCAGTTGCCGGAAATACGACGCGGTAAAATCTTGCCGCGCTCCGTAACGAAGCGACGCAGTTTTGCAACGTCTTTATAATCGATATGGTCAACCTTATCTACGCAGAACGAGCAGACCTTTCTACGAGGTCTTCTGCCTCTGTCACGTCTCATCAAAGTAATTCCCCTCCTGTCTTAAAATGGGATTTCTTCATCAGGGATGGACGAGCCAAAGGAACCTGCATTGCCAGCCGGCTGCTGTGGACGTGCGGCAGGAGCTGCTGCCGGAGTACCGTATTCGCCTGGCTGCGAAACAGAATTCTTCGAATCGAGGAATTCCACCTCATCCGCTACGATTTCCGTCACATAGCGTTTCGAACCATCCTGTGCATCGTAGGTCCTGACCTGGATACGGCCTTCCACACCGATGCGGCGGCCCTTGACCAGATTGTTGCCACAAACTTCAGCAAGCTTACGCCACGTCACGATCGGAATGAAATCCGCCGTAGGCTGGCCATCATTGGCATCCTTGCGAGCGAAGCGACGATCCACAGCCAGTGTAAATGTGCAGACAGCCACACCAGACTGCGTATAACGAACCTCGGGATCACGGGTCAGACGTCCAATCAGAATTGCCTTATTCATGGTTTACCCTCCCTGACACCTTACGGTGTACTTTCATAAGGAAACCTGCGTTTCCCCCATCATTATTCTTCTTCGGATTTGACGATCATGTGCTTCAGGATCTCATCCGTAATCTTCATGACGCGGTCGCACTCAGCAACACAGGCAGGCTCGCACGTAACGTCGAACAGGCAGTAGAAACCCTCTGCGCAGTCTTTGATCTCATAAGCAAGACGCTTCTTGCCCCAACGATCTTCTTTGTCAATCGTACCACCGTTGTTCTGGATGAGGCTGCTGAACTTCTCGATGACAGCGTTCGTTGCTTCCTCTTCCATCGGCTTCACGATAAATATGACTTCGTACTTTCTCACGAAATCACCTCCCTCTTTGGTCTTTGGCTCCCCAAGCTCTGAGGAGCAGAGTTATTCTGTCGCATTTCCAGCGACTAAAAAATTATACCACGGAGAAAGGGTAAATGCAAGCATTACTTGTGGCTACCCTGCAAGTTCTCCCGGTTCCTGGCAATTTTCTCCTCAGCTGTCGTATTGCCGCCCCGCATGGCCAGCACGACACCAACGGCAATGAGCAAAAAACCGGCCCAAAAATAAACAGTAACGGGCTCATCGAGCAGCAGCCAGCCCAGGAGCGTACCGACAACCGGCTGGAAAAACATGAATAGTCCGCCAATCGAGGCATCCATATACATCAGCCCCTTATTCCAAAGACTGAAGCCTGCCGTTGTTGAAATGAACCCCAGATACAGCACCGACCCCCAGACAGCAGGGGCTGCCATGGCGGAAATATCCGCTGCGGTAAAAAGCCAGTGCAATGCGTAAGGAGAAAGAAGCAAAAAAGCAATGAGTACACTGTAAAATGTCACAGTAATGACAGAATACCGCGAGAGGAATTTCAAGAGGACCGACATGAGTGCCCAAGTAACCGCGGCGATGAAAAGGAACAATCCGCCCCACGCATTGACCTGGATATTGTCAGGATCAAAGACAATGAGAAGTACTCCGACCGTCGCCAGGACAACAGAAAACACACGCCCCAGCGTCAAGCGTTCCTGCAGCAGCCAGCAGCCAAAGACCACCATAAAAGCCGGCGTAGCAGCCGTGATGATAGAACCTGTCTGCGCGGAGGTCAGCATAGTTCCCGTTTCCTGTGTAACAATCGACAACGTCTGTCCCAGCAATGCCGATAAAAACAGGAGCTTGCGGTCCTTTGGCGCAATATACCAGGAAGAATGCGTCATCATCATCATGACCACCAAGGCCAGAAGTGCTGTACCATAGCGCATCCACACCAGAGGAATGGGCGGGATCACAAAAATGGACAGTCGTACGGCAATAAACATGCCTCCCCAGATACTGCCGGCCAGAGACAGGAAAAATGACCCGATCAATACGTTTCGCAAGATTTCCCTCCTCGCAAGAATTCTTCTGCTACAGATTTACAGCGACGTCCAAAAGTGATAGGATTTAGCCATCAAAACATTCCTATCATCTCTATCTATTATAGAAAGAAGTGACCGCATGGACAATGCAAACTTGCGTCTGATTTTCGTCGTAACCGATTTGATTGCTCCCCTGGCCGTCGGATATTTCCTGCACCAGCGCCAGCTTGTATCCGGAGAAGCCATCAACAAGCTCATACGTTTCAATGTCATCTGCATCTACACCATTCTCTCATTGCTGAGCTTCTGGGTCCTGCCCATCTCCTGGAGCCTGCTCATCGTCCCGATTTTCGGGTTCCTGCTCATCCTTGTCCCCGGTGCCATCGGCAGCTTCTGCTTTGCCCGCCGTTTCACGAGCTGGCTGGATCGCGGCGCCTACGTTGCCAGCGCCATGCTTGCCAATATCGGCACACTCGGCGGGGTCTGTGCGTTCATCCTCTATGCCGAAGAAGGTTTTGCCTACACACAGATCATCGGCACCTGCCAGAACATCCTGCTCGTGCTGGTCATCTTCCCCATGGCGCAATACTGCTATATGAAACAATCTCATGCCATCCGCAAGACCAATCGGCTGCGCACCTTCTGCGAACTCTTTTTCTCGATCAACCAGCTGAGCCTCATCGGCATGGCGGCGGGGCTGCTGCTCAATGCCTCGGGGATTGCACGTCCAGCAGTACTCGGTCCTGTCTTTCAAAGTCTCGTCCATATCGCAGCCTGGATTGCCATGCTGCCCGTCGGCTTCCTGATTGATTTCAAACAGGTACACCGTTATGAGGAAAAGGTTCGGTCGCTGACTGCGCTGCGTTTCCTGATCACGCCCATCATCTTTGGCGTACTCATCACCCTCTTTGTCAAGGATCCGGTGGTAAAAGGCACCCTGTTCATCTGTGCATTCTGTCCGACAGCCATCAACGCTGTACTCACGTCACGGATCTACCACCTGACCACAGATCTTGCCGTTTCCTCCTTTGTCATCACCACCACAGCTTTCCTGCCGGTCATCTTCCCGATCCTGTTCTTCTGGCTGCGCTGAAACATAAAAACGAGCCATTCTCGCACACAAGAATGGCTCGTTTTTTATGCGCTCAATCCACATCCATGCTTCCACGCGCGCTTTTTTTCCGTTTATGGCGGATATACAGCACAGCTACCACGAGTGCTGCTACGGCAACAAACACGATGCTGGCCTCATGACCAATCTGCGTCAGGATCTTCCAGCTCTCGCCGAGCATCATGCCGGCATAGAGGATCAAAGCCGTCCAGGGCAGCGCACCCGCAAAAGTCAAGACCAGGAACTTCTTCATATCGACATGCGCAAAGCCTGCCGGCAGAGAAATGAACGTGCGGATGACCGGCAACATACGGCTGAAGAATACTGCTTTGAGACCATATTTATCAAACCAGTTCTGCGCGGTGTCCACATGCGACTTCTTGATGAAGAAGTAATGTCCATAACGATCCACGAAAGCGCGGCCGCCGTTATGACCAATGAGATAGGCAAAGATGGATCCGGCCATGCCGCCAATCATGCCTGCTGCCAAGGCTCCTGTAAAAGTCATCTGCCCGGCAAAAATCAAATATCCGGAAAAACCGAGGATCAGCTCACTCGGCACCGGGATGCAGGCATTCTCTGCCGCCATCAGTACGGCAATTGCCACATAGCCCCAAGAAGCAATGAAATCCAAGAACATCGTTGAAAACTGCTCCATGTTTGCAAGATCTTCCTTTCAAAACAAATTCATACGATGAAGTATCCTTTTACTGTCTAAGAGATATTATACAATAGAATCCTGAAAAAACAAGTAAAAAAAGGTTCACCGGAAGACGGATTGCCAAAGTCCGATAAGCCCAAACAACAGGAAAATGCCTCCTGACAGGTAGCGCAGAAAGGCATCCGGCAAATGACGATGGAGGAAAGAACCTGCCAGGATTCCCATGCTGTCCGCCAAGACCATGCCGACTACAGCTCCGCCAAGGACCTGGGGCCAGGAATCATACTGAGCAGCCATCATCATCGCAGCAAACTGCGTCTTATCGCCCATTTCCCCCACAATGAAGGTCAGCGCCACAGTCAAGAAAGGACCAAAGCGGGAATCATGCGCTTCTTCCTCCTCCTCGTCTTTGCTGCCCAGCGTCCAAAAGCCAAAGGCCAGGAACAAGATGGCCGCAGCCATGGCCATGATATCCTGTGGCACGAGTTCTCCAACCAGGCGTCCTACGCCCACCGCCAGACTATGCACCACCAGGATGCCGCAGAACATGCCGGCAAAGACACGCCGCCAATCATATTTGGCTGCAAACGCCATAACGAGGAATTGCGTCTTATCCCCCATTTCCGCCAAGAAGACCACCAAAAAAACAGACCAGAACGCCTCCATAAAAGCCCTCCTAAAGATGAATACACGCATTTCCAGATACACACACATATATAAAAAAGCGAGACTCCGGTACAGGATTTCCTGTACCGAAAGTCTCGCTTTGACTTTGCCCCTCATTGCAGGCAGGTCAATTCACAAGCCAGGCAAATTGCCAGTATGTTGACTTGCGCCTTAAGAGCTACTCCCTCTCAGTCACGATATGATTACGAAAAAAGCCCGCCAAGCGGGCATGATAGCAAGTGGTGCCTCAGAGCGGAATCGAACCACTGACACGGGGATTTTCAGTCCCCTGCTCTACCGACTGAGCTACCGAGGCAAAAGTGGCGACCCGAATGGGACTTGAACCCATGACCTCCGCCGTGACAGGGCGGCATTCTAACCAACTAAACTACCGGGCCGTGCGTCGCTTCATATCAGCGACGGTTATTATTATAGGGGATGCATCCAAAGATGTCAAGCATTTATTTTTCCATCCATAAAAAAGAAGCTCCAGCGCTGAAAAAGCAGGAGCTTCCCAAGGCTCAGAGGTCTTCGTGCACCTCAGAGAAATAGATGACGGTGACGGTATCCTCCTTGAGGATGCGGCGTTTGTAGATTTTCTCGAAATCTTCGACGAGCTCGTCGACGGAGTTGATCTCCGGGTTCTGGTGGCCGAGATCGGCCGACGTCAGCGTTCCCATCGTCTTGACGCGGACCTTGTCGAGGAACGCCGTGTAGAGCTTGTGCTTCGGCTCGCCCTTCTTGCCCGTCGTGACCCACACGATGGA
>JAQYBD010000064.1 GCA_029338835.1 Selenomonadaceae bacterium | reverse complement strand
AGACGCCCGTCGCCTCAATCGTCTGTGTTCTGGCTTCAGCAAACGGCATGCTGCAGAGCAAGGCCGCGGCAAGTATGGCAGCAGCTATTCGTCTTGCTATCTTCAAAAGGGTCACTTCTTTCTTGTATTTTGGAGGTCCTGCCAAGCTCTATGTTTGGCCATTATGCTTTATTTTACCACAGCTCCAGCAACTGCCGTTAGGCTCTTTCTGAAATAAAGAATGGCTGTAGAAAAGTGATGCTTTACTTTTCTACAGCCATTCTCGTTTTTAGTTTGATTCAGGGATATATGGAGGTATTGTTGATCAGGCCATCTCGCGCTCGTTCTCTTCCTGCACGGATTCGAGGTAAGCACGGTCGAGCTTGTAGCTGCGGCAGAGGAGGGAACTCAGCAGGTATGCGGCTGCCGGCAGCAGGGTGAAGATGGCGATGATGCCCATCATGGCCGTGGAAGACTGCGTCGCAGCACCGGCCTGATAGTTAACACCAGAGAGGATCCAACCGATCAGTGCGCCGCCAACAGCGAGGCCGACCTTGAGGACGAAGAGCAGGCCTGCAAACGAGATGCCCGTCAAGCGGCGGCCGCCGTTGCGCTCGCCGTACTCGACCGTATCCGACATCATGACCCACTGGATTGGCGTAATCATCTGATGGAAGAAACCGATGACGAAGATGAAGCCGAACATGATCGGAAGGCTGTCCGTCGGCAGGAAGAACATCGCGATGCTCAGCAGGCCGAGGATCAGGTTGACGTACTTGAATACCTTGACCTTGCAGATGCGGTCCGTGACTTTCTTGGCCAGCGCACTGCCGAAGATGTTGCCGATGGAATACGTCGCAAGGAATCCTGCGAAGAGCGCAGCACTGCCGAGGACGTAGGTGACATAGTACATCATGGCGCCGCCGCGGATGGAGACGGCCATAATATTGAGGAAGGTGAAGCCCGCCACGATGCGCCACTGATCATTCTTCACGAGGTCTTTGACATCGCGAAAGAAACTCGACTGATAATCCGTCTTGACCTGCACGCGCTCTTTCGTGTAGCGGAAGCAGAGGAAGAGCATGACGCAAGCTACGACAGCAAGGATGGCGATGGCCCCCTGATAGCCGTCGGCCTGATTGCCATTGCCAATCCAGTTTGCCAGCGGGACCATGAGGACCGTGCTGAGCATGCCGCCAGCCGTCGCGAGGACGAAGCGGTAGGACTGTAGCGACATGCGGTCGCGGTCATCCGTCGTGATGACGCCGCCTAAGGCGCAGTACGGGATGTTGACGAAGGTGTAGAGGACCATCAGGAGGACGTAGGTGACAGCCGCATAGATCATCTTGCCCTGCAGGTCAAACGGCGGTACCGTGTAGACCAGGACACACATGATGGAGAAGGGGATGGCTCCGAAGAGGATGAACGGACGGAACTGCCCCCAGCGCGTGCGCGTCCGGTCTGCTAAATGACCCATGATCGGATCTGCTACAGCATCGAGGCAGCGCGAGAGAAGGAACATCGTGCCGATGAACGCTGCCGGCAGCCCCACAATATCCGTGAAGAAGAACATCATGTAAAGCATGACATTGTCGAAGACGATATGACTTGCCGCATCACCGAAGCCATAGCCGATTTTTTCCATGAACGTCAGACGGGAGGAATGTGCTTCCGCCTGCGTCGCTTGTGTTGCCATCATGGCTGCTACCTCCTTATTCCTGTACAAACGTGATCTGCTCTGTGCCAGCTGTCAGCTGCCAGACATTCGCCTCCAGCTGCTGGGCTCCCGCATCCTGACAGGTGTACGTGCCCTGCGGCAGGCGAATGGTGCAAGCGTCCTGCAGCCCTTCACAGGAGACTGTGAACTGCTTGCCACTACGCGCGACGCGAATGGTCACCGCATGGCTGCGGTCGAGTGATGTGACGGTTGCTTCAGCTGTCTTCCCATCTTCAAGGACGGGCAGATAATACGTCGTATCCTTCGTAAATTCATAGTCCGGACGCTCCTTGTTCGAGCCGAGCGGCAGGACTGTATTTGGACGGATATAGAGCGGCAGGCTCAGGAATCCGTGATGTTCCTTGCGCCACTGGCCGCCTTCTACTGTCTCGCCGCTGAAGAGGTGCGTCCAGCGCCCTTTCGGCAGGTAGACCATGACATCGCCCGAAGCGTCGAATACCGGTGCGACGAGAAGGCTGCTGCCCAGCATGTACTGGCGGTCCAGATAGTAAGAAGTCGGATCGTCCGGGAACTCGAGCAGCATAGCGCGCAGGACCGGCCAGCCCTTGGTGTGCGCCTCTTCGCCCATCTGGTAGAGGTACGGCATCAGGCGGCACTTCCATTCGACAAAGTGGCGCAGGACATCGACGGCTTCTTCATCGTAGTTCCAAGGAACGCGGTACGACTGGCTGCCGTGCAGGCGGCTGTGGCTCGAGAGCAGGCCAAAAGCGCACCAACGCTTGTAGACATCGGCTGGCGAAGTATGCTCAAATCCGCCGATATCATGGCTCCAATAGCCAAAGCCTGAAAGGCCGAGCGACAGTCCGCCGCGCAGCGTCTCTGTCATGGACTCGTACGTGCCGTGGCAGTCACCGCCCCAGTGGACCGGCATCGTCTGGCCGCCAGTCGTCGCCGAGCGGGCAAAGAGAACGGCCTCACCCTCGCCACGCGTGCGCTTCAGCAGCTCAAAGACCGTCTGATTGTAGAGCTGCGTGTAATAGTTGTGCATCTTCTCTGGATCCGAGCCATCGAAGTAGCGAACCCCTTCCGTCGGGATGCGCTCGCCGAAATCCGTCTTGAAGCAGTCGACGCCCATATCGAGCAGGCGCTCCAGATAGCCAGTATACCACTGACGCGCATCCGGATTCGTGAAGTCCACGATGGCCAGACCTGGCTGCCAGCGGTCCCACTGCCAGACATCGCCATTCGTACGCTCGATGAAGTAATGGTGCTCCTTGCCCTCCTGGAACAAGCGAGACTGCTGACTGACGTACGGATTGATCCAGACACAGATGTGCAGGCCGCGCTGCTTCAGATGCGCCAACATCTCCTTCGGGTTCGGGAAGACGTTCTTATCCCACTGGAAATCGCACCATTTGAGAGCTTCCATCCAGAAGCAGTCAAAGTGGAAGACATGCAGGGGGATGTGGCGCTCCTTCATGCCATCGATGAAGCTCGTGACCGTCGCCTCATCGTAATTCGTCGTGAAAGACGTCGAGAGCCAGAGGCCATACGACCAGGCCGGAAGGCTTGGCGGACGCCCCGTCAGCGCCGTGTAATTCGTCAGCACATCCTTAGCGGTCGCACCGCCGATCACATGGTACGTCAGCGATTCTCCCTTAACAGAAAATTGAACGGCTGAGCTGGTCTCCGAAGCCACCTCGAGTGAGACGAGCTCCGGCTGGTCGATGAAAATGCCATAGCCATTGCTCGAGAGGTAGAACGGGATATTCTTGTAGGCCTGCTCCGTGCTCGTGCCGCCATCCCGGTTCCAGATGTCGACGACCTGGCCATTCTTGATGAACGGGCCAAAGCGCTCGCCCATGCCGTAGATGGTCTCGCCGACGCCAAGGTCCAGTTGCTCAAACACATAAGGCGCATCCGTTCGCTTATCACGCGCATAGCCAGCTCCTTTTCTGCCGCTCCTCGTGAGCTTGCGGCCTGCAAAGAAGTACTCAATCTGCCATGGCCCCTGCTTGTGAAGCACCGCCGTGAGCTTGCCGCTCTGCAAGGTAATCGTATCCGCATCCTCTTGGATACCAAGGGATGGATGCGCATCCTCTACCGCAAAAGCAGGACCGTGATCCCGCACGCCAGCAAAGTGCTCGATGCGGACACCGAGTGTATCTTCCTGCGCGGCGTGAAAGGTGTAGGTGAAGAGCGGCACATCCAGCTGGAACTGTCGTTCTTCAATATTCTTCGGTGCAACATAGACGCGGAGGCCGTCCTCTATCGGGTCGGCACGGAAAAAATAAACGGGATTCATGACATCGAGGTGCTCTTGGATGAGCCAATTGCCGTTGCGTATCTTCATCGTAATGTCTCCTTTGCATGGCTGCGTTCATGTTCACACAGCCGCGGTAACCATCAGTAATGACGCGCGTTGTTTATGGTTCCAGTATAGGCATTCCCGCTTATTCCTTCTTCCTGTATCTTGACTTTTATTAACAGGATTTTGACCTTTTCTGGCGAAATAAGCATAGAATAGATAGAGAGGAAGGGGCCTGACGACATGCAGACGAAAATCTTAAAGGAGGAGCGCCACCACGGGACAAAGTTCTTCCCCGTGGCCGTCTATGAGGAGCATCAGCCGCCAGAAATCATGATTGTGGACTATCACTGGCACGAAGAGCTTGAAATTCTCTGGGTGCTTGAAGGAGAAGGGCAGTTCCAGATTGACGGTCATCGAGAAGTCCTGCAGGCAGGGCAGATCATGCTGGTCCCACCGTACGCCATCCACGGCGGCATCCCACTGCCCGGCCAATACTGTACCTTCCGGGCCATTGTCTTCCATCCGCGCATTCTCGGCGGCGCCGTGACCGACATGCTTCAAGCAAAATTCGTTGAGCCGTTTCTGGCCGGACACAATCGCTTTCCTGACTTCCTGCCAGCCGCGACACCGCTGTCGGCAAACCTCCGTTCCATCTTCAACGAGATCTTCACGCGCTGCCGCCAAAAGGGTGCCTACGGTTATGAACTCATGGTCAAGGGGCTCCTGCTGTCAGCCTGGTCCCTGTTGCTCGGCAGCAATCTCATCACCACCCAGAAGCTGTCCGCGCGGGAAAAGCGCCACCAAGAGCGCATGCGCGATATTCTTTATTATATACACGAACACCAGAACGAGGCCATCTCCAATCAGGAGCTGGCCAATCAGCTCGGCGTCAGCGAAGCGTATTTCTGCCGCTTCTTCAAGCGTTCCATGCAGATGACCCCCATCGAGTACATCCAGCGCTGCCGCATCAAAGAAGCCGCCGCAAAACTCCAGCAACATCCCGAGCAGCCCATCATCGAGATTGCCTTCGGTTGCGGGTTCAACAACCTGAGCTACTTCAACCTGATTTTCAAGCGTCTCATCGGCTGCACCCCGACCATCTACAAGTCACGCAGTGCAAAATAGCAATACATAACTTTACTTTGCTTTAAATATTTACATATTATCAGACTAAAAATAAAAATTTTAATAATTTGTCGGATTTATTCGGATTGCGTCGATAGTTTTGTATTATTTATACATAATTTATTTTTATTGGTACTACGGTACTGCGCAAAAGGAGTGTATGTCAATGAAGATGAAAAAGAAGGCCTCTATCCTCGCGGCTTCGTTAGCCGTAATGATGCTCGGTGTCCAGTCTGTCTATGCAGCGCCAGCTAAACCGGATGTTAAGATCCTCGCAACAGGCGGTACGATTGCTGGCAGTGCTGCGTCGGACACGCAGACGACAGGCTACAAGGCTGGCGCACTTGGCGTCGATGTGCTCATCAACGCGGTACCGGAAGTCAAGAACTAC
>JAQYBD010000063.1 GCA_029338835.1 Selenomonadaceae bacterium | reverse complement strand
TCGACGGCGGCGGCTTACGGCGATGTGGAAGAGGATGTGCTGCCGCTGCAGGAGCAGCTGCCGCTGGCACCGATGTCGTTCTACGGGCTGACAAAGGTCGTGGCGGAGCGCTACCTCGCGCTCTACCAGGCGCTCTACGGCCTCGACTACGTCGTGCTGCGCTTTGCCAATGTCTACGGTGAGCGCCAGGGCGACAAGGGCGAGGGTGGCGTCATCAGCATCTTCGCGAAGCGCGTGGCGAAGGGCGAGCCGTTGACCATCTTCGGCGACGGCGGCCAGACGCGCGACTTCATCTATGCGGGCGACATCGCGAACGGCATCGTGCACGCGCTGACGACGGAGTACGCGAACACGGCCTACAACCTCAGCACGCAGACGGAGACGAGCCTCAACGACCTCGTCGCGATCTTCGGCAAGGCCGTTGGCCGTGAGCTGCATCCCGCGCACGAGGCCGCGCGCGAGGGTGATATCTACCGCTCGATGCTCGCCAACGAGAAGGCAAAAGCATCGCTCCACTGGCAGCCGGAGGTCTCCCTCGAAGAAGGCCTGCGCCGTACTGTTGCATACTTTGCCAGTGCGGAGCTGTGATGTGTGCAGATCTGCAAAGGTAGTTAGGAACACATCCACCGCTCCGCGGTCCCTTTTCTCCAGGGGAGAAGGCTTTGGTTTGTAGGATTTTGTCGCTTTAAAAGAACCGCCCTGCAGCTGTTGTGCTGCAGGGCGGTTCTTGGTATTGGAGCGGTTTTGCTCAGGCAATGCATGGCTCGATTTTATCTAGTTCGTGCTGTATGTCGATTTTCTGGTTGCGGATGTCGATGTCGTTCTGGAGGTCGATGAAATAGCGGTCACTGACGCCGAAATACTTGCCGAGGCGCAGGGAGGTGTCCACGGTGACCTTGCGCTTGTTGCGCAGGATCTCCTGGATGCGCGATACCGGCACATGGATGTCTTTGGCCAGCCGGTAGGCAGAGATTCCCATCGGCTCCATGAATTCTTCCCAGAGGATTTCAGACATGGTAGGGGTTGGAATCATGTTCTTCATAAAGCTCACCTGCAGTTTCTTTATCGCGAAAATTTACTATCCTATTTTTATTGTACCTGTATGACAGGTATATGTCGAGTTCGCATAACTAGCAACACTGCTAGCATAGCAACGCACATCGGAAGATTCATCGCTGCTGGCCGTTGCTCCGGCGGGCGGCGTGTGCCGTGCGGGCGCGGCGGGGATAAGGGACCACAGCCACCACTCCGCGCCACCTTCTCTTTGATAGCGGTCGTCTGTGGCATGTGGTATAATGGAGGAAAGTTGTACGGAAGGGGAATGCAGATGACGGCAATCAAGCATATACGGATACAGAATTTCACGGTCTTTGATTGTATGGATGTCTCGCTATCGGATGGTGTCAATGTCATCATCGGCAGGAATGGCACGGGCAAGACGCAGCTGCTGAAGTTGCTCTATGCTGGTACGCTGATGCCGAGCAGGGGACGCAGGATGTTTGCGCCTTGCTTTGGCCTGCGTGATGGTGATGATAATCTGTTGCGAGATAAGGCAAGGCTCTACAGTGATATCCGGCTCGATTCGGAGGAAGAGAGCCATGAGATGCTAACGGTGACGCATTTCAAGACGGACGCGCGCTATCGATTCGAATGTTCTATGGATCTTTTTGATGCTGAAGCACTGCCAGTGGTCTATATCCCGGTCAAGGACATGCTGACGCATGCCAAGGGTCTGCTGGCGATGGCGGACAAGTATCAGGATTTCCCGTTTGACCAGACGCTGCTGGACATCATCCGCAAGGCGAATCAGTGGAAACTGCGTGAGGTGCCGGAGCTGGCGACAAGGGTGCTGCCGCATCTGGAGAAGGCAATGGACGGCCAGGTAGTCATCGAGAACGAAGAGTTTTACATCAAGAAGCACGATGGGCGGCAGGTAAAGTTTTCGGTCGAGGCTGAGGGCATCAAGAAGATTGGCCTGCTCTGGCAATTGTTGATGAATGAGAGCATTACGAAAGGGAGTCTGCTGCTCTGGGATGAGCCAGAGGCAAATCTTAATCCAGATTTCTTCCCTGTGCTGGTGGAATGCCTGTTGGAGCTCTCCCGCCAGGGCGTCCAGATTGTCCTGAGCACGCATAATTACCTCTTTGCCAAGTACTTCGACGTGCGAAGAAAGCAGAAGGATTTGGTTGCATACCATTCGCTCTATGCAGATGAGACAGGGGCAGTGTCCTGCGAGACAAAGCCGCACTTTGCGGACTTGGAGCACAATGCCATCATGCAGACCTTTGACCGGCTCTTGGATGAGGTCTATCATTTACAGGTAGGTGAGTGAGATGGACCGCGTATTCTGGGATGAGAACAAGTCCTGCACGATCGACTTTTCGGCTGCAGAGTGGGCAACGGACGCCATTCACGATGTGTTTCAAGCGGCAAAGCTCTCCATCCTCTGTGATGTTGACTTCGTGGCCGAGACGGAGAGTGAGCTGCTTCTGGTGGAATACAAGAATGCCAACCTGCCAAATGCCGCTCATCCTGAATCATTCCGGCCATGGGAGGATAAGCGGCTCAACAACGTGGCACGGAAGTATTTCAACAGCCTGCAACTCTTGCAGGTCATGAATCATGGCACAGGCAAGAAGAAACGATATGTGTATGTCTTGGAGTGCTTGAATGGAGATCGAGTCCTGCGAAAGCGCGTTCGTGAACTGCTGGCCGCACGTTTGCCGTTCCTGCTACAGCAGCAAGTGGATTTGTCAGAGCCAATGATAGATTCGGTAGATGTGCTCAATGTTGATGAATGGAATAAGGCTTACCCTGCTTTCCCGTTGCGCCTTCAGACGGAATAGACGTTATTATAATACGAGGGTGTACTCAAGAAATCTGCTTTCTTGAGTACACCCTCGATTTATCGTTTGATTACCTTTGGCGAGGCAGGTCAACCTTCATCCTCGACGCTGCCGTATCCGGTGATGCGATAGCGCAGGTCGTGGCGAACAATCTCGATGATCCAGAGCCACCAGAGATGGCCGAAGGGGTACTTGCGAATGATGCGGAGCAGTTCCAGCAGGAACTTCCTGTCAATACCACCGAAGGACGCCGGTAAAGATTTGAGATACTTGCAGGCTCGTCAAGGTGTTTTCTTTTGGGATTGCTGTAGGCGGTGCAAGGCATCCGTGTTATAATGAAAGAAAATATCTGTGATTCAGGGGGGAGATTATGAATCAAGAATGGACGCTGCACGTCGAGCGGATTGGGAAGATCGCGAAGGCGGATATCCGGATTGCACCACTGATTTTCTTCATTGGTGATAACAACAGCGGTAAATCCTATATGATGACAATCTTATGGGGGCTGTTGTTCTTGGGGAAGAACCTTTTCCCTGCTCGCCCTTCGGACAGCCGGGCGTATAAGCGCTGTGAGGACTGGCTGCGTGAGCATGTCGACAAGGAGAGTATGCTCGACGATGCTGTTGTCGCGCTTTATCTCGATTGGTTCAATGAGCTGCTGATCCAGCGGAAGAAGGACTTCTTGCGCCATCTGTTCAACTACGTGATGGAGTCTGGCAAGATGGAGGTCCGGGATTATCGGCAGAAGAAGCCGCTGAAGTTGCATTTTCGCGAGGGCAAGCGATATGCCTTCCGTGCGGGACGTGATATCAGTTTTCCGCAGAG
>JAQYBD010000062.1 GCA_029338835.1 Selenomonadaceae bacterium | reverse complement strand
TGCCTTCGGATCAGGCGGTCACGAATTACACGAAGGAGACGTATGTCGGCTACGATCCGCAGACGGGGAAGAGCCGCCCGCCGGAATCGTACAATTACGCGAAGGAGGGGGCTTACCAGATCAAGGGAATCGAGGGGTATCAGCTGCATACTATCGAGAACGGCACGGCGTTCCACGCCACGCACTGCTTCGATGAGGCGAATGGCAAGTACTGGGACTTTGATCTCCCGTATGCGCTCTACGTTCCCGCGGACTACAGTCCGCAGAAGAAGTACGGGCTTGTCCTGCACATCCACGATGCCGGCTCGATGAGCTCGGATCCGCGCCTGACGCTGACGGAGTCGCAGGCGGCCGCCAACTACGCTTCGGCGTCTTTCCAGGCGCTCGCCAAGAAGAACGGCCTCGACGGGGTCATCGTCGTCTGTCCGGCCATCGCCGAGTTCTATCCGATGGATGCGGCCAACCCGCATTACAACCTCCGCATGGCGCGCGACAACTGGACGCTGAGCTGCGCGGAGCCGGCAATCTGGGAGCTGATGGATGCGATCACGCAGCAGTACGCGATCGATCCGGACCGGATTTACGGTAGCGGCCAGTCCATGGGCGGCATGACGGTCATGGCGATGGCGGCGCAGCGCGACAATTACTTTGCGGCGCTGCTGCCCATGAGCTGCAAGTGGGGCAACAACTTCAACAAGGAGTACCCGTTCAACGGCACGTCGTACTACAGCATGCCGGCCGACGGGAAACTCGTCTGGCAGAAGGACAGCGACGGCCGGCCGGTGGATTACCGCAACTGGTTCTACATGGTGTCGGACGACAACATCCTCTATCTCAATACGGCGCAGGAAAATACGGAGTACCGCGTACTCTACGATGACCTCGCGGGCGTTCAGGTTCCGCGCCGGGATCTCGTCCTCGATGATAAGACAACGGCGTCCAAGCGCGATGCCTCCATCCGCCGCCTCGTGTCGGAGCCGAATGAGACGGGCATCTATCAGGCGGTACTCACGGGCAATGTCAGCCATATGTCGGCCTGGTTCTACGGTCACGGTACGCCGGCCTGCTACGACTGGATGCTGAAGCAGACACGCCAGACGGAGATGGCGCGCCCGAAGCTGCCACTGAACCGCCCGTTCGCGCTGGCTGATTCGCAGAAGACGACGGCGGACCACATCTACTCGGTAGACCGCCAGAATCCGTCGAAGGTGGTCTATTACCCCACGGGCAAGCGCGGGGCCGGCACGGAGAGCTACAACTCCGGCGTGACGGCGCTCGGCTCTGCTGCCAGCCTGCCGCCGGGCTGGACGCCTGATGATCCTGCGCCGAAGGCGAAGTGACGGCAACACAAAAAATCGCCATCCATTAACTATTAACTATCCATGATTATCAGATGCGTATCTTCATGCAGGAATTCATCCAGACGCATAAGGATGCGACTGTTGCCCTGACGCTTATCGCAATTCATATGATTCTCCCGAATGTTTTTCAAGCGGTGATGAAGCAGGGCTATTCTTTGCCGCTGCCGTTCAATATTCCGGCATTCTCGGATTGGCCGTTTCCAGATAGGCCTGCGGCTCGGCTTTTTCTCATTCCGCTGTACGGTTTCGTAATCTTACCTTTTCTACCGTTGGCGAGATAAGTCTTATACTGTTCCTCGTTGCGAGCAAGGAAGTAATTGTACGCCCATCTCGATGTGCCTATTTTTGTCAAGCCAATCGTAAAACCAGAAAATATCCGATACCTTGCCCAGAGGAGAATGCTGCTGTGGTCAGAATGCCACCTGCGGGACTTCCTTTGCTTTTTCCTCGGCCCGGAACTGTGGGAGCGGCCGCATGCCGAACCGGCATTCATGAGCTTCGCGCGCGCATCCGTGACGGCCTTGATCTGTGCTTCCTCATGCTTCATATACCCCTTGACCGTGTTGACGAGATTCGGGATGAGGTTTCTCATCCCCTTTCGTCATCAGTATACTGCAGGAAAGCATCATACCGTGCTGTCACAAAGGACAAGTACATAAAAAATAAGGAATGTTGAATGATGCGCCGCTCTTTAAGACACAGGATCTGCACACATCTCGCGGAGCGGACGCCAATCGAGTTCCATCATGCGCGTACTCGGCATCATCGCGCGGATGTGTTCCACGCCCATGTGCGTCTCATGCCAAACGGGCATGCCCTCTACATCATACTCACCGCAGAAAAAGCGCACCGTACCGGTTCCAAGATCCTGCTCGTAACCCGCGACAAACGAGCGAGCCGTTGCGCCAGGATATTTAAAGGACCAGGCACTATAGCCCCAGTCTGCCGTGGCGATTTCCAGATAGAGCATGCCATCCTCCGTCAGCCACATCTCACCGCCCGGGTCACCGTCCGGGTAAAGACTGTAAATCCTGCCATTCCACCAGATATATGCCTGCCAGACATGCCAATTCTCCAGATCACCGATCAAAAGTTCCGGGATCTCTTCCTCGCCAATCCAGGCAAAGGCATAACCTGTCCCATCGAGGCCGGCCGTCTTGGCTGCGGCACTCACCTGCCATTGCCCCGCCACATCACGATCCTCCGCAATTGCCTCGCCGTATTCGCGCAGGAACGCTTCATAAGCCAGGAAAGCCGGAGCGTTCCCCTCCTCACAAGCCATTGCCCGACCAGGCAGCATGCAGCCCAAGACGAGCAGCAATATCATCAACCACCGCTTCCACATACCATCACCTCCACCGCACAGATTCATCCATCAATTACAGTGTACACCAGATGATTGTTGCAGCGTCCTGTCTGAAATAACAGGTCAGAAAGATATTCCTATCATAGAGCAGCGGCGTCCACCCTCGCTTGCACAAAGGCGTCCCCTCCGGGGAAGCTTCGGTTCAAAGAACAGCCGATTCAGCATGACAAAATGACGCTGCAAGCGTGATGCCTGCAGCGTCATTTTGAATGTCTCAGAACTGCCAGTTGATACCGGCTTCCATAGACCAGGTGTGTTCGATTTTCGGACCGAAGGATTTATCACAATTGACAAAGGCATACGCATCCTTGTTGAGATGCGTCGTGAGGCCAAAGCCCACGTCGTACCAACTGCCGTCATTATGGCCCGTGGCATTCATGATGCCCGTCATGTCCTGTGCAAATATATCTTGATTGCCGAGGAACTCGTGCAGAAAGTCCGCATTGAGGTAAAACGTCGACTGCTTGCCAATATCCTGACCTATGCGGAATCCAAGACGGCTGATGAAACTGTTTGTTCCAGCCAGGTGGACGTGAGACCCCTGGGTCGTGCGATAATCCTTGCTGCTCAGATACGTGTACTGAGCCTGTGCCTGCGGTTCGATGTACCACGAAGCGGAGAGCGGCAGCTTGCGGCCGTATTCAAAACTCAGCGAATAATAATCATTGTGGTAACCGCCTTGCACCGGTATGCCGTTATCCTGCAACAGATTGAATTGGTTGAATAGACGGCCGTACTTGGCAACAAGATCCGTGTAATGGCCTTCGTTGCCGAAACGCGTATCGTAGAACCAGGCACCGTAGCGCTTGACATCGCTGTTGCCATCCACTTCCCTGTAGTCGGCACTGCCGTTCATCATGTCAAAAGCCGCTCCTTGGATATGCCGGCCGGAAGCCGTTTCCGTACGCATCCAGTCATAACCGAGTTCCGTCATCGTATTCCGGGCATCATACAATGATTCCCGACCCAAACGATTGTGACGCACGCGAGCCCACATGCCATCGCCATCTGCACTGTAGCGAGCTTCACCCAGACGGTTGTTCAGCGTATCCGTGTAAACGCCATAGACAGCATTCATGTAGTCCAACTGCGAGGCCTTCTTGATGATTTTGCCACTATCGGACGGGGTAAGGATGGCTGTATCAATCAGCCAGTTAGTCCCTTCTTTTACGGGGTTAGTCGCGGGAACAGACGTATAGTATTCCGGCAAAATATGGCCCTTTTCATCCCATACACGCTTTCCCTCCGATTGAGCCTTCATGATTTTATCGACATCCCAGGCATCTTTTGCGAGCGGTTTGCCGGAAAAGATCGCTGTCACGTAATCATTACCGGGTTTATACGTGCCGCTGCCATCCTTGCCGCCATTAAACCGTTCGTTCGCAGCTGCTGCCTGAGAATCAAACCGCTCATTCTTGACACGCAAAGCAACATTATTCACGCCTTGATCATGGTACAAAGCCACAGAGAATTTACGAGCCGGATCTTTTTTGTAATCATCCCCGCCGGTAGTAGCAAAGCGGAGCCCTTCCAAGTCCTGCACCCGGGTTCCGGGCTGCAGATAAGCCTGGATATGCTGCATGCCAGCCTCACGGATATCTTTTACATAGAGCATATCCGACTGGTTTGCATCCTTGGCAAAATCCATAAGGAATGTACCACCTTCGCCCGTGAGCTTGCCAATCGTTATGGAACCACCCTGTTCTTTCCGCATATCCACCAGCCCGCCGCTATGGAGTTGCAACGTGCTGAGGAAATTCTTACCGCGCGTCTGCCAGATACTCCCATCATCCATGCTCAAGTTGATCGTACCAGAAGCACAGTAAGGCATGTCATAATCATTATGATATTGATCTGCTATTTTCTGCCATTCATATCGTTTTCCCAAAGCAGACTGATTCAGTGCTGTACCAATATCCGCCCTGCACAGCATCAAGCGTCCGGCCGTATCGAAATCAGCATAATCATCTGCTTGTCCTTCCCAATGGCTGCCATTCTGGAGGTGAAGATTCAGGACGCCGCGATTTTCGGCATATACATCCCCGGTTAAATTCAAATGGCCGGCCAGGTTGATATGTCCAAAGGCACGGAATTCAGCAAGACGGTCGGCCGCAGATTGCAGCTGCTCTTGCAATCCCTTTTTATTTTCTTCAGACAGTCCGGGCTGCTGCAGCTCATACTCCAGCAAGTTGTACTTGGCTTCTGCCGGCAGAACGCTATACCACGCATCCGCCAGGACATTGCCCCGAATGATGTAGTTGCCATCCGGGTTGTCCATATAGAGATTTCCAATAAAACCGCCTATTATTGCAAACTGATTGACGGCCTCTTGCTTCCTGTCCTCTGCAGAAGCCGTATAAGATCCGGTATATCCTGTCCCGCCCGTCATATCGATCGTTGCATTCTCGACATATTCGCTGCCACTGCCTCCGAAATTCCCAATGGACAAGTCCGTTCCATGAATACCAGATATATCCAGCTGATGGAAACGGGTATAATCCTTAAGATTCTGCGCGCCTTCTGTATAAAAACCGACAGCCGAACCATGAAGGGCGGATATATTCTTCAAGACAGTGTCCCCAGTTATGATAAGCGGAGCATCATCGGATACGGCATTGATCACCCCAACAGCCAGGGAAGGTTCCGTGGTATTCCGATTCGTGATATTTTCGATGATCAGATTATTCTTCGCACCTGCTGTTTGCGGCTGCCACTGGACATATTCCATGGCAGCCCCAACAGCCTGAGTAGCATTGTCCGTAGAAACCGTATCGATATGAATGGTATCTACGTTGAATCGGGGATGATATATTGTTCCCGTGCCATAATCCGTTTGGGCTCCGGCATCCAGTCCCCAGATATATCGATCACGGTTATCCTCTGTTGTCCCGATATGAGAGATGGCAAGTACAGGCGCCTGCACATGAGATGCCAACATATATACACCGGACAAATGATTCTTATAAGTGGATCCCAAGTCAATATGGTCAACCGAAATCCCCTTCTTTGCTTTGAGCGTAGAATTCTCCAGCGTCAAAGGAGCATATCCATCCCACTGAGCAGAGCGAGGCAGCGATCGAGAGCCTATCGCAATGGAATCAACCGTGATAGTGCTATCCTTTGCATATATAATTTTATCCGGCTTCCAGTCGCCTTTCGTCAGCTGCTGTCCCTGAATAGAATCCGTTTCAATCGGTTCCGCATAGACTGGCAGACTCCATCCCATCATCAACGTCAGCGTAACCAGAGCCGTAAGTTTTTTCGCATTGATTCGCTTCATCATGTATTTCATCATCCTTCTTCTTGCCAAAATCCATAGCTATGCAATCATTTCGGAAAAAACTCAGAACTGCCAGTTGATGCCGATGTTACCCTGCCATTTCTTGTGCCAGTCGCTGCCAAACGAGCGCTGGAGGTCGCCATAGAGGGTCGTGCGATTGTTCAGACGGTAGGTACCGCCGAGGCTGGCTTCGTACCAGGTGCTGCCATAATCGCGTGACCAGTCCATCGTCTCGCCATCGCTGGCGGAGAGATGCAGGTCACGGCGGCCGCCGAACTCATGCAGTGCGGAGAGGCGCAGATAGTAGTCAAGCGGCTTCGTCGCATCCGGCGTACGACGGCCAAAGACGAAGCCGACACGGCCGATGAAGCTGTCATAGCCCTCCATATTGACCTGCTTCTCGCGCGCCGTCGTGTAATGCGTACTGCCGAGATGGCCGTAGACGAGCTGGGCCTGCGGCTCGAGGAAGAGCCCCTTGTCGTTGAGTTTCATCGTCTTGCCGTACTCAAGGCTCAGGCTGGCCGCGCGCGTGCGGTAGCTGGCCTGATCCGGGTATGGTCCGAACGTATGCAGGTTCGCGTCGTCGCGACCCCATTTCGCCACGGCGTCCGTGTAGACGCCCGAATCGCCGAACCACGTACCGTAGAGCCCCGCCGCCAGCGAATGATTGCTGCCCGTGCCGTAGTCATAATGCGGCGACGAGATGCCGCGCTCGCCGAAGAAGCCATAGAAGCTCTTGGGATCCGCCGCGTAGTCATAACCGAGCTGCACGGCATGATAACGGCTGTCATAGCCCGGACCCGCGAACTCGCCGCCATACATGCGCGCCCAGATGCCCGACTCGTCCTGCTTGTCCTTGAGGAAGCGCAGCTCTCCCATGCGCTGGCGCAGCGGCTCGATATCGTTGCGGTAGAGGCCATAGGCGTAGTCCGACGCGCCGATCAGTGGCTTTGTGTCATGGTTCACCGTCTTGGCAATCTTGGTCAGATACCATTCGGTATCCTTGCCTACGATATTTCCCTGTGCATCCTTCACCGTGTCACCACGCTGGAGCGTCGGCGTCACATCCCAGATGCCGCCCTTGTCGAGTGATTTCCCCGTAAAGATGGCATTCTTGCTTTTATCAGTAATCAGCAGCAGATTCCTGACACCAGTCACTTCCTTGCCCATCACGAAGCTCTTGTCGTAGACCTGCACACGGCCCTGGCTGCCGACCGCCGCATCAGCGATATGAACCTTGTCGCCATCCTTCTGGCTATCGAGATCCGTCTTCATCAGGAAAGTACCGTCCTGCCCTCTGAACTTGCCGACGTTCAGCGTCTGGTACTTATCATTCGCTTTCATATCGACCAAAGAAGACGTATTGCTAAGCGACGTCAGATTGCTGTCGCCCATCATCTGCCAGTGAGCGCCATTTGACAGTGACAGATTGACCGTACCTTTATGGTCGGCATCCGCCTGATCCGTGGCACGCCCCTGCCAAAGGCTCTGATTCAGATTCATGGCAACGGTACCACTATGACCAACACTCACGTTGCCCTTGACTTCGCCGCCCGGCACTACATCAAGCTGGATCATCCCGCCCTTGGATTTTACCTCTGAGGTATCATCAGGATCCACGTCGGCCATGATATTGCCGTAGATACCCTGAGCCTGATTCAAGGTAATCTTGCCATTCGTCATAGCAAGCAGCGTCGCCGAATCCACATCTGTGAATTCTTTGTCCTGATAGCTCGTATCCGCTGTATCTGTGCGGTTGCTGATGATGGCGTTTTGTTTTATCGTGATAGAAGCCGGGGCATGTTTTTCATCTTCCTTCTCAATACCTGTTACAAGAGCAGGAGCATCGGGGCTGGACATGCGGAACGTGCCATTCTCTGGATTATCCTTGCCAGCAAAGACAATACTGCTCCCATCATAAGCACCAACCTGTCCTTCCACCTGATTACTGTTGCCGGAGAGATGAAACTCGCTTTCCCCATAAGCGGAGATGTCTCCCTGATAGTCTGCTTTATTGCTGGCCGTCAAGTTTATGACACCGCCTCCATTTGCATAGAGCGCAGACTGGCTGCCAGATACCGTCAAAGCCTTCGCCTGCCCATCGACACGGCCACCAAAATCAACGATGCCGCGGCCTTCTTCACCAGTTCCGCCCGTTATCGTGAGCCGATCCTGAGACTGAAGAGAGACCTTGCTGTCATCCGACGAAGCACCATTCAGATAGACACCTATTTTGCCCGTGCCATCTTGCGGATTGGCATCCAGATGGATGTTTCGTCCGGACAATTCCATATTGGTATATCCCACTCCTTTCAACGCCGTGCTGTAGCCGGATATGTCAAGATTCTCAGCAGCTTTCAAGGTCATATTAGCCGTAGTCTCAGGCAAATAGCCCCACGCATACACGCCGATACGCCCATGTGTGTTGTTCTTATTCTCCTTGGGGTTGTATACAGATAAGGCTTCATTTGGGTCGTTGCAGGTAATCTGGATGTTCTTAGCGCCTACATTCAGTTTTCCTTCACCGTTCTGCCACTGCTTCAATGCAATACCTTGTTGCTCATTGTCCAGCTTGAAATCGCCTGTCATATCAAAGGCTACATTTTTGATGCTGTAAGCTAAGATGCCAAAACTGTCATATTTGGTATTTGATATGTTCTCGCGGTCTGGATTCTTCTTGGAATCAATTGTCACCGAATGGCCTTTAATGGTACTGATGGAATCCCCATTAAAGAACAATGTCTTTATCGTATCACTGCCTTCGATTGCTCGACTCTTTTCGTCATTCATGAAGTGGTAATCAGCGCCGGTCGATTTGTCATCGATGGTATCATCAATGGTCAGCGTCGTAACGCCAACATCACCGGAATTTACATTCCTGAAGCTGCGATTGTAGCCGGTTATCTCAAGATCATACGGCTTTCCCTCCGCCTTACCGACGTGGATGCTCAGATCCTGCCCACCATGGTTAACACTGATGGCTTCCTCGGCATGGGAGCCGCCATCGAGATGCGCACCTTTGGAAAAGGTATATTCGGACTTCCCTGTTGGAATAACGATATCCCCTTCATGATCCACAAACTCCGCATATGTTCCTGGTTTTCCGTTAAACACTTCAGCAGAAACTTCATGCTGAAAAGCCAGGCCACCAGTAGCCAATAACAAAGAAATCACCACTCTGAGCTTCTGGCCTCTTCTCAAACGCCGCTCATGCCTGCCCCTACCGTAATGCCCAGAAAATTCCGACATAATAACATAGCCATTCCTGGCTTCACTGTAGATCACTTGGAACACCTTGTTCATTTTGCACGCTCCTTACACATACACAAAAGTGCAAAAAAGGTTTCCATTAGCAATACGATGATACTATGCAATTATCGCCAACCTGTATCTCTTCTCCTTTCCTCTTCTTTCTTGCATGCCAATACCAAAACATTTTACTAACGTCATTCTCTTTTTCAAGGAAATTATAA
>JAQYBD010000061.1 GCA_029338835.1 Selenomonadaceae bacterium | reverse complement strand
TTTGCGAACTCAGGATCGTTCTTCTTCTCTTCCTTGTGGTAGCGGAGGTTCTCAAGCAGCAGGACATCGCCCGGCTTCAGCGCAGCTTTTGCAGCATCTGCCTCTGCACCGACGCAGTCGGAAGCCCACTTGACATCGCGGCCGAGCAGTTCCGAGAGGTGCTTGACGAGGTACTTCGTGGAGAACTTGTCCTCGCGAGCCTCGGTCGGGCGGCCGATGTGGCAGGCGATGACGAGAGCTGCACCATGATCGAGCAGATAGTTCAGGGTCGGCAGCGTGCGGACCATGCGCGTATCGTTCGTGATGTTCATCTTGTCGTCAAACGGAACGTTGTAATCGACGCGGACAAATACTTTTTTGCCGCTTACATCAATATCTTTGATGGTTTTCTTGTTCATCGTAAAACCTCCAGGGCTTATTTTCTCATAATAAATGAGGTCCGGCCCAAACAAACGGCCGGACCTCAAGAGATCTTCTACTGTATTCAGTTGAGAACTCTTAATTCAATTACTTGACTTCCTCAGCGAAGTATTTGATCGTGCGAACCATCTGGCTCGTGTAGGAGTTCTCGTTATCGTACCAGGAAACAACCTGTACGAGGGAGTTGCCGTCGCCCGTGTGGGAAACCATCGTCTGCGTAGCATCGAACAGGGAGCCATAACGCATGCCGACGATATCCTTCGAAACGATCTCGTCCTCGTTGTAGCCGAAGGACTCCGTCTGAGCAGCCTTCATAGCAGCGTTGATGCCCTCAACCGTAACTTCACCCTCAACAACAGCATAGAGCAGCGTCGTGGAGCCCGTCGGGGTCGGAACGCGCTGTGCAGCACCGATGAGTTTGCCGTTCAGATCCGGCAGAACGAGGCCGATAGCTTTAGCAGCACCCGAGGAAGCCGGAACGATGTTCTCGGAAGCAGCACGGCTGCGGCGGAGATTACCCTTGCGCTGCGGGCCATCGAGTACCATCTGGTCGCCCGTGAAAGCGTGAATCGTCTGCATGATGCCGCTCTTGATCGGAGCAAACTTGTTCAGAGCGTCAGCCATCGGTGCGAGGCAGTTCGTCGTGCAGGATGCAGCGGAGATAACTTTCGTGCCAGCCGGGATCGTCTTATGGTTCGTGTTGTAAACGATCGTCGGGAGGTCGTTACCAGCCGGAGCGGAGATGACAACTTTCTTAGCGCCTGCTGCGAGATGAGCAGAAGCTTTCTCCTTGGACGTGTAGAAGCCCGTGCACTCGAGAACGACATCTACATCATGCTTAGCCCAAGGAATGTCTTTTGCATCACGCTCAGCATAGATCTTGATCGTCTTGCCTTTGACCGTGATCGTACCAGCTTCGTCATCAGCAGAAACCGTGTCAGCGTACTCGTACTTGCCCTGGGAAGAATCGTACTTCAGCAGGTATGCGAGCATGGACGGCTTCGTGAGGTCGTTGATAGCAACAACTTCATAACCCTCAGCATCGAACATCTGACGGAAGGCGAGACGGCCGATACGACCAAAACCATTGATAGCAACTTTTACTGCCATTTGAAAATTACCCCCTAAATATTCTTAGAAGTTCAGTTCTTACAGGTCAATAATACAATAATCGCAGGCCAGATGTCAATGTTTTTATCATAAATTGAAGCAATCACAGAATAGCCAAAAGCCTTTATTGTCTGAATATTATATACAAAATTTCCAATAAGAAGATTTCCTGGCAGATACCCCATCAAACACTGATAAACAATAGTGGTCCAGGCAAAAAATAACGCTTTGACAAGCAAATATACTTGTCAAAGCGCACACATAATCATAAATGAGATTAATGGATTAAGACTCAGCCCTGCGCTTCCTCTTTCTCCATTTTCTCCAAGGTCAGCAAGGCCTGCACGAGGATAGCGCACTCAAGGCGTTTTTTCTGGATCTCGCACCCCACCTCATAGGGCTGGCGGATGTCGCCGTGGAAAAGATCCGCATTGGCATGACAGCCGCCTGAGCAGAAGAACCGCGCCCAGCAGTCGCGGCACTTCTCTTTGTTGAGGACATGGCTCTCACGGAAGTAAGCGGGCAACTCCGTATTCGTGACACCATCGTAGATATTGCCGAGCTTGTAGCCTGCGCGGCCGACAAACTGATGACACGGATAAAGATCGCCATTCTCGGAAACGGCAACATATTCATGGCCGGCGCCGCAGCCGGAAAGACGTTTGGCAACACAGGGACCATTGGAGAGATCCATATTGAAATGGAAGAACCAGAAGCCGCGGCCCTCGCGATGACGCTGCATATACGCTTCCGTCAAGCGGTCATACTCCTCACGGATACGCGGTAAATCTTCCTCCGTGAAGCCCAGCGGGCTGTCTTTCATGACGACTGGCTCGACCGACAGGATGTTGAAGCCTTCGTCCACCATCGAAAGGACATCCTTGGTGAAATCCATATTATTGTGCGTATACGTCCCGCGCAGATATGTATAGACCCCGCGATAATCGTAATCCCCGCCCTTGCGGCTGGCGATGCACTTCTTGAAGTTCTTGACGATACGGTCGTAGGTGCCATGGCCGCCGGCATCCGGACGCATGGCATCGTTGACTTCCTTGCGGCCATCGAGCGAAAGCACGAGCGAGAAGTCGTTGTCATTGAGCCACTTGATGTTCTCGTCATTCAGCAGCATGCCGTTCGTCGTCATCGTGAGCTTGAACTTCTTGCCCGTTTCTTTCTCGCGTTGACGGGCATACTCCGTTACAGCCTTGACCGTCTTCATATTCATCAGCGGCTCGCCGCCAAAGAAATCGACTTCGCAGTGCTTGCGCGGGCCGCAGCTCTCGATGAGGAAGTCGATGGCGCGCTTGCCGACCTCCGGCGTCATGACGGCACGTTCCTGGCCGTAGCTGCCGCCATCGCCGAAGCAGTACTTGCAGCGCAGATTGCAATCCTGGGCAACCATGAGGCAGATGGACTTGATGAGTCCCTTCTGCTTGAACGTCGGCGGCACATCGATATCCGGCGCAAACAGCTGCCCCATCTGCATGAGTTCATGGAGTTCGCCGAGTGCTTCACGCAAGTCAGCCTCTGGATACGTTTCCTTCAGGGCTGCCACGACAGCCTCATCATTCGCGCCGTCAAAGGTGTCCATCATATCATAGATCATCTTGTCGATGACATGGACTGCCCCGCTGTTGATGTCAAGCAGGATGTAGTGACCACCCTGCTCAAATTTATGGATTTTCGCTTTCATCGTTACTCCTTTGAATAGAAAAAAGCCTTCCCAAAGGGGAAGGCTCTTCACGAAAACTTATTTCTCGCAAACCTGATTGCCTACCGTGCAGGAAGTCTTGCAAGCAGACTGGCAGGATGCCTGGCACTCGCCGCAGCCGCCCGTTTTGAGCGAAGCCTGCATCGAAGGTTTGTTGACCGTCTTGATGTGTTTCATCGTCAGCCCTCCTAACTAGATAAAGATGCTATCTTCTTTTTATTTTATCTGTTTTCCAAGTGGAACGCAAGATTTAATTATCCGACGGCATCATGATGATATTGACAGGCAGATTGGACGCCCCCGGTGGCGAGAACTCGAAGACCGTCTCCCGGTTGTTCGCGTACGTGCCGAGATCCGCCAGTTCCGTATACTTGGTGAGGATGGCCAGGCCTTCATTGCGCGCCTGCTCCGTATTCGGTGCTTCCGGAGGGGTGCTGTCACCAAAGAAAGTGCGCCCATATGGGGTAGAGAGCATGCGGGCAGGACTCATGCCATGCTGCACCGTCACCGCACCGGCATAAACGCCGCCAAGCGGGCTCAGGAAATACTGCGTAGAACCATTGCCGCGGGTCGGGATCTCCAGGCGATAAAGGACACCGTAATTGCCGTAATTGACGACCTGACTGCCATCGGTCGCATCAATGCCAACGCGATAACGGTCATGGATGTCATCAGCCAGAGGGAAATAGACGATCCCATCCTGGGCAGGATCGTACGCCGTCCGGGACGTCACGATGCGATCCATCCCATGGAACGTGCCGCGCAGGCGCTGTTCATCCTTCGGCAGCACACGGGCGGTCTTGAGGAAATCAAAGGGATCCTTGTCAGCAGGATACATGATGACCGATACCTTGACCTTGCGGCTGGCCGTAAAATCATAGACCCCGTAGACCAGCTGGCCTGGCTGCAGGACGATTTCATCCATCTGAGACTGCAGCAGTTTTTTATTGTCCGGGCGCAGATAGATGAGTTCATGGAGCGAGCTGTTGAAATAGGCTTCCTGGGTATTCTTGCCAACATCCAGATAGTCGCCGCTCGGCATGCTGGTACCGCCGCGCGTCACGCGCACGATGGCAGAGCCCTCACCGTCATTCTCCAGGACTACCGCCACTTTCTTCGGCGCATCACTGCTGTTCAAGTGATAATACAGCACGCGGGCATCTCCCGTCACACTGTCCTGGTAGAGGATGCCATCCTCCGTAACGGATTCCGGGCTATCCGAGAAAATCAAGGTGCCGCCCGTGTCTTCAGACTCAACCGGCCACATGCGCATCATGTGGGATCTGGCACGCCATTTATCCTCTTCGGCCATGCGTTTACGCAGGATTGCCGCCACGCGCTGCTGAATATTCAAGGCTGTTTCCTCCCCCGTCTTCGGCACAGGCTGCACGGACTTCTTGCGCCGGTCTTTCCTGCTTTTTTTCTCTGCTTGGATAGTGGACGGAGCAGCAGTTTTCTGCGTCACAGCAACCGTCACGGGTGCAGCCATATCCGTTGCCATCGGCGGCTGTCCAGATGTCTTTACCGTATCCAAAGATGGCTGCGCCACGACCGATCGATCTTGCGCGGAAGCATTGCCGGGAAGCATTGCACTCCCTGACAGCAAACAGGCCAGCATGCCCGCCACCATATACTTCTTGCCTTTTATCATCCTGCCTTCAGTTCCTCCTTACCGTAATCGGCAAATCTTCTCCATTCTCACCAGCAAGGTGCTGGCGGATCCCCAGCTTCGCGAATGCCTCGGCCTTGAACAGGCGCAATTTGAACTCCAGCAAGCCGAAACGCGGATGCGGGATGTTGAGGCGCTGCATGAGGTATGGATTCGTCGCAAACGTATTGTATCCGGCATCTCCCGTCACAGCCGTCAGGTATTCATTCTGTTGCAGCAAGGCCGGCAGGCTCGCATCATATGCGCCATTCGGATAGGAAAAGGTAAAGACCGTATGGATCCCGTTCCATTCCAGGAGCAGCTTGGAAAGCCGCACTTCATCTGCCCGCATCGCCGACGGCAGCTGCGTAAGCGGCTGATGATTCGCTGTGTGACTGCCGATCTCAATGCCCCGTTCCTGCATCTCGCGCAATTCATTCCAATCCAGATACCCCGGCTGCCCGATGTTATTCGTCACCACATAAACCGTTGCTTTCATCCCGTATTCCTCCAGGATGGGCAGCAAGGTCGTATAGTTGTCCTCATAGCCATCGTCGAATGTCAGGATAAGGGGCTTTGCCGGCAGTTCCTGCTTGCCTTTCTTGGCTTTCATGAAGTCCAGCATGGAAATCGTCGTATACCCCTGACTCTGCAGATAAGCAAGCTGCTGGCGGAATTCCTCGGGCGGCACATTGTACCGGTACGCATCTTCATCCGTATGTTCCGTAACCTGATGATACTCAAGCACCAGCACGCCTTCTGGCGAAGGCGAGGCAATCACCCACAGGAGAACAGCCAGCATGATGAAGCAGAGCCCTATCATCCATTTCTTCAAACGATTCACGAATCTTTCTCTCCCTCCATGGCAAGAGCCAGCGCATGCAATTTCCGCAAACGATGGTTCATGCCCGATTTGCTTACCCCCAACAACTCGCCCAGCTCCACGATACTGGCATCGGGACGTGCCAGACGGGCTTCTGCCGTTTCTCTGAGCTTCTTCGGCAAAGCCGCCAGGCCGCCTTCCCTGGCGGAGAGGCGCTTGATATCTGCCACCTGACGGCCGGCCGCATCAACCGTTTTCTGCAGATTCGCCGTTTCACAATTGACCAGGCGATTGACCTGCTCACGGACTTCTTTGAGATTGCGTGCTATCTCGAAAGCCTCCACTGACTTGTCCGCCCGCAGCATGGCCAAAAAATCGATGATGGCATCGCCCTCTTTGAGATAAACGATATAATCCTCCTTGCGGTCGGTAAAACCGACAGGGAACATCATGCGCCGCATCAGGGTGTACAGAAGATGGCCAAAGCCGTAATTCCCCGTCACGAGTTCCAGATGGTAGCTTGCTTCCGGCCGGTTGACACTGCCGCCCCCGAGGAACGCGCCGCGCAGATAAGCTGCGCGGCAGCAATTCTTCTTCAAGAGATCCCTATCCGACTCCATATTGAGGCTTTCCTCATGCAGAAAGCCCAGATGTTCCAGGAGTTCGGCAACAGCTGGCTCTGGCATGACCCGCACGGCATAGCTGTTGTGCTTCTTGAGCCGACGGCTGCGGCTGACGGTGATCTCTGTGCGCAAGCCATGCCCCTCGAGTTTCAGGAGCTGCAAGGTCTTACGGGCTACCGCGGCATTCTCCGTCGTGAAATTCAGGCCAAACGTATGGCGCAGGCCAAACGTGATTGTAGCCCCCATACGCAAAAGCGCAGCCAGTTCTGCATTACGGCAGCAGGATTCCTCCGGGATATGACGGGCCAGCTCATTCTTGACTTCAGTTGCAAATGACGGCATAACAACATCCTCTCATCTTGCCTGACGCTCCCTGCAGGTATCGATATACTGCGCAGGCCTCTCTCAATGCGACGCGCGCATATAATGGTCGCTGCCAAGCCCGGGGCGCAGGCCATCCACCATCTTCATCACATTGCGGCAAAGCTTGTCCGGATCATGGCGGATGAGATCCGTCTCATTGATGATATCCGCCTTGATGAAGCCAATGCCAAGGGCATTGATGGCATCCTCATCCACTTCAACAGGGTAAGCCCCCTGCTTGGCATACTGCTCCTTCATCTCCCTGGAGATATGCGCGGAATTGACCAGCATATAATCGATGACCCCGCGGCCGCCATGGTCGATGATGGCTTTTGCATGCATGGAAGCCGTATACCCGTCCGTCTCGCCAGGCTGCGTCATGACATTGCAGATATAGATCTTGATGGCCTTGCTCTTGCGCAGCGTTTCCGCCACCCCATCGACCAGGAGGTTCGGCATGATGCTGGTATAGAGACTGCCGGGACCCAGGATGATGGCATCGGCATGCATCAGGGCATCGAGGGCTGCTTGGACCGGCTGGACATGCGGTGGGAAAAGCTTGACCCGACGGATGCGTTTATGCACCTCCGGGATATGGGATTCACCTTCCACGACCATGCCGTCTTCCATGACGGCATCGAGGCGCACGTGTTCCTTGGACGCTGGCAGGACCTCACCCTTGACGGCCAGGACCTTCGAGGATTCCCGCAGGGCCATCTCCACATCCCCCGTGACCTCGGTCATCGCTGCGATGAAAAGATTGCCGAAGGAATGGCCAGCCAGCTCGCTCTTGCCTTTGAAGCGATACTGGAACAGTTTTTCCATCAAGGGTTCTGTATCTGCCAAAGCTACCAGGCAATTGCGCAAATCCCCCGGGGGAATGATGCCGAGGTCTTCGCGCAGGCGTCCGGATGAACCGCCATCATCGGCTACCGTGACCACAGCGGAGACATTCGACGTGGCAGACTTGATGCCGCGCAACAGCACGGAAAGACCGTGGCCACCGCCAATGACGGCGATAGCCGGTCCTCTGCCGAGACGGCGTTTCTCATAGATGATGTCAACCAATCGCTCCGAATTGTCCGGCAGCAGCACGGTGATAACCGAACGGATGACAAAACGCGTCGCGACCAGCATGAGTGCCACGCCCAGGATGACGACGGCAATGCCCACGAGTGTCGTGAACATGTAATTGTAGCTGCCCTTCCAGAGATAGACCACCCGGAATATCGCTTCTTCAATGACATCGAGATATTTATAGTTGAAAACGAGCGCCAATCCCAGGCTGACCAGCATGACGCCAGCCGAAAAAAGCAGCAGCCAGCGCTTGAACTTCATGCCGGGATAAAGCCATTTCAAAAGATGCATGCTCAACACTCCTCACGCACATGCTCGCGTACATCATTCTTCATCAGGTCGCGATGCTCCAGGCGTGCCGAATAACCTTGCGCATTGAGACGGTCATAGATATGCTTGGCAATATAGACGCTGCGGTGCATGCCGCCCGTACATCCAATCGCAATCACCAGCTGGCTCTTGCCTTCCTTGATGTACTGAGGCACCAGGAAATCCATCATCTCATCCAGCAAGCCCGTGAACTCTTTCGTCACCGGCCATTTGGCGATGTATTCCGCTACCTCCGGCACCGCCCCGCTCTTGTGTCGCATGGACTCGATATAGAACGGATTCGGCAGGAAACGCACGTCAAGTACCATATCGGCATCGAGCGGCATGCCGAACTTGAAACCAAAGGAAAGGACATTGATGTTCATCTGCTCGCCGCCAGACTTGCCGAAAAGACGGCGCAGCTTATCGCGCAGCTCCACCTTCTTGAGTTCCGATGTGTCGATGATATACGTGGCCTTGGCCCGTACCGGAGCCAGGCGCTCGCGCTCTTTGGCAATGCCCTCCGAGATCCTCGAATACGGCGCCATCGGATGACGGCGGCGCGTCTCCTTGTAGCGGCGGATGATTGCCGCATCCGAAGCATCCATGAACAGCATCTCATACGGCACATCATCCTGATCCATATCCTCAAGCGTATGCACGAAGGTATCGAAGAATTCCCGGCTGCGCGTATCCACCACGAGTACAACGCGGCGCACATGGCCGCCCGCATGCTTGCAGAGTTCCACGAATTTCGGGATGAACACCGGCGGCAGGTTATCGACACAGAAATAGCCCATATCTTCCAGGAAACGGCTGGCCTGTGTCTTGCCGCCGCCAGACATGCCCGTCACGATGACCAGGCGAAAAGAATCTTCTGCGGCCTGCAGCCGTTCCTTATGATCTTGTTCCATCATCATGATGTTCACCCTCTCAGTACATAGTCGTAGATTGCCTTGGCAAAGCCATTCTCTTCGCAAGTCGTCGTCACGGCATCGCATACCGCCTTGACTTCCGGTACGGCATTGCCCATGGCAATGCTGTGGCCAGCAGCCTTGAGCATCGGCAAGTCATTATTGGCATCCCCGATGGCCATGATCTCATCGAGCGGTATCCCCAGTTTTGCTGCCAGGTGCCGGATGCCCGCGGCCTTCGAAACACCTGGATTCACGATCTCTACATAATTGGCATTGGAGCGCATGACAGCAAGTCCCGGCCCAAAATGCGCACGCATCTCACGGATGCGCGCCTCTGTCTCCTCAGCCCCCGAAGTGATCGAGAGCAACTTGCAGACAGCTTCGCCATGCGTCTTGAGCCCATCCCATCCCAGGACGCGCCCTTTCACGTTCTGCGCATTTTCATACCCTTCCGCTTCCGAGGTGCGTGCCGGCAGGCAAAGCTCATCATGACTGTACGACTGGATATACCAGCCTTTTTCCTGGCAGAATGATACGACATCCGCCACCACCTGCTCGGGCAGGAAGTTTTCATAGAATACTTCACCACTGGTAGATTTGATCAATGCACCATTATATGTAATGATGGGAACATCCACGCCCAGAGCCTGTGCCACTGGCAAGGCAGCCTGATACATGCGGCCCGTCGCAATGGTCACCGTGACCCCAGCCTTGACAGCCGCCTGGACGGCATCTATATTCTCCTGCGAAACCTGCTGGCCTTTCAGGAGCAGCGTTCCATCAAGATCGGTAACAAACAATTTAATAGACATAATGTACCTCCTCTGCAAAAAGGGAAAGTGTCCGCTTCTATTTTCTCACATTGCCCAGAAAATGCAAGCATCACCCCGAAAACTTCCTTTCGCTTTCTTGACAAAGCGTGGTAGAATGAAGGGAGATTTCAGTCACGTATCGGTCGCATCTCCTGCGGCAAAGATTTTCCCAGCACATGAAATCGTTTTTTATTTTCAGAAAGAAGGTCCTTCATTGAACTGGAAGCTCGTCCTTGTCATCCTTACCTGCAATATCTTGTTCATGTCCTCCAGCTATACCATGCTCATCCCGTTCCTGCCCATGTATCTGACCATGGAACTCGGCGTCAGCCAGGCGGATGTCAATATCTGGTCCGGCATCGTCTTTTCCGCCTCCTTCCTCGTATCGGCCATCATGGCGCCGATCTGGGGAAAGATGGCTGATACGAAAGGAAAACGCATCATGGCCATGCGCGCAAGCTTTCTCCTCTCCATCAGCTACTTCCTCGGCGGCATCGTGCAGTCCCCGGAGCAGCTCACCCTCATGCGCCTGTTCCAGGGCTTTTCTTCCGGACTGTGGCCCATGGATCTGGCCATCATGACGCTCTATGCGCCGCCCTCCAAGCTTGGCTTCTGCCTCGGCATCATGCAGGGAACGCTCACGGCCGGCGGCGTTGTCGGTCCTCTGCTCGGCGGCCTGCTCGCAGAAGCCGTCGGCATGCGCTACTCCTTCTTCCTCGCAGCCGGCGCACTCTTCATCAACTTCCTCGTCTTTACCTTCATCATCAAGGAGCCGCCCGTGACGGCCACAGCCAAGTCAGCAGGCACAGCAGCTGCACAGGAAAAGGAATGCTCGCCCTGGCGCATGCCGCTGCTGCGCAACATGCTGATCTGCGGCACGCTCGTACAGATGGTCATCCTGATCCTGCAGCCGGTTCTCACGACCTACGTTGCCAAACTGGCAGGGCCTCTGCCTAACATCGTCTTCGTCGCCGGCCTCGTCTTCTCGCTCGGTGGCATCGCAGGCGCCATGGCCGCACCGTTCTGGGGAACCTTCGGCCAGCGCCGCGGTTTCTTCAAAGCCATGTGCTTCGGCATGACCGGTGCCGGCATCTCCATGATCATCCAGGGCATCCCGGACACGCTCATCCCCTTTGCCATCATGCAGTTAGTCGGCGGCCTCTTCTTCTGCGGCATCCATCCCGCTATCAATGCTATCCTGGCCAGCAACACGCCGCCATCGTACAAAGGGCGTATCTTCGGCATGCTCTTTGCTGCCCAGCAGGTCGGCTCCATGGCAGGGCCGCTGCTTGGCGGCCTGATTGCAACCTATCTCGGCATGCACTGGGTCTTCGCCCTCTCCGGCGTGATCCTGCTCCTGCTGAGTTCGGCCGTCTGGCGCCGCTACCACGCCATGCCCTGCTGATTCCTGTCAAGAGGAAAAGCCTTTGCGTGACAGCAGGATTTCTACGTCCTTCCAACGAAATACATACATATATGATACGACTGAAGGGACGTGAGCCTATGAGCTTCCATAATGATAAAATCGCCTATTTCTTCATCGCCTTTGCTCTCTATCTCCTGATCCGGGCTTTCTCAGAATCCGCATCGGCGCCTTTGACCATTATCCTGCTCTACGTCTCCATCGCCATCTCGCTTCTCTCCAGCAACGTGCCGCGCGTCATGGATATCCCGCTGCACTGCGTTTATCCCGTACGCTGTGTGGAGCTGTTTTCGTTCGGACTGGCCCTGGTCTGTTTCCTCGTACTCTGTCTGCATCATCTCTGGAGTTAGTACTTTCCCTCAATACCAAAAGCCGCCCCGCCGTTGAGCAAGATTGCACTTGCATCAAAGGCGGGGCGGTTTTTATTGGCTCGGGAAATATGGAAAAACGAAGTTCACGCTATCCCTGCTGCGTCCCAGCCGATCTGCAGGGCTTTCATGTTCTGCTCGACCGTATGAGGCGGCACGCGATGGGCGACAGCCTGCTTGATGGTGTCGAAAGAGACGAGGCCGGTCAGGCGCACGAGTGCGCCGAGGGCCACGATATTCGCGAAGAGCGGCTTGCCGACTTCCTCGATGGCGAGCTTCGTGATGGGAATGCGCACGACATGCGGGAAATCAGGGACGTTTGGCACGAGCTGCTCATCGAGGACGAGCAGTCCGTCGGGATTCAGGTCATGGTAATACTTGTCTGCGGCTTTCTGCGTCATGGCAAGTACGAGATCCGGCACGATGACGTGCGGGTGGAAGATAGGCTTATCGTCGATGATGACTTCCGACTTCGATGCGCCGCCGCGCGCCTCTGGGCCGTACGACTGCGACTGCACAGCTTCCTTGCCTTCGGCGACTGCCGCTTCGGCAAAGATGATGGCGGCCGTGATGACACCTTGTCCGCCGGAACCTGATAATCTAAGCTGTTTCCTCATTTTTCAGCCCCCCCTGCCCGTTCGATGACCTGATCGTATGCCGTATCGTAATCGATGGCCTCTGTCTGCAGGAAGCAGCCGATTGGGAACTTGCCCTCGCGTTTTTCCTGCGGCAGCTTGTCCCAGGCGGCTTTCATGACCGCATGGTCGCGCATCCATTTCATCATGTCGGCCGGACCGCCCATGCGGTTCTTGCGGCCGAACGCTGTCGGGCACTGGACCATGGCTTCGATGAAAGAGAAGCCCTTATTGTCGAGGCCGGCAGCGATCATATTGGTCATGTGCATGACGTGGAACGCCGTCGAGCGGGCAACATACGTCGCACCGGCGGCTTCAGCGAGCTCACAGGCATCAAAGGTGCGGTCAACAGAGCCATAAGGAGCCGTCGTAGCCTTGGCGCCGATCGGCGTCGTCGGCGAAGCCTGTCCGCCCGTCATACCGTAGATATTGTTGTTGAACATGATGACGGTGAGATCCACATTGCGCCGGCAGCCATGGATGAAATGATTGCCGCCGATGGCTGTGCAATCTCCGTCACCGGTGATGACGACGACATTGAGATCTGGATTGGCCAGCTTGATGCCCGTGGCAAACGGGATAGCGCGGCCATGCGCCGTGTGCAGCGTATCAAAATCCATATAGCCGGAGGCACGGGACGAGCAGCCGATACCCGAAACGATAACGGTATTGTCCTGAGAGAACCCTTTCTGCTCGATGGCCTGCACAATGGCCTTCATCGCGATGCCGTTGCCGCAGCCCGGACACCAGAGATGCGGCAAATGGTTCTGGCGAAAATAACGTTCAAAGCTCCGTTCCATCATTCGTTCCCCCCTGCAATCATCGTATCGATGGCGGAGGAGATATCCTCCGGCTCAAACGATTTCATATCGTACTTCCCGCAAAGCTCGACAGGGCACTGACCCGCTACGGCGCGACGCACCTCGTGGACAATCTGCCCATAATTGAGTTCAGCCACCAGGATGCCCTTTACACGCGCTGCCAGGCGCTTGATGGCAGCATCAGCAAACGGCCAGATCGTCATGAGACGCAGCAGGCCGACCTTCTGTCCCTTGGCCCGGGCAGCCTGGACTGCTTCATAGGCCGTGCGGGCCGACCCGCCAAAGGAAACGACAGCATATTCCGCATCATCCAGGAAATACGATTCCGTATGGATGATCTCCTCGCCAACGCGGGCTATCTTCTCATGCAGGCGGCGGATGGAAGCTTCCGTCACCTGCGGGCTGCCCGAGGGGAAGCCCGTCTCATCGTGGATGAGGCCTGTCACATGGATGCGGTAACCCTGGCCAAAATCCGCTACATCCGGCACGAGATCCTCAGCCGGTGCATACGGTTCATACCCTTCGGCACGCGTCTTCTGCGGTTTGCGGCGCGGATAGACATCGACATGATCCGGCAGCTCCACCTTCTCGCGCAGATGGCCGATGACCTCATCCATCAGCAAGATGACCGGTGTGCGGAAACGCTCGGCGTAATTCACGGCCATGACCGTAGCATCATACGTCTCGCGGACGCTCCAGGGAGAGAGTGCGATGATGGGATGATCGCCATGCGTCCCCCAGCGGACCTGCATGACATCGCCCTGCGAGGGCGCCGTCGGCTGGCCGGTCGAGGGACCCACGCGCTGGACATCGACGAGTACGCAGGGAATCTCCGCACAGGCTGCATAGCCGATGAGTTCCTGCTTGAGAGAAAACCCCGGGCCGCTCGTGGCGTCCATGGCTTTGGCGCCGGCCAGAGAAGCGCCGAGGATGGCACCCATGCTGGCGATCTCATCTTCCATCTGCACGAATTTGCCGCCGTGTTGCGGGAGCAGGCGTGCCATGGTTTCTGCGATTTCCGTCGATGGAGTGATCGGATAACCGGCAAAGAAGTTCACCCCTGCCGCGATGGCGCCTTCCGCGCATGCTTCATTGCCCTGCATCAATCTTGCCTTGCTCATTTCGCTGCCTCCTTATCCACAAAAATCGCATAATCCGGGCAGCGCAGCTCGCACTGGCCACAGGCAATACATGCTTCTTTATTCACGACCTGGACCTTGCCAAGCTCACTGAGCGCCAGCACAGCCTTGGGGCAGAAAGCCACACAGATCCCGCAGCCTTTGCAGCGGACCGTCTTGATGGTGATCTCTGACTTCATAGCATTCCCTCCTAAAGAACACGGCTTTTATATAGATAATGCATAGCTACTATATTTGAACTGCCATATACTTTTACATCATAGCAGAAATATGTTTATAAATCCAGCATTTTTGTAAATTAATTCGTGTTTTATGGCGCATATTTGTATGTATCCTATAACAAAATATTCCCAATGCTCTGTCTTATCTTCCTATAAAAAAGGAGTTCGCCACAAATGGACAAACTCCTGCCAGGATATTATTTTTTCAGTACATAATCATGTCTCCGCCATTCGTTCAGCTTCTGCCTTCTCATCCCCTTTGCCGGAAAGCACGACACTCATGAGGATGAGCGCTGCACCAGCCAGATGGGAAAAGCCGAAGTTCTCATGCAGGCAGAGTACCCCGATGACAGCGGCGAATACCGGCTCCAGCGAAAACAGGATACCGACGCGTTCCGCAGCGATGAAACGCTGGGCCTGGAGCTGTGCCAGGAAACCGAAAGCGGAGCAAACGAGGCCAAGGTACAGCATACCACCCCAGCTCGTGCCATGCGGCATCAGCGGCTCGCCGAGATACACGGCCGTCACGAGGCCAAAGAGCGCAGTAAAACCGAACTGCAGAACCCCGAGCGTCACCGCATCCATATGCACGAGCAGGCGGCTGGCATACGAGACCTGCATAGCACAGAGCATCGCACCGAGCAGGCAGGCAAAGTCGCCAGGATTGAGGCTCATCCCTCCCGAAAGCGTCAGGCAGCCAATGCCGAGCAGCGACAGCGCAGAGGTCAGCCATATGGAGCGGCGCAGCGGCCGCCCATAGACGAAACGCTCGACAAAGGGGATGAGTACGACCATCATGCTCGTGATGAAACCGGCATTCGTAGTCGTGGTACAGGCCACGCCTTTCACCAGCAGCCCGAAAGCCAGGAACACCATGAGACCGACAATAGCACCGGCACGCACCATCGGCCAGGTGACATGTCGCCATCCACGCCCCAGCAGCAGTCCTGCCGCTAGGAAAGCGATGCCGAACCGCCAGGCAACGATGGCAAAAGCCCCGAGATCCGTCAAACCATCTTTCATGAAGAGATACGAAGAACCCCAGCAGAAAGTCACAAAGAGCAGCAGGCACTCCGCGCGTTTTGTCGTCATATCCAGCCATCCTTCCCATACGTTTATCGGCAGCAGACTTGCCACCACGATACATCAAGCATACAAAAAGACATTTTAACAGAAAGGGCTCGATTGGTGCGCGGACAAAAGACCTTTTTTTACAGGAACAACAGGAAAACGGTCAACTTTCTGTCCTGCCGGCAGGATTTCCCGCCGGGAACGGCCAATACTATCCACATAGCCAGGCATCCGCATGAACCGGATGACAATATCGCGGGGCGGAGGCGGAGCGAAGCGGCATCTCCCGCCCGCACGGGATCGATCCGCGCGATAGGGCTTCTTGCACTCCTGAAAATGCCCGCATGGATAAAGCGAATCATGTGATATATGTATTATGGAGGATTGTCTTATGCAGAATTTCACCTTCAAATGCCCGACAGAGATCGTGTTCGGACGTCACGCGGAAGACCAGGCCGCTGCCAAGATCCGTTCTTACGGCGGCAGCCGTGTCTTTATCGTTTACGGCGGCGGCAGCGTGGTCCGGTCCGGCCTGCTCTCGCGCATCGAATGCCAGCTCACGGCCAATGGCCTGGCTTTCCAGGTACTCGGCGGCGTTCAGCCGAATCCCCGCCTCTCACTTGTCCGCGAGGGTGTGCGTGAAGCCTTGCAGTTCAAAGCAAATTTCATCCTGGCAGTCGGCGGCGGCAGCGTCATCGATTCGGCCAAAGCCATCGCACACGGCGTGGCCAATCCGCACACCGATGTCTGGGACTTCTGGACAGGACATGCCAAGCTCGAGAAGACGACGCCGATGGGCTCGGTGCTGACGATTGCCGCAGCCGGCAGCGAAACGAGCGACTCCGCCGTCCTGACCAACGAAGAAACCTCGCGCAAGATGGGACTCAACACGCCCTTCAATCGCCCGGTCGTCGCCTTCATGAATCCGGAACTCACCTTCACCGTGCCGAAACGCCAGCTCATCTGCGGCATCTCGGATATCCTCATGCACACGATGGAACGCTATTTCACGAGTGTCAAAGCCGAGAACATGCTGACGGATCGCGTGGCTGAATCCGTCATCAAGACCGTCATGGAAAAATCCCATGTGGCCATCGAGAACCAGGAAGACTACGATGCCATGAGCGAGATCATGTGGTGCGGCAGCGTCTCCCATTGCGATTTGACGGGGCTTGGACGCGGCAAAGACTTCTCCTGCCACAAACTCGGTCATGAACTCAGTGCCCGCTACGATGTGACTCACGGCGCCTCGCTGACTTCCGTCTGGGGCGCGTGGGCAGAATACGTCTACCGCGATAATCCTGACCGCTTTGCCCAGTATGCGGAACGCATCTTCGGCATCCAAGACGGCACAGCAGAAGAACGGGCTCGCCTCGGCATCGACAAGATGATTGCGTATTTCCAGAGCATCGGCATGCCCGTAAGCCTCAAGGAACTCTTCGGCAAGACGCTGAGCAACGAGACCATCAACGAGCTTGCGGATCTCGCCACAGCCGGTGATACAAAGAAACTCGGCTCCTTCCATCCGCTGGCCAAGGAGGATGTCGTAGCCATCTACAAGCTGGCCAACCATTGAGATAAAGATGTTACAAAACGACCCCCTGGCAGGATCCCTCTCGCCAGGGGGTTGCTTCATGAGAAATGGGAAATGTAAAAAGGAAAATCGTGAAAATCAATCAGCAGATGCCAAGCAGGCCCAGGACAATGCCGAGCAGCATGATGCCGAGCATCACGTAGTTGACATTGACATGCTTGTTGCGCAGCAGATAGAATGCCAGCAGCGTCACGCAAAGGGGGACAATGCCGATGAAGAGCTGGTCGAGGTATTTCTGCAGCATGATGGGTTCTTTGCTGCCTTCTACTGCTACGGAGATGATCGTCTTGAACTTGACGGTCGAAGCCGTCATGCAGCCCATCATCATCAGGCCGATCATACCGGAAGCCTTTGTCAAAAGACGCATGCCGCCGCTTTCATAAAGGCGTTTGATGAAGCTTTCACCAACCATGTAGCCGCTCATCAGCGCATAATAGTGGATGAGGAAAGCCGGTACGTTGTAGAGCAGCAGGAAGACGAGTGCGCCGAGCGGCGAGCCTGCACTTGCCAGAGAGATACCGATGCCGGCAGCCAGGACACGCAGGATGCCCCAGAAGAAGGAATCGCCGATGCCCGAGATCGGGCCCATCAGGGATGCCTTGATAGCCGTAATGGAGTTGGTGTCAAAGTTCTTGTCTTCGCTGTTCTGTTTCTCCATCGCAGCCACCAGGCCCATGATGAAGTTGTTGATGTGCATGGTCGCATTGAACCAGGTCGTATGGCGGACGATAGCTTCTGCGCGCTCAGCATCCGTCTTGTAAAAGCGGTTGATGACCGGCAGCAGCGTATAGATGACGCCCAAGGCATGGTACTGCGTGGCACCCGTGCGGCTCGCGTTCATCGTCCAGGAACGCCAGAAGACGGAGCGCATCATTTTTTTATCTTCAGGGGAAAGTGTTTTCTTCTCTTCCATCATGCGAAAAAGTCCTCCTCTTCTTCCGTTTTCGTCTGGGGAGCCGTCGAGGCAGAACCTCCGGCCGGCAGATGTGCGATCTCGATATCGCGGCTGATGATGATGACACAGACGACGACGCCCAGCGCAGCGACAGCGACAGCAGGCAGTTTGAGATACGCCGTGAGTACGAAGCCCAGCAGATAGAACACAGCCAGCTTGTTATCCCAGAGGAGTTTCATGAGCATGGCAAAACCAACAGCCGGGAGCAGACCGCCGGCAGCGGAAAGACCATGCATGAAAGCAGGCGGCACGCTCTCCATGAAGACATTGACCGGGCCGCTGCCAGCCAGTACACCGAAGAAAGACATCGAGGAAATGATGATGTAATAGAGGACCCACGTACCGTAATGCATGGCAACAATCTTGCCCTGTGCGTTCGCAGCCGCAGCGCGGTCGAGGAACGGAGCAAAGATGTTCATGAAGACGTTCTTGAGGAACATGACGACAAAGGCGGCCAGCATGCCGATTGGGATGGCCAGGGTGATAGCAGCCTGCTGCTCGACATTGGCCGTGATGGCAAACGTCGTTGCCATGGCCGTAGCCGTAACCGGCTCTGCCGCGATGACACCGCCGATATTGACATTGCCGAGGAACACGGCTTCAAGAGCCGCCCCCATCAGGATACCCGTTTCCATGTCACCGAGCAGGAAGCCCGTGACCAGGCCGACGACGAGAGGACGCTCCATCATGCTCTGGCCGGTCAGGTAGTTGCCGGCGAAGCAGACGAAGACACTGAGTGCCGCTATGGCAGCATATTCTAGCATAATTTACGCTCCTTCCAGTTCTGCAAGAGTCAGCCCAGCTTAGCCAGTGCTTCCTTGAGGTCCAGCTGCGGATTCGTCGGCAGGACCTGATTGTACGATTTCACATGCGGCAACGCTGCCAGCTCACGGGCAGCTTCGAGTTCCTGCGGGTTGAGCAGGACACTGTGGAAGAGCGCCGTCTTGGATTTCGGATCGGATTTATCGAAGCGGCCGGCATTGGCAACATTGACCGTCTCGATATCCTGGACGTTTTTCGCGATCTTCGTCGCATCCGATACGCAATTGACAATGGCAAAGATACGCTTGTCTTTGCCGCGCGGGTCATTGAAGACACGGATGGCATCGTCGACGGAACGGATGAGGAGCTTCATGCCATTCGGCACAGCCATCTTGAGCGTCATCTGCATGACTTCGCTCTTGGCTGCTTCATCATTGGCAACGACGAGCAGCGGGGCATTGAGTTCCTTCGTCCAGACAACGGCCACCTGGCCATGGATCAGTCTGTCATCTACGCGAATCTGTGAAATCATGATATATTCCTCCTAAAATCGAACTGAAATCGAAATCACACGGGTTTGCAGCCATTTGCAGCCATCAGAAGAAATCGTCGAGTTCTTCTTCCGCAGTCTCTTGCTTGGCAGGAGCCAGCTGCACCAGCTGCGGGGCAGCTTCAGCCGTCATGGACGCCAGATTGTCCGCCGTCAGGACTTCTTCCGGTGAGAGCATGACGCCGAGTACCAGCGGCAGGTTGGCATTGGCAAGGACAAAGACATTCGTTTTGCCGCTCTTCACGACTTCTGCCGCCACCTTCTGATTGACGCTGCCACCGTAGAAATCCGTAAAGATGACGCCCTGCTCATCGTCCTGCAAATCTTCCAGGAAAGCCGTGATCTGCGGCGTATAATCCTCATCCGTCACATAAGCATCGATTACCTTGAGTTCCCCGCCCTTGCCGGCCAGGATATTGATGGAACTCTGCATACCGGAAGCCAGATGGCCATGGCTGGCCATGAGATATTTTCTCTGCAAGATAAATCCCCCTCATTTCGTTCATTTCTCTTTCGTTTCATCTTGTTTATAGGATAACGGATAATCATTGCAAAAATACCGCAGAAATGTTTCAATCCTGTAACATTTCTGCGGTATTCCCTGAGATATGCTGTGTATTCTTTTTTCATTCAGTCCGGGATACATCATTCCAGGTCTGCAGGATATCGTCCTGTTCCCTGGCTGCACGGCGGAAATCCATATCGCCATAATGCGCCATCGTGCCTGCATCCTCGTCCGTCATTGCCTCCGGATGCGTTGCCGCCGAAAACGCGATGCGATTCAGTATCTCCTGTGTCTCTTCCATCATGCAGAACTGCAGGAACGCTTCTGCCTCCTGAGCATGCTGCGCCCCCTCGACCGCGGCCACGGCATCAAGCGTCCAGGCGCAGCGCTCCGGCACGATGCTGAGCAAGGGGAAGCCCGACGCTTCCAGGCTGCGCGCATCGTCGAGGAAGCCCACACCGAGCAGGCATTGGCCGCTGGCTACGCGCTGCACTGCTTCAAAGCCGTTATAGGAACTCGCGCCCAGATTCTGCTGCAGAGCCGCATAAAAATCAACAGGCGACGCATGATGCTGCATGATATAAGCCAGCAGCGTATAGCTGGTACCAGCCGCATTGGGGTCGGCAAAAGCGACTTCGCCGCGATAAGCCGGATCAAGGAGATCCTCATACGAGTCAGGCAGGGGCTTGCCCTGCGGCGCAAATTCTTTTTCCCAGCGCTCCCGATTGACCACGATGGCCAGTGGTGTCGAGGCAATCCCGAACCAGCGGTCATCCGCCGAGCGGAAACGCTCGGGGATACGGTCGGCGCCAGGCACCAGGACAGACGACGTCAGTCGGCGGTCTGCCGCACTGACCTGTGCATGCGTTGCACCGCCCATCATGATGTCGGCCTGCGGGTGGTCTTTTTCGCGGCGGACCCGCTCGAGCATGGCTTGCGTCGGCAGGTAAATGTAATCATAATTGCAGCCGGTCTTTTCCTGGAAAAGTTCCAGTGCCGCATGCCCCACTTCATCCCGCATCGCAGAGTACACAACAATATGATGCCCATGGAGATCCGGCAAATGATCCGGAGCAGCATATTCCCGTCCATGGCCGCAGGCCGATGTGAACAGGACAGTCAGCAAGAACAGGACGACCAGCAGATAGTTTCGTTTCATGAAGATCTCCCTCCTGACCAGTCCTGGCACACCTCCGGTGCCGACCAAAGGCTCCTGCCGCTCGTATCGCCCAGATACTGCAGTGCCAGGCAGCCATTCTCATAAATATCGAGATTGAGTACATCATCCGGGAGATGGACGCCCGGCCGTTCCGGCGCATGCAGGAGGATGCGCAGATGCGCAGACGGCCGCATCTGGCGGACCTCAAACTGCAGCTGTTTGTCGAATTTGTCAAGCGGTTCCGCCTGTAAAAGTGCCGCCGCCAAGCGGCGGCACTCATCCGGCGCCAAGACGCGTGTCCCTCCTCCAGAAAGCCAGCGTACTTCCGCGGCATGAGGCAAGATCACAGAGAGATGCTGCGGCGTAACGAGTCCCGAGAGGATCGTGCGCATGATATTCTGCACATCTCCATTCCCGCTGCCGTACGGGACCCCGCCCAGCCAGAAGCGGCTGCCGAGCGCAAACTCCTGCGTCCTGCCGTTCAGATATACGATATGGCCGGTCATGCGGACCTCGTTTCCCACATCAGGCACGCCATCCGCTGCGCCCCTGCTCAAGAATTTCCGGCGCAGTTCATCGACACGCTGCAGGCTCTCCTCTTCATCGATGACCCCCTGCCCAAGATAGGCATCCTGGAATTCGATGCGGACAGGCAGGGAAACATCGGCCCGGCGCTGGGCTTCCTCCCGCGATTCAATGACCGATACCTCGCGGTCGGCACGCGCATTCCAGGAAATCATGCCGACACAGCCCAGGAGCAGCAGGCCGTATAAGCAAAGCACCCGCCAAATAAGTGTCCGTCTCATGCTACCCCTCCCGTCATGAAGCCCAAGACCACTTCCGTGCCGCTGCTCGGATGACTGTACAGATCAATGGAGCCTCCCTGCTTCATCATGATTTCGCGGCAGATGGCAAGGCCGAGCCCATTGCCCTTTGCCTGCCGCGCATCGCGCAGGCGCTTCACAGGATCCAGCAGGGCCTGCTGCAAATCGCCCGTCATGCCAATGCCATCATCGAGAATATGGACTTCCAGGCATCTGTCATTGCCCGCCATCAGGATCTCGATGGTCATGCACTCGCTGTAGCGCAGAGCATTATCCAGGATATTCAGGAACACCTGCTTCGTCTTATCCCGGTCAAACCGGCACACGGCATCGGTGAGCATCAGCTCCAGATGGATGTCGGCCTCTGCCAGCCGCGGCTTCATCTCCCGCACCACCTCGCGGATCAGAGGCGCCAGGGGAGCTTCTTCATTCGTGACGGAAAATCCCGCCCGCCCCAGACGGGAAAGAGCCAGGAGTTCTTCCACGAGCTTCAGCAGCCGCCGCCCTTCCTCGTGGATGGAGCGCAGCCCCCGGTCTCTTGCCTGCGCGTCCTGCAGGCGCGGGATCAGCTCCGCGTAGCCGATGATGGCCGTCAGCGGTGTCTTGAACTCATGCGTCACACTGTCGAGAAACATCTTTTGTTTCTGGCGTTCCTGCTCCAGTCCTTCAATATACCCGCGAATCCCCAAACGCATCTTGTCGAAATCCCTGGCCAGGGCTTCCACCTCGTCCCCGCTCTCGATGGCAACCGGCTCCTTGTAATTGCCCTGCGAGATCCTGGCCGCCGCCTGCTGCAATTTCCGCAGCGGGGTGGTCAGGGCATCTGCAAAGAATCCCGCAAGGATCCAGGCCAGCAGAGCTGCCAACAGGATCACTATGACCATGGTCCACATCGTATGCTGCATCAGCTGCGTCTCCTGCGTCAAGGGGCGCAGGAAACGCAATACCCCCACGATCTGCTGATCGGCAAAGACGGGGAAGGAGAGCAGCAGCATAGGCTGCCCGCTCGTCTCATCAACGGCCCAGGCTTTCTTTCCGCCCACGGCTTCCTGGATGTCTCCGGCCGGCAAGCTCAGTTCGTTGCGCACCGAATCAGCCAGGAGATTGCCATTCACATCATAGGCCTGGATACGGTAACCCTGCTGTTCAGACAAATAAACCGCGATCAGGGAAGCATGCGACTGGAATGCCGCTTCGCTCTTGTCCGTATTTTCAAGGGCCCGATCCACATAGAGCTGCGCGCCGTAGCTTTCCCGCAGGGCCGTATCCGCACTGGCCCGCACGAGGCTGTGTGCCAGCGCACTGTACGCAATGCTGCAGGCGGCCAGCAGGACAGGCAGGAAAATCGCCACGCTCATCAGCATGACCTTGCCCTTCATGCGCATGCAAAGCCTCATCAGGATTCCTGCCTTTCTGCCAATTTATAGCCGGTGCCGTACACGGTTTCCAGCCGATCCGCATAAGGCCCCATCTTCTTGCGCAGCCTCTGGATGAGGATATCCACCGCTCGCGTACTGCCAGCAAAATCATACCCCCAGACTTCCTCGAGCAGGCGCTCGCGCGTGAATACGTGGTTGGGATGGCGCATCATGAGTTCGAGCGTATCAAACTCCTTGCGTGTAAGGCTTACCGCTTGTCCATCCACCTCAGCGGTGCGCGACTCCGGATAGATCATCAGCCCTTGCACAGCCACGGCATTCTCTGCCGGCACTGCAGCAGCGACGGGTTCCGCGCGCCGCAATACGGCCTGCACGCGCAAGATGAGTTCCTCGCTGCTGAACGGCTTGGTGACATAATCATCCGCCCCAAGGCGCAATCCCAGGATGCGGTCTTCACGCTCCCCTTTGGCTGTCAGCATGATGACCGGCAGACGTTCGCCCTGCTCGCGCAAATGGCGCAGCACATAATAACCGCTCTGATCCGGCAGCATGACATCGAGGATCAGCAGCTCCGGACGACACGACGCCACCAGCTGCAATGCTTCCTGCCCTGACTCGCCAGTCACGACCTCATAGCCGGCCAGTTCCAGATTCATGCGTACCAGCTCCAGGATACTGCGCTCATCATCGATCACTAAAATTCTTTTTCCCATTTTCTCCGTCCTCCATCTCCGCTCCATTATACAGGAAAATCCCCGGAACGCAAACAAAAGCGGCTGTATGGACAACGACGATTCCATACAGCCGCTTTCATTGACTCAAGGGATTTCTAGAACAACAGAAGGATTCAATCAGGCCTCAAGTTCTTCGGACGCTTTGCCGAAAAGCTCCTTGCCGCAATGCTTGACAACCAGGACAGCCAGCGTCATGAGCGCGATGGCCAGTACGAGCTGCAGGCCGTCGACACCGATGAGGAACTGGCCGGCCATGAGCTTCATGATGCCGCCATAGACACTCATGACGAGTGCCGTCATCGTGACGATGAACATGAACGTCATCGGCACATAGAGCATCCAGCCCTTGCGATCCGTCATCTTGAGGAATACGGCCAGCGCAATGAGGACAAGTGCCGAGAGCAGCTGGTTTGCAGCGCCGAACAGCGGCCAGATGTTCATATAACCAGCCAGGCAGAGGCCATAAGCAAAGACGAGCGTGATGATCGTGGAGAAATACTTATCCATCAGGAACTTCTGCGTGCCGCTGGCTTCGACGCCATCGCTCGGCTTGATCATTTCCTGGAAGGACATGCGGCCGATGCGGGCCACGGAATCGATGGTCGTCATGCCGAGAGCCGAGACGCACATCGTGATGAAGCAGGCAGAGAAGCCTGCCGGCAGGCCAAAGATATTCGTGAAGAAGGTGCTGATGCCGCCAGCGAAGATCTGGAACGGCGTACCCTGTGCCATGACGCCGTTCGAAGCAGCAGCGCAGGCGATGGCCAGTGCGACAACACCGAGCATGCACTCGCAAAGCATGGCACCGTAGCCTACTGGCAGCATGTCCGTCTCATTGGCGACAGCTTTCGAGGACGTACCCGAGGAGACAAGACTGTGGAAACCGGAAACAGCACCACAGGCAATCGTGATGAACAGGATCGGGAAAAGCGGCTTGCCGTTGACTTCGAAACCAACAAAAGCCGGCATATTGACGGACGGGTTCGCAGCGATGACACCGATGACACCGCCGGCAACCATGCCGAGCAGCAGGAAGGAACTCAGATAATCACGCGGCTCCATGAGCAGCCACATCGGCAGGACTGCTGCAATGAAGCAGTAGCCAAAGACGATATAACGCCAGGTCTGCACATCGAAGTAAAGCGGGAACTGCATGCCGACGACGAACATCGCGACGACGAGTACCACCGCCACGAGGAATTTCAGGATGCCGGACGGCTTGACCTTGCTGATGAAGATGCCGAAGCCCATGGCGACGACGATGTAGAGCATGGAGATCGTAGCAGCCTGCGCACCCGGCGTATTGAGTGTGCCATTTGCGCCAAAGCCGTTGAACGTCTTGGCGATGATATCGGCAAACGCGGCGATGACGAGCAACGTGAACAGCCAGCTGAAGAGCAGGAACAGGCGGCGGCCCGTGCGGCCGACATACTGTTCAATGAGCAGACCCATCGACTTGCCCTCATTCTTGACCGAAGCATAGAGTGCCGTGAAATCCTGCACCGCACCGAAGAACGCACCGCCTATGAGAATCCAGAGGAAGGCCGGCAGCCAGCCGAACATCGCCGCGATGATAGGGCCGGTCACAGGGCCTGCGCCCGTGATGGATGAGAACTGATGGGCAAATACCGTGAACCGCGAGGCCGGGGAATAATCCTGACCATCATTCTTGCGCACAGCCGGGGTCGGAGCTTTGGGATCCACGCCCCAGGTCTTCGCGAGCCAACGCCCGTAGAAAAGATAAGCACCAGCAAACCAGACGAGTGCGATACCGACAAGCATCAATCCTGTCATATAAATCCTTCTTTCCTTTCAAAAACCGTTCGGCAGAAATAAATAAAAAATGAATCCTGCCACGTCACATGCGCGAACAGGATTCATTTGTATCGTCAGAAGATACATTTTAGCCGAATATCCTTTTCGCTCCGTTGCGACGGACATCTTATCGATTGAATGTATCTTAACACTCGCTTAAGAATCTGTCAACTTGTAAACCGAAGAAATAATTTTCAGAGGATTTTCATTTCCCTGCTTTGGCCGCTTTCTGCGCAGCGCGGATCTTCTTCCAAGCCCAGACGCAGCGCACACCGGGATGCATATGCGGCAGGACGAAGCAGCGGCTGCAGGAAAGGCAGATGGATTTTTCGCCACCGGACAATTCTTTCGTGACAAAATCAGGCTCGGCAATCAGGGCGCGTCCAAGCGACACGCATTCGATGCCCGCAGCCATGACCTTCTCCATATCGGCCAGCGAGCGCACGCCGCCGACCAACGAAAGCGGCATGGACGGCACAGCGCGTTTGAGTCGCGCCGCTTCTTCCAGATAATAAAGTGTCGCTTCATGCGGCAGATTGATGAAATCCACGCCCGAGAACTCCACGAGCGTGACGCCGAGTTCCTGTGCGCGATGCAGCAGCCAGACCATATCCGCATGATACCCCTTGGCATCCTCATGCTTCGTATCGACATTGACCTTGAGGAGTACCGGGAAGTCCGGACCGCAGGCCTCATGGATGCCGCGGATGATCTCTTCCGTCATGCGGAAGCGTCCTTCAATATCCCCGCCGTATTCATCGGTACGCTGGTTGAACGTCGGGTCGATGAAGCGCGACAGCAGATACGAATGCGCCGCATGCAGCTGGACGCCATCGGCGCCAGCCTGCTGTACGCGGCGGGCGGCGGCGATGAAATGCGCTTCGATCTCCTTGATCTCCTCTTTGGTCAGGGCTCTGGCCGTACGCCCCTTCTTGAGCGGCCGCGCGACGACATCGGCCAGATCGTCATTGTCGATGGCACGCGGTCCCGCGTGATTGATCTGCACGATAAAGCGCACATCCCTGGCATGTGCTTCTTCCACGGCACGGCGGAACTGCGGGATAAAGCAATCATCGTAGATATTGACCTGTTCGGGATTGGCACGCCCACGGGGATCGACACAGCAATGCCCCGTGATGATCGTGCCGATGTGATTGTCTTCCAGGGTTTCGTACATCTTGTATTCCGCTTCGGTCATATAACCAGCCTTGTCCGCGAGGAAACTGTGGACAGCGGAACGGATGACCCGGTTCTTGAGCATGAGATGCGGCAGCTCAAGGGTTTGTTCAATCATATTGCTCATGAATCTCTCTCCTAATATATAAAATATAAACAAAATGAATCCACAAATGCATACACAAAAAGCAGAATGATATGTTACAAAAAGAACACATGCCTTAGAACAAAAATAAGTGCCGGGTACATGTCCCAACACTTATCGTATCGTTGCTGTTATTTGTCGACGCGGCAGATATCTGCGCCAAGGCCGACAAGCTTCGCCACCAGGTTGTCGTAGCCGCGGTCGATATGGTGGATATAACCGACCTGCGTCTCCCCCTCGGCGACGAGCCCCGCGAGTACCATTGCCGCACCCGCACGCAGATCCGTAGCCTTGACCTGGCAGCCGTAAAGTTTTTCCACGCCCTCGACGATGGATGTACGTCCATCAATCTTGATGTTCGCACCCATGCGCTTGAGTTCATCCACATGCATGAAACGGTTCTCGAACACCGTCTCCGTGACAACGCCTGTCCCTTCCGAGATGGCCATCATCGCCATGAACTGAGCCTGCATGTCCGTCGGGAAGCCCGGGTACGGCATCGTCTTGATGTCGACCGACTTCGTGCGATGGTCGCAGGTCACACGGATGCCGTCCACATCTTCCTCGATCGTCACGCCGGCTTCCTTGAGCTTGGCGATGACAGGCTTCAGATGCTCACTGATGGCATTCTCGATGTAGACATCGCCGCGCGTCATCGCGGCAGCCACCATGTACGTCCCCGCCTCAATGCGATCCGGGATGATCGTGTAATCGCGACCCGTGAGCTTCGGCACGCCCTCGATCTTGATGACATTCGTACCGGCTCCCCGGATCCTTGCCCCCATGACATTGAGGTAATTGGCGAGATCGACGATCTCCGGTTCCTGAGCCGGATTCTCGAGAACGGTCTGACCCTCCGCCATCGAAGCCGCCATGATGATGTTCTCCGTTGCACCGACGCTCGGGAAATCGAGATAGATCTTGGCTCCCTTGAGTCCCTCCGGAGCAGCGGCTTCGATGAAGCCATGGCCGATCTTGATCTCAGCCCCCAGAGCCTCAAAGCCCTTGAGGTGCAGGTCGATGGGACGCGTGCCGATGGCGCAGCCGCCCGGCAGGGAAATCTTGGCCTGTCCGCAGCGTGCCAGAAGCGGCCCCATGATCAGGAACGAAGCGCGCATCTTGCGCACGAGATCGTACGGCGCCTCACAGCTGCCGATGACCGTGCTGTCCACGAAGAGCTGGTGCTTCTCAGCGTCAAAATCCGCTCTGACACCGAGTTTCCGCAGCACTTCCGTAATCGTATGCACATCCTCAAGTGCCGGCACCTCATCGAGCAGGCTTGGCGTATCCTGCCCCAGAAGTGTCGCCGCGATGATCGGCAGCACCGCATTCTTCGCCCCGCTGATCTTGACCCGGCCCTCCAGCCGGCGTCCGCCATGTATAACCAACTTTTCCATTTAAGTCCCTTTTCCTCCTATAGCAGCACAGTCTATACGCTCGCTGTGCGTCAAAGCATCATTTTTCAGTGTATCATCATATTCGCCTGCTGACAATAGGGGGCGGTCACTTTCTCTCGACCTGCAGGGAGGTATGGATGACATTATCGATGATATAATTCGTCGTAAACTTCGTCTCGCCCGTCTGCGGCGCTTTCTTCTGCACGGAGAACGAGAACTTCCGGCTGCCGTTCCGTGCGTCTTCCGCTGCGCGCTTGGCCGCAGCAGCCGCTTCCTTCACGGCCTTGCGCTGTTCCTTTTCCGAAAGCAGTACCGGCGAAGCTCCCGGAGCGATGACGATATCATTATTGCGGCCAGCCTGCTTGAGGCTCTGCAGCTTATCCTTCGTCGTCTGCGTCTTGTCCTCCTGCGCGAGCAGGTCAAGTCCCGTCTGCTGCAGGAGCTTGAGCTGGGTGACCGGCATCACGCCGCCACCACGCACATCGAGGGACAGCAGCCCCTCAGGAGCCGTATCCGGCACGCGGTACGGGATGAGCAGCGTCTCCTTGTCACGGCGGTACGGCTTGATGGTCGTCGTGAAGCGGACGGTCTCACCCGGATGGACCACCGTCTTATCCGGCACGGCAGAAAGCAGGGTCGCCGTCTTGCGGCCGCTCTCCATCGAGATATCCACCTGGACATCGACAATATCGGATTCCTGCTCCGGATTCGAGCAGATGATATTCATGGCCTGCATGAGTTCGCCCACAGCGATCTGGCCGACATCCGCCACATTGTAGAACATATTGCTGCGCTCAAAACGGCCGTTGCTCGTCGCATTCGTCCGGATGGTGAAGTGGACATTGGCCGTGCTGCCGCCCAGCGTATCCGAGGTCTTGCTCATCGCCGCGTATGCGATGCCGCCCGAAAGCTCCGGCAAGAAATCCTCATCGTAGGCAATGCGCGCGCCGTATTCGATATCCCGGTTGAGTCCCGTATCCTTGACGCGCACCTTGACGGGCACGACTGACGGGAAATCGCCGAGACGGCCGGCGATGCCCGTCTCACGATCCTGATTGATGCGGCCGATGAGATTGCCGATATTGGCGATCTTCATGCCGTTGCTCTGCCCGCTGATCGTCCCCACGACCCTGGCATCCGTCATGAAATAATTGACGTTGCCGCGATGCAGGAACGGATGGCCGAATGCCAGGATGTCCTTGCCATTGACGGCCGTCACCGTTCCCGTCGCACCGACGGCGAAATCACCGTAGACGATGGCCACGCCGACGGCACTGCCTGGCTCGAGCGTCGCATCGTAGCGGGTCGTGGCGGCATCGCCAGATCCCGGCGCCCCCATCGGCAGCAGCGAGAATTTCTGGCCGAGCGATACGTTTTTCTGCAGGAAGTCGATGCCGGCCTGATTGAACCCGGAGAGGAACAGCACATCCTTCTTCTCGCCGGGAACCGGCTGCTTGTCCTTGCTGTCTCCAGCCTGTGCTTCCTCTGCCGCTGCTTTTGCTTCACCGCTGTCAGCAGCAGGCTGTGCATCCGCCTCATCGTCTGGCGCGATCGATGCGTCCGGAGCTGTTGCCTTGCCGTCTTTCTCGGGCTTAGCCGCCTGATCTGCTTCCACAGCGGCAGCCTCACCTGCTTGCTCCGGCTCCTTCTCAGCCTTAGTACCGGTCTCAGTCTCGACATCCTTCGCCGCCGAAGCCTTATCTTCTGCAGCCTGCGCCTTGATATCCGCCCGGGCTTCCTTGAGGACATCCATCAGGCGGTTCAGGATGACATTCTCGCCCTTGGTCTCCTTCTTGCGCGCTTCTTCCTTTTCCAGCGCTTCTTCCCTAGCCTTTTCCTCCGCTACCTTCTTAAGGTTGATCGTATGGAGATGCGTCTTGTTCTTCGTATCCGGCATGCTCCAGAGCGGCGTCATATCCTCAATCGGCGTGATGAAGAACGTGTACGGAGTCATATCCTTGATACCGGCGGCGACAGCGCCCACAAGGCGGCCATCGATGTAGACGGGACTGCCGCTCATGCCCTGGAGGATACCACCGGTCTGTTCAATGACCGGGCCGCGCGCCCTGGCCATGATCATGCGAGAAGAGCCCTTGCCATTATCCATATTGCCGACAATATCCACATCGAAGCTGCGGATGATGCCGGAACTGTCTACCACCGTATAGGCTGTGCCGCTCATGCCCTGCTGCACATCCTGGAACGGCAGGATGGGGTCCATGGCCCGTGCTGGCACGGACGCCGACGCGAAAAGGAGCGTCATGGCGCCAGCCACAACGAATCGCTTCATGAATTTATGCAAAAGTATTCACCTCGTAACCAGAAAGATAAACATGATTCCTTTCCATTATAACACACTCGTCCAGCCTTGCACGCTTTTGCATCGATTTTCCCGTGTTTCTCATCCAGCTCTCAGCCATCAGCGCTTCGGCACGAGTACGAGGGCATCCCCGACAGCGCGTTCCTGCCCGTCGGAGGGAGAATTCTGTACTTCCCCATTCACGACGAGATCCGTCGAGCCGCCGCCATCGAGATTGATGGCATCCTGTGCGCCGAATCTCACGAGCAGCCTTGCCCAATCCGTGAGCGTCAGGCCGACGCTGTGCGACTGGCGGCCATCGACGACGGCCAGCAGATAACGCCCGTCCTTCGTGACACCGACAGCTGTGCGCGGCGCGCGGCCGACGCGGATATCCGAGGGGAATTCCTCCTCGCTCGCCGTCACATGGACACGGCCGTTCTCCACGAGGCGCGGCCCGCAGCCCACGATTGTCACGGCATCCCGCCAGTACGAGCCGAGATCCTCGCGAATTGTCACGGGATCGCCGACCTGCACGCCGGCAAAGGCGTCGGCTGCCGTGCCATGTACAGAAACGACCACGCCATCCTGCGGGATGGGCGCATCATTCTGACGGATATCCGTCACGCGGCCGCCGCGCACGACGTAATCGCGGCCGTATTCATTCGTACCCGTGTGCGTGCCATACGAGCGGTTGTAGACAACCAGGCTGTCCGTACCGCGCTCGCAGTCCACGCCGCCGATTGGCTGCGTGACGCCATCCATCGTGACACTGCCATCATAAGAGATCTTGCCAAAAAGCGGGGTGCCGTCGGCACGCAGGCCAAAGGCCGAACGCGTGTAATACGTCGTGCCGACCGTCTGGCCGTCGATGCGGGTCACGCCGAGAATATCGCCTGCGGTGGCAAAGTACGAGCCATTGATGGCTGCGATGCCGCCTGCGCGCGCCGCGATGCCGCTGACCGCCTCACGCCCCGGCACCCGGCCTTTCGCGAGTACCAGGCGCAAGTCATAGTTGCGGGGATCGGCTTCCAGCAGCCAGGCAGAAACCTTGCCGTAATCATCCCAATAGACATACGTGTGCTTCGTGAGCCCCGGAGCCACATCCTCGATATAGTCGCCATCAAGAGTGCCGGCCCTGCCGGCTGCACTCGTGCCGGACGTACCCGCACCAGCCGTCGGCTTCGCCTGTCCTTTGCTGACGCTGCCAACAGGCGTCTTCGTCTGGAACGCCGCCGCTCCCGACGGCATGACATCGATGAAGAGACGCGTCGGATTCTTGAGCGTATGGATATCATACGCCAGACCGGCCTTGAGGCGTATCGTCACGAGCAGATGCCCGCCCTTCGCAGCATACGAGACGGACTCGATGCGGCTGCTCTTTATCGGCAGCTTCTGCAAGCGCTTATCCTTCGTGCCGGCAAAATCAAGCGTCAGCGTGCGCCGGTCATCCGACAGAGCCTCCTGATAGCGCGGCAGCTCCGACAAGTCAAACACCACGCGGTCATGCTCACTGCCGCTGTGGAAGCGCACCATCGTCAGATCCGCAGCCATTGCCAGGCTCTGCCATGAAAAGACAACGGCAGCAGCCAGTACGGCCGCACGTCGCCAAAAACGATTCATTGCTCAGGCCTCCTTGCCCAAAAATCTTCTCCCCGCCCAAAACCAGCAAACAGTCTCAAAACCATCAAACGGCCCTCCGCGGCAGAAGCAAGCTCCCGCCGTGGAAGGCCGCAAAACCTTATTTACCGATCTTGAGGTTCATGGCACGTCCGTCAAACTTCGAGAACGTGTCGAGTGCCTTGCCGCAGCCCAAAGCCACGCAGGAAAGCGGGTCGTCAGCAAGAGCCGTCGGGATATCCGTCTCGCGGCGGATGAGTTCATCGAGCCCGAAGAGCAGCGCACCGCCGCCCGTCAGGATGATGCCGCGATCCATGATGTCAGCGGCAAGCTCCGGCGGCGTCTCCTCAAGGACCTTCTTGACACATTCCACGATGCGCGAGACCGAAGCACCGATGGCCTCTGCCACCTGCGACGTCGTGATCTGCACCGTCTTCGGCAGCCCCGTCAAGAGGTCGCGGCCACGGATGTCGAGCGTCTCGTTGCGGGCTTCCGGGAAAGCTGCACCGACCTTGAACTTGATGTCCTCCGCCGTGCGCTCACCGATCATGAGATTGAACGCACGTTTGACATACGCGATGATGTCCGAATCGAATTTGTCACCGGCAATGCGCAGCGACTCGCTGTTGACGATGCCGCCAAGGCTGATGACGGCGATATCCGTCGTGCCGCCGCCGATATCGACGATCATCGAGCCGCACGGCTCCACGATATCAAGGCCGGCTCCGAGAGCTGCAGCCAGCGGCTCCTCAATGAGCTGCGTATGGCGGGCGCCGGCCTGCTCCGCAGCTTCCTGTACGGCACGCTGCTCCACCATCGTGCAGCCCGACGGGATGCAGATCATGATGCGCGGGCGGAAAACGAAGCTGCGGCCCACGACCTTCTCGATGAAATGGCGCAGCATACTCTCCGTGATGTCATAATCGGCGATGACGCCCTCGCGCAGCGGGCGGATAGCCACGATATTGCCCGGCGTACGGCCGATCATGCGGCGAGCCTCCTCGCCGATGGCCAGCACGCGGTTCGTATCCTTATCGACAGCGACGACGGACGGCTCGCGCAGCACGATGCCCTTGCCTTTCACATAGACGAGCACGTTTGCCGTGCCAAGGTCAATACCGATATCCATTGACATACCAAACATTTTATTGTAATCCCCTTCCAGAAATAATCTTTGTAATCGTCCGAAAAAGATTCTATCACAAGCAGCTGAAAACCAACGGGAAGCATGCCGGTATCTTCTTTTTCTAGAAGTATACTATATAATAAAATTCTGGCTTTTACAATGGGGAAATCACGTGAAAAAATCAGGAATTCACCCGTTTTTCGCTTATGTACCAATCATTTACAAAGTTTCACGTTATTTTTGATAATTTACGGTAATTTATGAAAACTTCCGCTTTTACTTCTTTCGGATGCGCATCGACAATCCTTGAGGGAATGATACGATTAGCTTAACTTAGGGATAGCCAGAACGTACTTTTCACGGCTTACAGGGGGTTTTCGAAACCGTCAACTACCGCCACTTTAAGAAGTGGTGGCTTGTGAAAGGGCTGTGAAAGAAGTCTACCAATGCGAGGACTGTACTGGCTGTCCCTATGCACTAGACTGCAAGCGGACGGACCGGAACAGGACCGTCCGGATAAACCGAGCACGATTGGATACTCGTTGGAAACAGATTAATTTTTACAGTATATATTGACAATCACTATCAT
>JAQYBD010000060.1 GCA_029338835.1 Selenomonadaceae bacterium | reverse complement strand
ATTTCATCGAAGATGTAGATGTCCTCATGCTTTGCGTCGTAGTGGCAGGCGACAAATGCCAGCGGATCCACAGCAAAACCGAAGTCAAGACCGAAGTAAAGGCGGTCAAAATTCCCAATGAGTTCATCGCTCATCCGCATGTCGCTGACGTTCTCAAAAACAGCCCCGCCAGTGCCCGTGGCCTTGCCGAGGTACTCATGCTCATAGGCGCGTGCGTTCTTCTCCTTGAGCTTTTCCGCATCGTCAAAGAACCGTTCGCCGAGCCATTCCCGCGGCACGCCGAGGTAGGTGGAGTGATGCACGAGCCTGTCGGGATCCTCAAAGAGCTTTTCCTCATTCACCCAGTTGTTCTGACTTTTTGGCGGGTTGAAGGAGCAGAACTCCCAGTATTTGGGGCCGCCGCGCAATAGCGACTGATTGAGGTTGCGGATTTCCTCCATGCCGCTGAACTGGTCCAGCTCCTCGAACCACACAACGCCGATGTAGCCAAAAGGCAGCTTGATGGACTTGATCTTCTGCGGATCGTCAACGCCGAAAAAGAGGATTTTCTGACCGGTCTTCCGGTAGGTAATCTCATGCGGGCTTGTCTTGAAACGGAATTTACTCGTGAGTCCCAGCGCGTCGATTCCCCATTGCATCTGCGGGTAGACACTTGTCTTGATGGTGTTGCCGACCTTGCGCAGGACGACCGCGTGGCAATCCGGATTCTTGATGAGGAGCTGCGGGATCTCGAGGCTTATCTCTGACGATTTCGTCGAGCCACGGCCGCCCTCCAGCCAGTAGTATGTATGGCTATGGCGCACGATGTCGCGATGCAGTGCATAGAAATGCGGCGCTACCACATCACTGAGCCGTATCGTCTTCATCGTCACCATCTCCCAGATCATCCACAATCGTCACGGCATCGTCGTCCACCTGCTCGGCCGCCCGAATCTCGGCCTCAAGCTTCTGCAGCCGTAGTTTCTGCTCTTTGGCATCGAGCTGCATCGGGTAGCGCTTGAGCAGGCTCTTCGCCGCATCGAGACGGTCTCGGGCAGATACTTGCACCGTGATGATGCGAGCGTCGCTCCTTCCTTCGCCTGTCCCTTCGACGACGACGCGCTCCTCTTTGACTTCGCCACGCAGTGTCGATGTGAGGAACTGCATGACCTCGTCAGCCTTGGCGATGCGCTTGCCCTCGAGTTCTCTGAGTCTGGCATCGATGGCGGCCTTAACACTAAGTTTACCTAAGTTTTGTGCCCCTTGGGTTTGTGGTTGCTTATACCCTGCCCGTCTTGCGGCCTCGGTCTGATTTCCTGTTTCGATGTAATAATCAACAAAGCGTTTTTGCTTCTCTGTCAGCTTCATCTCACATGTTCACCACACTCCATAAAAATTCCCACCAGAAAAGGCCACCGCCTGCGCAGTGACCTTTCCGTTATTCTGTTTTCATCATTCGCGCCGCCCGCTCCGGATCGTGCTTCAGCACGCGGGCGGAGTTTTTTCTTTTGCTGTCTTTGCGCACTACGAATTACGTTTTTTATGTGGGCAGGGATCACGCCCGCGCATGAGGTCAATATAGGTCATGTGCCGCTCACTCCTGCATCGCCGCCCGACGCAGTACATATCCGCGCGCGTGCAGAGACGATCCTCGTTGTACTTGCATTTGTCATTGTCGCAATGTATCGCCGTCACTGCCCCACTCCTCCCCGTTCCTCTTTTTTCCGCGCACACGAAAGCCCCGGCACTATTTCGCGTCGGGGCTTTTGTAGGGGGGGCTGTTCTCAACGAAACCAACAAACCATGATGGATATCGCCAGCGGGCATCTCTCTTTGACCGCTTTGCTGACAATATCATTATACCACGGAAAAACGGAAAAAGCGGCCAAAAAGCGGCCAAAAAACGGCCAAAAAACGGCCAACGCTCTATTTCTACTTGAGAAACATCACTCTTTCCTTCGTCCGGATGCCAAAGATGAGCAGGGCGATTTTCTGTGTTACATCATGAACCCGGCGCCGGCAGGTCCGCTCACTTGCATGGATGCGCGTTGCCATGACCGCATAGCCCAGGCGCTGGAAGTAAAACATCTCGACGATCGTCATCTCTTCACCTTCCAGCGCTGCGAGAGCGAAGCCTATACGCTGCACTTGCATCTTTAATCGCTCCAACTCCTGTTCAAGGGCTGCGAGTCTGTCTTCGTCATGGATGCGGGTCTCTGCTGCCTGCTCGACGCTGTTGAGCCCTGCACCACCACCTCCTCCGGGAACATCATCATAGCTCACCGTCTTGATGGTCTGACCTGCAAGCCCTCTCCGCAGGTCGCAAACCGTCTGTGTGATGGCCCTAACGGCCGCCTTGTAGGTCTCATACTCACGCAAGTAATCTTTTGTGAGCTTCAGATAGTCGTTATGTGAAAACATATTCTCCCTCCCTCAGTCGTTGTTATGGTCGAAGTACCCGCGCATCCTGTTCTTGCAGTTGACAAGCTGGACAGCGTCTACGATGAGATCAGGACATGCTGCCGCGAGGAACGTCGCAACACAAGTCATGAGATCGACGGCCTCTTCCGCGAGATGCGCGCGCTGTTTCCCTGTAGACATTGTCTGATAAAGACAAAATGCCTTCTGGAACTCCTTATACTCGCTTGCGACATGCTCGATTTGCGCCGCGAGGTCGATGTTTCCGTTGTCGTCCATGCAAGGCATGACAGGCTTGATACCCGCAAACAAGTTCGCTCTACTCATAGTCTTTCCCCTCCGAATTCTTTGATTCTCGCCTTCACGGCCTCCATCATGCTGTCCTGCCCCCGTCGCTTGTCCATGAGAGAACGCATGACATCCTCATCGATAGTTCCCTGCGCGACGAGGTGGTGAATGATGACTGTGTGTGTCTGCCCGCTCCGATGCAGACGCTTGTTCGCCTGCTCATAGAGCTCGAGGCTCCAGGGGAGCGAGTACCAAACGATGATGCTTCCCCCATGCTGCAGATTCAGCCCGTGCCCGGCTGACGCTGGATGCACAAAGAGGAACGGTATCTTTCCTGCATTCCAGTCGCGGATGTCCTGCGGGCTATCAAGTGTCCTTGCCTGCGGAAATTCCACCTTCAGACGATCGAGCTCGTGGCGGAACCAGTAGAAGACCATGACCGGTTTCCCTGCGTTTGCGTCGATGACATCCTGCAGGGCATCCAGCTTGGCCCTGTGGATCTTCCAAGTCTTCCCATCTGCATCATAGATTGCCCCGGAGGTGAACTGCAGAAGCTTACTCGACAGGACTGCCGCGGATGATGCTGAGATTTCCTCGTCAGCCAGAGAGAGGATCTGTTCCCGCTCGAACTTCTTATAAGCTCTCATCTTCGCCTCGCTCAGTCTCACCTTGACAACATTCGGGAGCACGGGCGGCAGGTCGATGTAGTCCTTTGCCTTCATGCTGACACAGATGTCGCCGATTGCGTCGGAAATCTCTTTGCGGGCTCCCTTCTTCTCGTTCCAGGTATAGGTGACATAGCCCGCCCCGGCTCCCGGTGTGAACCATCTGCGCCGATACTCGCCAATGGTATGGCCAAGACGTTTTCCGAGGTCGAGGAGATAAATCTGACTCCAGAGGTCCATCATGCCGTTCGGTGCTGGCGTGCCGGTCAACTCTACAATGCGATGCATCAAAGGGCGCACGCGACGCAGCTCCTTAAAGCGCCGCGCCTTCGGAGACTTGAACGAAGAGCTCTCATCAATGACGACCATATCGAACGGCCAGCGCCTGCCGTAGTACTGGACGAGCCAAGGGATATTTTCGCGGTTGATCGTATAGATGTCAGCCTGCTGCCGGAGAGCCGCCCTGCGCTGCTCCTCTGTCCCGAGACACGACACGATTGAGAGGTCCGACAAGCCTTCCCACTCCTGCGCTTCATCCTGCCAGGTAGACGCCGCCACCCGCAGCGGCGCAATGACCAGCACGCGCTTGATGTCGTAGCAGTCATACATGAGACTACGGATAGCGAACAAGGTGATGGCGGTCTTCCCCATCCCCATATCCAGGAAAAGAGCACAGGCCGGATGCTCCTCGATGAAGCGGATCGCGTAGCGCTGATATCCTCGTGGGACAAACTCCTTCACGATTTCCCCTCCCATTCCTGCATCATGCGCTCGATCTGTCGTGCACAAGCCTCAACTTCTTCTGTCGTTGAAACGACAAAGCAGGGGAACCCCAGCTCCCGCAGACGATGAATTGCGTACCTCTGCAGTGGCCGAGGCTTCCCTCCTGGCCGTTTCAGCTCTATAAAGACGGTACGACCGCCGGGACATAAGACGATCCTGTCCGGTACGCCACTTTTCCCCGGTGACACGAACTTCAACGCTGCGCACCCCAGTTTCGCGACTGCCTGACACATCTTGCGCTCGATTTGTTTCTCCTGCATGGCGTCAACTCCTCTCTTATTGGTAAAAAATGTCAGATTTCGTGTTTTCAGATTACGAAAAATCGCATAACACGACATAAAAACACGACATCCATGAGCCCAGTAATATCAAGGGTTCATGGGCTCTATGTCGTACTTATATCTATAAAATACACGTAAAAAGTTTTTTGTAGTATATAGGTAATACCCCTATATAGGGATACCCACCTATATACCCGTACATGTGTGAGGGGGATTTTTCGACGAAAACCACGACATTTTTCTGTGAACCCTTGATATATAAGGCCTCAGCGTGTCGTGTTTTTATGTCGTGTCCCCTGTCGTATCTTCATTCATACCTTCTTCTTTTTTCACCCACGCCCCCTGTCTACCATAGGTCTTTCCAAAATATAACTCGTGGAGCCTTGTATGGTGTCTCTCCCACCCTTCCAGTTGGTCAAGCGCCGCCCGGATCTCCTTCCGGTCGTATGTATTCAGCCGCCGGACGTCGCCGCCCAGCATCTCGCACCATACCTCGAGGATGCAGATGCGTGTCCGCTTGAAGCTCCGACCCATCTCGATTTCAAAACCGTCTCCCCGCAGATAGTCGCGGCGGGTGTCGAGGTCGAGCTTGTACCAGTTTTCCGGCAGCTCCCTTTCCAGGAACTCCTCGATCATGCCGACATAAGGATTCTCCTCTGTGTGCTCCCTCTGCACCTCACGCGCCTGGCGCTCCATCTCTTCACCAATCCATACCTTTTCACCTTTCTCCCAAGCGTCCACGGCCTCCGCCCAGACCTGGCGGATCTCTTCGTCGACATCTTCTGCCCACAGACTCTTCTTCGCCTTCTTCAGCCCGCACTTTACCGGCCAGAACCGGCGGTTGCCGGTGTGGTCGCGCAGGAACGTCGCCTCGTTCGTCGTGCCAATGAAGACACACTGACGGGGGAACTCGGAAAGACGCTTGCCGTAAGCGACGCGGTAGGTGTCTACCTGCTTGCTGATGAACTGCTTGATCGGCTCGATATCACTCTTCTTCAGGGCGGCGAGCTCGCCCATCTCGATGAGCCAGCAGCCCCTCAGCTGCTCATACGCCTCCTTCCCCTGCACTGTTGTGAGAGAGTCGCTGAACCACTTGCCGCCGAGCAGCTTGAGGATGTAGCTCTTGCCGATGCCCTGCCGTCCCTCGAGAACGACCATGTTGTCGAACTTGAGCCCCGGCTTCTCGACACGACCGACAGCGGCGATGAGCATCTTCCTCGTGACCGTCCGTGTGTAGGCTGTGTCCTCTGCCCCCAGGTAATCCACGAACAACGTATCCATGCGCTTCACGCCGTCCCACTTGAGACCATGCAGGAACTCGCGCACCCGGTGGAAACTGTGCCGGTTCGCAGCGTTCAGCGTCTCGTCCTCGATCTTCTGCCTACTGTCGATACCGTAGTAGGTCTCAAGCAGATACCGCAGCTCACTGTCGTCGCCATCGTTCCAGTACGGATCCTTCTCGTTCTCTGTGCGCCATGCCGGCGGCTTGATGATGGCGATGCGCTGCGAGAAGGCATCCCAGCCGAACGTGCCTGCGATGCGCTTGTCGTTCTGCAGGATGACGCGGATATTCGCGCGTGTCGAGAGAATCTTGCCGGTCTTCTCGCTGACCTTAAGCTTGCCTGCCCAGCTGAAATCCTGCTCCTCTACATCCTCCTCATCGCCCAGATCATGGAACTCGGTCTGCACCTCCTCCATCTTCTCCTTCATCATGGAAGCCCTGACGTGCTCGTCCTTCGTGACAAGCTCCATCATCTTCTGATAGCTCGGCAGCTTCGATATGTCTTGCGTCGTCTTGCCCTCATCGAGGTCGCCGAACTTGTGGATGCGCACGAGGTCGAACGCGTTGCAGAGCTTCATCGTCGCAGGGTCGGTCGCGTGATGAGAGAACAGCCACTTGTCTTCGTAGACGATGGCACCGCCCGCGCTAGAGCCGGGCTTGTAGGTGTAGCGGTCTTCATGCCCCTCGAACGGCTCATAGACCTCCGGCAGAAACTTCTCGATGGCCTCGCCGATGTTGTACGCCCTGCAAAACGCTCCGATGAGACCGTGTTTCTCCAGCGGATCCTCCTGCTTCTTCATGGCACGGCTTACGAGCTCTCCCTGTCTGCTTGAGACAGGCCACTCCGTCTGGTCTTCCCAGTCATCATACGCCGCGAGCACCTTGTCAGGATCAAGCCAGGGCCCATCCTGCCACTCGAAGAAAAAATCCCCGTCGCGCGACGTCGACGGCCAGTACATCAAGCGATGCGGCTGATACGTTGTGTCGTCAAAGAGGTCGATGCCGATGCCCTCGGCAATCTTCCGACTGACCGCCTGATACTCGTCTGGTGTCACGGGACGCTTGAGAGGGATGACGAGCCGCAGACGGGGCTTCTCCTTCGTGTGCTTGTGCGTCGAGTAAGTGCAGCAGGCGTAGTTGCCGAACAAGAACTCCAGGGAGTCCCAGAAATCTGCACCCGCGAAATCTGCATCCAGTGTCACGAGCTGGCGCTTACCGCAGGTTGCTGCCGTGCGCCGCCCGTTCTCGAGCTCGCCGCCGACAAAACCACCGACGTCCTTCACCTCGTCCTGTGATGCCTTGTCCATGCGAGCGAACTCCCTCTGTGTCTCGCTCGTGCGTTTTGTCTCGGAGAGCCGTTTGGCAAGTGCGCTCCATGCGACGCGCTTCTCCTTCCATACCTTCGTCCGTCGGCGGCTTCCCGTCGATATCGTCAGAAGCCCGTCGTGCTCGAAGCATATGCGACGGGTCTTCTTCTCTTCTTCGTTCATGCTGTCACCTTCTCAGGATTTTCACCAATTACCATGGGCAGTCGCAGCTCACGGACATCATGTGTCGCAATCTCGATACCTGTGGCCTTGCACCAGTCGATGACCGCACCGTTTGCCCTGGCATCCTTTGAGACCGGACGATTGAACTTGAGCTTTGCCTGTATGAGGCAGCCGTTCGCCACCTCGAGGCAGGCAAGCAGTTTCCCGCTGTCATCCGTCATGAACACGACGTTGCACCTGTTCCGCAGGATGCGATCACCATAGCCACCCACACAGTTGTGCAGCTCCTCGCCTGCCGCTCTCAGTTCGCGTGTATGCGCTGGTAAGTAAAAACGCATACAATCACTTGTGATTTGCATCTGAAGGCGCCTACGAACGCTCTCAGGCGGTTTGAGCGGGTATCCCTTTTCATCAAGCTCCTTCTTTTTCCATGTCAGCCAGTCATGCAGATCCCTCAGCCTCACCTTCGCAGCCTCTTGATGGATCTCGGTAGGCATGCAGGTCAGCATATGCCTGATGTCGCGGAAATCGACTATCTTCCCCGCCTTCGCCTGCTTGCCCGCCTCTAAGAGACGCAACACCTTGCTTTCTGTCCAGCCTGCTTTGAGCAGCATGTCCGCATAGTCGTAAATTATCTGACCTTCATGTGTAGGCTTTGCATTGTAGTACCCGTACTCTAACCGACGGCCCGCACCGTTTGTCGCAAACTGGTAGAGCCTGCGAGCATGGTTCTCATCGTGCATGAGCTTATAGGCCTTCTTCAGCATCACCGCGTTGAAAATGTCATCTACGAGCACCCGGCGCACGCTCGGGAGGTCTGGCAGCTTGAAGAGCTTGATAACGGCCTCTGTCGTGTTCCTCGCCCGGCGAAAGGCCCCGAAGTCGGCGTACTTCTTTTTGTCGTCTTCTGTGATGGCATGGCCCTTTGCAAAGCCATCGGCCTCGTAGGCTCCCTCCCGCAGTTCATGCGGCAGGTTCTTCGCGTCCGGGCAGATCAAGCGGTAGGCGAGATTCAGGAGCGGGAAGAGCAGCACTCCCTGGCTCGTCCCGCAGGATACAAAGAGACTGCCGATGTCATAGCCGTGAAGCTTCTTCCACTTGCGCCGGATGCCATCACGCAGCACCCGCAGGACTGTCGTGACCTCCGACCGGACGCCTGCGTGTGGCCGCGTGCTGTTCGTGTATTCGTTGCGCTCCTTAAACGCGAGGTTGTCACTATTGAGCGCCCGCAGGGCTGTCACTTCGTAGATTCTCAGATCGAACGGCGCACCGAGCTCGAACTGCACCGGCTTGTAGGTGCGCCGGTTGCTTGCATAGCTGATTGCGTAAGTTGTCCGGCGGTGCTTCACATCAAAGCGGAACACCTCGGAACGGTTCTCATGGTAGAAGCCGTTATTCGCAGTCATTCGGGTCACTTTTTCCCTGGCCTCGAGAATGAACCCCTCCCGGATTTCCTTCACGATGAGTGTCACTTCACGGGGAATGCATTCGCTCGTCCGGGTCATCCCTGCCGGGCGGAACAGGTAAACCTCAGAAAAGTTGGCCGTGCTAAAGAAATGCGCACCGCAATGCGGACAAGTGAAATAGCTGTCGTCGCAGATTGCGGGACCATAGAAACCGCCCTTCCTGTACGGATGTTCAATCGTGAACTCAGCGTCGCATTTCATGCAGTGGTAGTGGATCGTGCGTACGGTTTTTGACTCCCCGGTCTCTGTCGAAGAGGTGCTCCTCCCATCTTCAATCACCCGCCCGCAGACGGAGTAAAAGCGCTTGAGTGTTGCCTGTGCTAGGATGCCCATTTGCTACCCCTCACTCCAAAAAGCTCAGATCATCAGTGGCTTCGGTTTTGTCCGCCGCTTTCTTCGTCTCGGTCTTCTTCGGCTGTTCCGCCGGCTTTTTCGGCTTGTCTTTTTCCTGATTCTCTGCAAGCTTCGTGAGCGCGTTGACGAGTTTCCCTGCGGTATCACAGGCGAGCAGCATATCCTCCGTGTACTCCTTGAGGTGCTGGATCTCTGCATCGCTTGCAACTCCCTTGAGCTTCGCTTCCTCAAAGTCTGCTACAAGGTTGACCAGGGAACGGCACATCCTCATCTGCATGTCCATCCCACGCGTAATTTTTTCAAGATTCTTTACGTCCATCATGTCAAATTCAGCCTGCCTTTCAGTCTAAAAAATCCAGATCGTCTTTTTCCTCATCTGCTACCTGCAGATCATCTGTTTTGATGAAATCAACGAGCTCTCTCATAAATTCGGAGTCGGTGTCGTTGATCGCGATAGGAGTGATCGTCACCCGCAGCTCCTCTGTACGGAGCTCTATACGTCCGAGAAGACTTTTCGTATACTGCTGCATCAAGGGAGATTTTTTCTCGAACACCCAATCAACGGATTCAGCCTCTGTATCTTTGATGAAGCTCAGCGCAGCCAGGATATACCGGGCGTTCACGAACACCTTGAAATGCTCGCCGTCATCCGGTAGGTCTGACAACATTTCGACCTTCACCGGGGCATGGCAACCTGTCATGAGGAAATAGAGAAAGAGACTCGTGCCTCGTCGGTCAAGACAAATGATGTGTATCTGATCCGCAGCCTTGACCCCTTTCTCTTTCGTCATCTGCAGAACGAATTTCAGCAGATGGATCCAGTCGGAAAGATGTTCCAGTGTCTTCTTCTGCAATGTGATTTTCGCTTTATCTCCGTCTTCCTTGAGCACGACTTTCTTCCAGTCCGGGTACTGTGCAGGAAGCTCTACCTTCGTACCATCTGTCGTTTCAAAGTGAGGCTCCGATTTATATTTGACCGCACAAAGAACATGCGTGTTCGTCGCGATCCCGTACTCCCCGTCAAACCAGATATGTTGGAATACCGGCCTGGAGGCGTCAGCAAGCACGAAATCCTTCATGTGCTTGTAGAATGTTGTTGGTTTCACTTCGGTCAATCCTTTCTGTAATATTCTGTCTCATACCCGTCAGCACGCAGAAGCAACCCTGGCGCCCAGTCGATTGGCTGCCCCATGATGCTTGTGGCTTCCTCGAGGCTGCCTTTTTCATAGGGCATCTCGAGGATGACCTCATCGTGAACGTGCATGACGATTTTGTAGCCTGCCTTGTCAAGTCGAAGCATACTTTCTGCGAGGCAATCCCTTGCAGTAGCCTGCACGATGTTTTCGACGAGTTTTCCACCCCAGGTGTAACATCTGCCCCAGCTGCCGACCGGTGTTGTCCCCTCATAGGTGAGATTGTCCTTCCTGTAACTGCCGGGCTCACGCTGAACAGAGGGCCTCAGGTAGGCAATGGCCCGCCCGCTTGGCAGCTCGATGAAGAGAAGCCCGGATCTCGTGTAAAATGACAGACCATGATGCCACTTGATGCGGGTATGCTTGTTCTTGATGGCGAGCCGGGCGCAGCGTTCGACTTCTCCCCACATCCTGACGATGTGCGGGCTCGACGCGCGCCATTTCTTGATGATTTCTCCCATGTGTTCCTCTGAGAGCCCCATCTTATCAGCACCGAAAGCCTTGAGAGCTGAGATACCGCCACCATAGCCACAGGCCAATTCTGCAATTTTCCCCTTCTGCCTGAGCTCACCGTTGACGCCATGCTTCACGACCGGGACGCCGAACATCTGTGATGCTGACGCGCAATAGATGTCCTCCCCATTCGCAAAGGCTTTCTGACGCCAGGCTTCGTCTGCGTACCAGGCGATGACGCGAGCCTCGATGGCTGAGAAGTCGGCGACGATGAAGCGCTTGCCCTCACCTGCGACGAACGCTGTGCGGATGAGCTGACTGAGAACGTCGGACGGATTGTCGTAGAACATCTCCAGCGCATCGAGGCTGCCCTCCCGGGCGAAGCTGCGTGCGGTATCAAGATCCTCGAGGTGGTTCTGTGGGAGGTTGTGCAGCTGAACGAGCCTGCCTGCCCAGCGGCCTGTCCTGGCCGCCCCGTAGAACTGGAGCATCCCGTGCACCCGGCCGTCCCTGCACATCGCGTTTCTCATAGCGATGTACTTCCTGACTGAGGTCTTTGCAAGTAAGTCCTTCAGCTCCAGCACCCTGCGTGTCGTCTTCGAGATTGTGTTCCCCGCTAAAAGCTCCGCCCGTGCCCTCTTGTCAAGTGTTCCGGGCCTACGCCCTTCCTGCCCCTCGAACCAGGCAATCAGCTGATCACGGCTGTTCGGATTAGGTAGGCAGGTGAGTCTCTGCGCTTCCCCTAGAGCTCTTGTCTTGATTTTCTCGTCAAGGGCGATGGCATTGTCTACGAGCTGCGTATCGATGAGTACACCCGCATCGTTGATTTTCTGGTCAAGGCACCAGAGTGCCCGCTCGTGCTGGATTGGGAAGAACCTCTCGATGCGCTTGCGGATAGCCCTCTCCGCCTCGACATCCTGGCCGTTGTAGGTCTTGAATAGCCCCCACTTCTCAGGATCATCCTGTGGCAGATTCCGCGTGCGACCGCCGTTCGCCTTGGTTGGTTTGCATGGCTTGCAAAAATACTGGATGAGCCGCTTGCCTGTTGCGAGCTTCTTCTTATCCTCTGCAAGGTTCAACACCTCGCCGACTGCTGCCAGGCTCCCGGGCAGCCCCAGCGTGTAGCTCTGTACCATCGTGCAGAACCATTCCGCCGGGTCAAGGCGTCGCCCGAGATGATGTCCAAGGACATGCATTTCAAAAGCGGCATTGAATGCCGTCTTGAGTACATCAGGGCTTTCGAGGTCATGCAGCACCTTCGCGGGGATTGCTTCCCCTTGCGTGAGGTCTATTACCTCGACCGGCTCATCGTCATAAGCGTATGCGAAGAGCAGGATCTCACTATTCTCTGCGTACTTGTAAAGCCCGCCCTTGCGAATGTCTACCTCGCTATATGTCTCGAGGTCAATACTCAAAATATGTTTATCCATCATGAAAGCATAGCGTCAAGATGACGCCCCTCCTCATCTCGGAGAAACTTCTCCATGTCGATTTTCTGGATCACCCAGGCCTTGGCCATCGGGGGTGCCCGCTTGGTGCGGATCACCTGCGCGATGGCGACGTGTTCGACGTCTGCGCAAGTGGCATCCCCGGTGCCCAGGTCTCCGGTAGGTACCGCCACCGGATCCCCATGCACGAGGTCAAGGTCTGTCAGGTAATCGTAGCTTTTGCCCCGATAGCCTCGGAAGATTACGCTGACAACCATTTTGTTCTCCTTTCTCAGCCGAAAATATCGTCGTCCGCTTCATCATCGTCCGGCAGCGCCTCGAAGTCATCTTCCGCGCTCGGCCCGCCTGCGAAGCGCTCGCCGTCCTTGATCTTCTGGATGTTGTTGAGCCCTGCGGCGATGCCGCGGTTCGGTCCGACGTTGAACGCATAGAAGTTGACGGAGACATTGCAGTAGCAGCCGCTGTAAATCTCCTCCGGATCCGTGATTGGCTGTACCTTGCGGTCGACGATCTGCGGGCGTGTCTTGCTGGTGGCGTTGATGAACATCATGCCCTTGTAAGACGGGTCTTCCATGCCCTCTTCGTCCGCGTCGCGGAGCGGCTGCTTGAGGTTCTTCGGGATGCCGCCGCCGGCCTTCGCAAGCTTGCCCTTGCCCTCCTCGATGGCGGCTTTGATGGCTGTCTTGATTTTCTCGATGGTCTTCGTGTCCGTCTTCGGGATGAGCAGCGTCATGCTGTACTTCTCCGGCGTGTTGGCGTCAAACGAGTACGGCTTGATGACGTGCATGTAGGAACCACGGCAGGGAATGACGACCTGTGTTGCAGAGTGCTTTTTCATAGTTGTTTCTTCCTTTCTCAATCAGGGATAACATCAAAATCATTGGTAGCGGAGTTGAAAACCGGGCGCGGATCGCTGTCCGGGACAAGTGTCGGCTTGCCTGGCGGCTTCACGATGACATCGTCCAGGAGCTTCGTGAGTTTCTTCTTACCGACGAGCTTTTCGAGCTTCGAGATGGTGAGCAGTTCTGTCTTGAGGATGTCAGCTTTCTTGTAGCCAGCTTCCTCGAGCAAGGCCTCCGCCTTTGCGGCGTCCTCGATCCTGCGCACGCTCCGCCCTGCGACGAGCTTATACCCGGGGAATACGCGGCCGTTATCCACGGCTTCTTCCTGTGCGTAGGCCTTCACCCTGTTCGCCCAGGCGGTCAACGTCTCAATGCGTGAGAGTACATCTGCGACTTCTTTGTCAGACAGGAGCTTCGGATCAGCGTCTACATCGTAGTCTGCAGCGAGCTGCAGATTGTGCTCCTTCAGTGCCCTGCAGCGGGGGGACGCCCGGCAGAACCGGCAGTGATCGCCTGGACTCAGCTCACCCTCGCCCTTGTATGCCTGCGCAGCAATGGGCTTGATGGTCTCCGCCCCAGGACAGGAGCTCCTTCGTCGTAATGGTCTCCGACTTCTCGCCGCCGTTGCGCGGCTGGAAAATGGTCATCTGTACGCAATCGATGTCATAGAGCCAGCCGTAGGTGTTATATGCACCGAGCGCGTAGAGCCGCATCTGCGGATTGTTTTTCGCCTCGACGCTGACGGTTGCACCGTACTTGAAGTCTATGACTTCCATGACGCCATCCGCGATGATGATAGCATCCCCGCGTCCGAAGCCATACGGCACCCATGAAGAGAAATCCAGCTTTTCCTCATGAAGAAGGATGGCGTTCTTATCGGCCTTGAGTGCCTGCTGATGCTTTGCATCCAAAAGGTCAACGTATGCCCCAACGTTCTCTTCCATGTCCTGGCTGTAGAAATCCCCGTACTCTGTCGTACCGGCTTTGAGGCGGCTGATCTGGGGGTTAACCGGCAATCCCTGCCGCCTGGAAAGATACAGATCGGCAAGCTCATGAGCGAATGTGCCCTCCTTCGCCGACTCCCCCGAGCGGTCGGGGAGCTTTGCTTCAAGTTGAGCAGACGGTGTGCACACGAGCCAGCGATGCGCGTTGCTGCCCCCTAGCAGAGCATGCGCACTCATTTCAACGCCTCGACTTCCTTGTAGAACACCGGGATGTCTTCTTTCTTGATTTCATGGAGCTTCTTGATGCCAAACTTGATCATGAGCTCCTTGAGCTTCGGTACGATCTCTTTGTTCGCCTTGGCGCGCTGCTTGCACAGGTCCTGCAGCTCCTCGAGGGTGATTGCCTTCTCGGCGGGTTCTTCAGGCTCTTCCCCCGGGTCCCTGCTCTCAAGTTCTTCCGGCTCTTCCCTGGAATCCTTTGTCGGTTCTCCTGCTTCTTCGGATTCAGACTTCACCGGTGTCGCCTTGTGCTCCTCTGCCGGTCCTTCAGGCTCCGGCTCGTCCTTGTGCTCCTCTGCCGGTTCTTCAGGCTTTGATTCACCCTTGTGCTCCTCTGCCGGCTTCTCGGCCTTCTCGATCTTCGGCTTTTCCTGCTTCTTAGATGCCTTCTTCGGTGCCGACTTCTTCGTCTCGGCGCTCTTCCCTTCGTCTGCGGGTTCAGCGGCCTTCTCCTCGGACTCGATGCCCTTTTCTTCGTGTCCGGTCAGACACGGCGCATACTGTTCGCGCGTCTCATTTTCTTCTTCTTTGACGCGCCCGTCCGCGATGCTCTTTGCCGCCTGTGCGAAGGCTGCCATATGCTCCGCCGATGCATGCGCGATGTCGTAAACGTCCAGTTCCACAGTGATTCTCATGATTCATTACCTCCATTGAAAAATGTGATGGGATATGCTATATTGAAAAGAGCTAAGATGTCCATCAAGTTTGATGGTTGACCGCCTAGGTAATGAAAACCGGGGTGGTCTTTTTTTGCTCTCATCAATCCTCATGGTGCCGCCTCTCGATGAGGATGAGCTCCAGGCGGCACCGCCTTTTCCCGTCCTTCGATGGTTCGTTGACGCGGCGGCGGTATGCTGCCGTGAGCATGTGCTGCACGGTGTTTCGTTTGATATGCCGGGCACGGGCGATCTCGTCGAGCGTCCCGTCCATGATGTTTTCTTCGCCCTTGTAGAGGGCGTAGATGTTTTCATTCCGGCGGGCTCTTCCCCCTGCATTCATATTGTAGTCCTCCCTTTTCCCTGCTATAATGCAGGGGATCACTTTGTGTTTCTTTTTATCATGGCCGCCCGAAAGGCGGCTTTTTTCTTTGCCCGCTCTTTGGCCTCCTCCGCTTCCCGCGCGGGGTTGCGCGGCACGCGGAGGCGCGGCTCCTGGAGCGCGTAGATTCCCTTCGCACCGCCGTTCGGCGCGAGAATGCTTTTGTCTACCGGGCCGAGGAGCTTGTCGAGCTCGTCGAGTTCTTCTTTTGTCGCTTGCCGCACGCGGCACTTCCCCGGCGCGACGGTGCCTGCGCGGTTTGTGACCACGATGAGGCGCGAGGGGTCGACGTTTGCTGTGTAATATTTCGTCATGGCCGCACCGCTCCAATCTGCATCGCCGCCAAGCCGAGCAGGCCGATGGTCACGAGCACGCGCCCGACGATCTCCCAGCCGTAGTTTGTGAGCCACGGCAGGCCGTATTTCTTGATTCGCTCCATCCTTTTCCCTCCTACATCGTGATTTCCAGGTCGCACTCATCCTTGAGCGCCTTGATGATGTCTTTCTCACCAAGCAACTTCATGTTCATCGCGTCGGCGAGCTCATTGATCTCATCGGTCATCCGCATGAGTCGCTTATTGCCGAAG
>JAQYBD010000059.1 GCA_029338835.1 Selenomonadaceae bacterium | reverse complement strand
ACCCATCACGGGCGTTGTCCTGACGAAGCTTGACGGCACGGCCAAGGGCGGCGTTGTCATCGGCATCAAGAGCCAGCTCCAGATGCCCGTCAAGTGGATCGGCGTCGGCGAAGGCGTCGAGGACCTGCGCCCCTTCAACGCCGAAGACTTCGCCAAGGCCCTGTTCCAGTCCTGAACCGTGGAACTGGGGGAATCCTTCCGTCAGCCTTTCGGCTGCCACCTTCTCCGTGCTATATTCTGATTGCGCAGGAAAATTTAATCCGGAGGGGGCTTGACGCGCGTCCCTTGGGGAACGTATAATGAGAGCGTAAAAAGAAAAGAGCAGCGCAGGGCTGACGGATAGTGGAATTGACCACATGTCCTGTGTTGTGAGAGATAGCCGACCGTCTGGGCAGGGTATTCTGTTCGGGCGGTCTTTTTGCATAAGCCCGGCTGGATACCCCCGTATCGTTCTAGGAGGTAGATTTCATGAGGAATCGCTGGCTTATCGCGTTGAGTGCCGTCGGCATCCATATTTCCATCGGCAGTGTGTACGCCTGGAGCGTCCTGACCCGCCCCATCATGAATGAGATGGGCTTTTCGCTGGGGCAGACGACCTGGACGTTTTCGCTGGCCATCCTGTTTTTGGGCTTTTCGGCCGGGCTGTTGGGCAGTTTTGTCGAGAAGATCGGGCCGAAGAAGAGCGGCCTCATTGCCATGACGTTCTTCGGCACGGGCATGCTCGGCACGGCGTATGCCATCTCGGTGCAGAGCCTCATGCTGCTGTATCTCTTCTATGGCGTCATCGGTGGCATCGGCCTCGGCGTCGGCTACATCACGCCGGTGTCGACGCTCGTCAAGTATTTCCCGGATCGCCGCGGCTTCGCGACGGGGCTCGCGATCATGGGCTTCGGCTTTGCCGCGCTGATCGCAGGACCCGTCATGCAGTATCTGACGGCGACGGTCGGGCTCGTCAACAATTTCCTGATCCTCGGCTGCATCTACATGGCCATCATGGGGGCTTCGGCACTCTACCTAAGACCCCCGGTCATGAAGGACAGCCAGGGCCGCGTGACGCATGTGCAGCGCGGCGTGACGGCAAATGAGGCGCTCAAGACGTGGCAGTTCGCTTCGCTCTGGTGGGTGTTCTTCGTCAACATCACGTGCGGCATCGGCCTTCTGGCCGTGGCGTCGCCGATGGCGCAGGAAGTCATCGGCATGGATGCTGCTGCTGCCGCTTCGATGGTCGGCATCATCGGTGTCTTCAATGGCGGCGGCCGCATCTTCTGGTCGACGATCTCGGATTATCTCGGCCGTGGGCGCGTCTACATGCTGTTCTTCCTGCTCGAAGTCGCAGCGTTCTGGCAGCTCGGCCAGACGCGAGAAGCCCTGGTCTTTGAGGTCCTCGTGCTGCTCATCATCAGCTGCTACGGCGGCGGTTTCTCGTGCATGCCGGCCTATCTTTCCGATATCTTCGGCACGCGCCAGCTGAGTGCCATCCACGGCCGCATCCTGACGGCCTGGGGCCTTGCGGGCGTGGCCGGTCCTTCCATCGTCTCGTATTTCCACGCGCAGACGGGCGGCTATACGGCTTCGCTCTATTTCTTCGCCTGCTGCTTCGTGCTGAATTTCATCATTGCGGCGGTACTCAAGCAGTACGGCCAGCGCAAGGACATGGCTTCCCATTCCGCGCTTTGATCTCTTTTGACGATTCCGACTTTTAGCCTTTCTTACCTTTGGGCTCTGACTTAAAAGTGGTTGGCGTTCATCAGAGCCCGAAAAATCCTGCCGGTATCTCTGGAACTGGCAGGATTTTTTTGTTTTCCCGCGAAATGTTTCCATGAGTCCTTTTTTAGGGCGCAAGCGAAGACCGGGATCATGAGCCGCGAGGCCATGGACTGCGAGAGATGAACTGTGAGAAAGGAAGGATCCTGCGATGAAAACCATTGCCTTGATTGCCCATGATAAGAAAAAGAGCGAGATGCTCGAGTTTGTCGGCCACCATAAGGAACTCCTCGCCAAGTTCCACCTGATCGCGACGCGGACGACGGGGACGCTCATCAATGACACCTTCGACCTCCATGTCGAGACGATGCTATCTGGCCCGATGGGCGGCGACCAGCAGATCGGCGCGCGCGTGGCTGTTGGCGATGTCGATTATGTCGTGTTCCTGCGCGACCCCTTGACGTCGCAGCCGCACGAGCCGGATATCAATGCACTCCTGCGCCTCTGCGATGTGCATAACGTGCCGCTCGCGACGAACCGCAAGAGCGCGCATATCCTGCTGAGCTATGCGGCGGGCAAGCTCTCGGCGGCAGGGGAGGCCGCGGCCAAGGGCTGAGCAGTGCGACGCTTTTTTCGTTGTTTGTATCGTTGTAAATTGAATGCTTTACCCTTCTATGTTAAAATAGGAGGGTATATTTTTGCAGAAAAACTTGCGTTCTGTGTGACGCGATCAAAGAGAAGGGTGACAATTGGAAAAAGAATTGCTGAGACTCGAGCATATCGACAAATCCTATGGCAGCCGCCAGATCCTCGAGGACCTGAACCTGACCATTCACGAAAATGAATTCCTGACGCTCCTGGGGCCGTCGGGCTGCGGCAAGACGACGACGCTGCGCCTCATTGGCGGTTTTGAGCGGCCCGACAAGGGACGCATCCTGTTTGACGGGCAGGACATCACGGATCTGCCGCCTGAGAAGCGGCAGGTCAATACGGTTTTCCAGAAGTATTCGCTGTTCTCGAATATGGATGTGGCCGAGAATATCGCGTTCGGCCTCCGGATCAAGGGGAAGCCGGCCTCGTATATCCGCGACAAGATCAAGTATGCGCTGAAGCTCGTCAATCTCGACGGCTACGAGCATGCCGATGTCACGGCGCTCTCGGGCGGCCAGCAGCAGCGCATCGCTATCGCGCGCGCCGTCGTCAACGAGCCGAAAGTGCTGCTGCTCGATGAGCCGCTCTCGGCACTCGACCTCAAGCTGCGCCAGAGCATGCAGCGCGAACTCGTCAAGATCAAGCGCGAACTCGGCATCACGTTCGTCTTCGTCACGCACGACCAGGAGGAGGCTCTCTCGATGTCGGATACGGTCGTCGTCATGAACCAGGGCTGGATCCAGCAGATCGGCACGCCCGAGAGCGTCTACAACGAGCCGGAGAATGCGTTCGTGGCGGATTTCATCGGCGACAGCAACATCATCGATGGCATCATGGTGCGCGACAAGCTCGTGCATCTCCTCGGCAAGGACATCCCGTGCATCAACACGGGCTTCGGCGAGAATGTGCCCGTCGATGTGCAGATCCGCCCGGAGGATATCCAGATCTGTGCGCCGGAAGAGGGGCAGTACCGCGGCATCATCCGCTCGGTCGTCTTCAAGGGGACGGTCTACGACATCACCATTGAGGCGGGCGGCTTCTCGTGGCTCGTGCAGACGATCACCGGGCATGAGCAGGGCAAGGAGGTCGGCCTCCGCCTGGCACCGGCGAACATCCAGATCATGGCCAAACCCGCTTCGGAAGATGAGGAGGCGGCGCATGATGCATGACAGCAAAGCGGTGGCACGCCTGTTTGCCGCACCGTTTGCCCTCTGGGCGGCCATTTTCATCGTGCTGCCGCTCCTTTTCGTCTTCTTCCATGGCCTGACGGATGCGGAGGGGGCCTTTTCGCTCGCGAATCTCCGGGAAGCCGTGCAGATGGAGTACCTCAGGGCTCTTGGGCTCTCGGTGGAGCTGGCGCTCATCAGCACCGTCCTCTGCCTCGTGCTCGCGTATCCGCTCTGCCTGATCCTGCAGGAGATCCGGCGCGGCCGCATGGTCCTCATTTTCCTCCTGTTCCTGCTGCCGCTCTGGATGAATTCGCTGCTGACGACGATGGCCTGGCAGACCATCCTCGAGAAGAACGGCATCATCAACATGATCCTGCATGCACTCGCGCTGCCGGAGGTCACGCTCATCAACACGCCGCTCGCCATCGTCATCGGCATGGTCTACAATTTCCTGCCGTACATGGTGCTGCCGCTCTACGTCTCGCTCGCCGACATCGACAAGAGCATCATCGAGGCGGCGCACGACCTCGGGGCCGGACGGTTCCAGACATTCCGCCGCATCGTCTTCCCGCTCTCCTTGCCCGGCGTCATCAGCGGCTGCACGATGGTCTTCATCCCGGCGCTCACGACGTTCGTCATCAGCGCGCTCCTGGGCGGCAACAAGATCCTTTTGATCGGCAACATCATCGAGCAGGAGTTCACGGCGGCCTATGACTGGCAGCTCGGCAGTGCGCTCTCGATGATCCTCATGGTCTTCATCATCCTCAACATCGTACTCGAAGCCTTTTCGGGGCGCGAGACGGGAAAACAGGAGGTGAAACCGTGATGGCAAGACTCAAGAAACTCTATCTCGGCGCCATCATCGTCTTCCTCTATGCGCCGATTTTCGTCCTCTTTGCGCAGTCCTTCAATGCGAGCCGCTACCGTGGCCAATGGACGGGCTTCACGCTGCAGTGGTACGAGAAGCTCTTCACGAGCGATGAGATCCTCGCGGCGTTCCTCAACACGCTGACGATTGGCCTGACGGCAGCGCTTTTCGCGACGCTGCTGGGGCTCGTGACGGCACTGGCCATCCGAGGGCTCTCGAAGAAGAGCCAGCTCGCGTTCCGCGGGCTCGCCAATGTGCCGCTGCTCAACGCCGACATCGTCACGGGCATCGCGCTCATGCTGCTCTTCCTCGGCCTCGGGCTGCGGCTCGGCTACGATACGATCCTCATGGCCCATGTCGTCATCAACCTGCCGTACGCGATGCTCTGCATCCTGCCGCAGGTCATGGGACTCGACCATGTCTGCTACGAAGCGGCGCTCGACCTCGGGGCGACGCCTTTCCAGGCGTTCCGCAAGGTCATCCTGCCGGAACTCAGGCCTGGCATCGCCGCGGCTTTCCTGCTGTCGTTCGCGATGTCTGCCGACGACTTCATCGTGACGTACTTCACGAAGGGCGCGGGCATCGACACGCTGACGACGGCCATCTACGCGCAGCTCAAGCTCGGCATCCATCCGGAGATGTACGCGCTTTCCACGCTGTTCTTCCTCGGCGTCATCGTTTTTGTCGCCCTGCTCATGGTCAATTGGCGCCTCTTGAAGCGCCGTCAGGGAAAGGAGTGGGAATAAATGAAGAGACTATCGTCATTCCTGCTGCTCTTGTGCTGCCTGACGGCCTTCTTCACGGCGGGCTGCGACAGCCTGGCAGAGGAGGAAGAGGGCGGCGACGACACGCTCTACATCTACCGCTGGGGCGATTACCTCGACCCGGACGTCATCACGGAGTTCGAGGAGGAAACGGGCATCCACGTCGTACTCGATGAGTTCGACACGAATGAGAGCATGTACCCGCGCGTCAAGGAGGGGGCGACGAGCTACGACCTCATCTGCCCGTCGGACTACATGATCCAGAAGATGGCCGAGAACGACCTCCTGCAGCCGCTGGACTACGACCAGCTGCCGAACGCGAAAGCCTACATCGGCAAAGATTTCTTCAAGCAGGCCGAGTCGTACGACCCCGGCAACCGCTATTCCATCCCGTACTGCTGGGGAACCGTCGGCCTCATGTACAACAAGAAGCTCGTGGCGGGGGATATCGACAGCTGGTCGGTCCTCTTTGACCCCGCGTACAAAGATGAGATCCTCATGCAGGATTCGGCGCGCGATGCTTTCATGATCCCCTTGCGGCTCCTGGGCGATTCGATGAATACGAAAGACCCGCAGGAGCTTGCCGAAGCGCGCGATATGCTCATCGCGCAGAAACCGCTCGTCCAGGCGTACGGCGTCGACGATATCCGCGACAAGCTCGCCTCGGGAGAAGCGGCGCTCGGCGTCATCTACTCGGGCGAGGCCATCAACCTCCTCAAGGCCAATCCAGACCTCGCGTTCTGCCCGGCACCAAAAGAGGGCACCAATCTCTGGATGGACGGCTGGGTCATCCCGAAACAGGCCAAGCACGCCGGGAACGCCCACAAGTTCATCGATTTCCTCTGCCGTCCGGATATCGCCGCGAAGAATTTCAAAGCGCTCGGCTACTCCACGCCGAACACGGGCGTGCGCGGACTCGTCGAGGACGATATGGATGAAGAGGAGCTGGCGGTTGCGTTCCCGGACCCGTCGGTTTACCAGGGACAGGAGACGTATCAGTATCTCGGCGAAGCCATCGATAAGCTTTATACGAAGCTCTGGCTGCAGGTCAAAGTCGAATGATCTAAGAAGATCCCTTTCTGGGATTCTTAGCAAGATCCGCTGTTTGCACTGGCAGGGAAAAACGGTTGAACTACTTCCGCTTAACGCTTCGCGTTTGAAGCGGAAGATTCCCAGTTCGCAGAGCACTGCGCATTGACCTTAGTCACTGCGTCTTACACGCTCTCCCTGGGCGTAGATTTCCGTG
>JAQYBD010000058.1 GCA_029338835.1 Selenomonadaceae bacterium | reverse complement strand
TTAGCGTCAGATTTTACACTCAGGATAGATGCTTTGATATTCGGCAAGTAGTTCACCCCCTTAATTAATGTCGTTACCTAAGTATAATATCATGGGTCAAATGAAAAAGCAACTATTTCTTTCCATTTCTTGCAAGCAGAGTGACGGCGATGATATAATGAAAGAAATTTTTCGTGACAAATCCTGTGGAGAGGAGCGGTTTCACATGCATTACCGGCATATCCTGGGAGCAGCCCTGCTTGCCTGCCTGTTCTGGCAGCCATCAACTGAAGCGTCGGGGTATTTCCCGTTGGCAAAAGATGTCGTGGCGCACGCGTCTCCCGACGGCACCCTGAGCTTCGCGACGGGACCTGATGTGCCGCTGACCAAGGTGTTTGGAAGGGATGGAGGAAGCCCCAAGTATTATTTCCGTTTCTGGGCGCAGAACCGGCGCATCGGGAAAGAACAGCAGGGCATCCATGCACGCCTGCTGGCCGATGGCCGGGCGGTGCCTCTGGAGCCCGCAGGGGCGGAGATCGATATGCATGCGGCCGATGTGTTCTGCGGCTCGTATCGTGTCACGGAAGAAGATCTGCAGCAGGCGGCGAAGGCGGCTTCGTATGAATTCCAGCTTGCTGACGATGCGGGCAACGTCCTCTGGAAGCAGCAAGGCAAGGCAAAGACTGCGGAGGCCATCCGGAAAATCCTGGCGGCGATGCCGGACTCATATTTGCGTGAGGGCGTTGTGCGCGACGAAAAGGCCGTGGACTCGGTGCGCCGCGACTCCCGCCCGCGCATCTTCCTGCCGTCCGTCACGCCATCTGAGGTGCAGGAATGGCTTGTCCTTCACCATCAGACCCTGCTGCAGGATAAGCTTGGCAAGGCACTCTGGGGAGAGTTCCGTCCCTATTACCATAAGTCACATGATGACATCATCTTCTTCATGAGCAGGGCAATCGGTGACGGCGTGCCGCTCATCACGTTTGAGACGCGGCCGTATGCGGGCGGTACGATGCTGGCCTTGATGAAGGACCAGATCCTGGAGGATAGTTATTGGCATACGACCCGTACCGTCGGCATGATGACGGCCGCCGATGACATCGTGAGCCTGACCTCTGTCTGGCGCGACCTCGACGACCAATGGGACGGCTTCCTCAATGATGCGTACGAGACGTTCCAGGACTATGCCGATTTTGGCTTTGTCCTCGACAACACGCACAAGAAGGGCGAAGGGAATCGCTTCTTTGCCGTTAAGGTGCGCGATGGCATCAAGGAGATCTCGCCGGGCGATGAGCTGCTGGCTCTCGATGGCGATGCGCTGGCCTGGTACAAGCCAAATGAACTGCGGCTGAAGCTCCTGCAGCATGAGGGAGCAGCGACGCTCCGCCTGCGTACGGCTGATGGCGAGGAGCGCACTGTGGAAATTACGCCTGCCCTGCATCAGCCCAAGGGGGCGCCCGCGTTGCCGAAGGATCGCAAGGCTTTCTTCGAGGCGGGCAAAGTCAAGGGCAGCAAAGAGGCCCTTGTCGACAGCGGGAACTACCCCGCCTTGTTCGCGCAGGCTGACCCAACCTATGCACAGCCTTCTGCACGGGTGCTTTACGAAGAGGCCAAAGAAAAGGCTGCTTCCGGGGATAAGGGGACGAAGCGCCGATGACATCCATCCGCAAGTACAGCGGCTGCGCCTGGTGCAGCGCGCTGATCTTATATATCATGAGGAGTAGATTATGCAGAATAAGAATATCCGCAATTTCTCGATCATTGCACATATCGACCACGGGAAGTCCACCATTGCCGACCGTCTCATCGAGTATACCGGTACATTGTCCAAGCGCGAGATGGAGGCACAGGTCCTTGACAGTATGGACATCGAGCGTGAGCGCGGCATCACCATCAAGTCGCAGACGGTGCGACTGAACTACAAGGGCAAGGATGGCAAGGAGTACGAACTCAACCTCATCGATACACCGGGCCATGTCGATTTCACGTATGAAGTCTCGCGCAGCCTGGCGGCCTGTGAGGGCGCACTGCTTGTCGTTGATGCGGCGCAGGGAGTCGAGGCGCAGACGCTCGCCAATGTCTACATGGCACTTGAGCATGACCTCGAGATCATCCCGGTCATCAACAAGATCGATCTGCCGAGTGCTGACCCAGAGCGCGTCAAGCAGGAAATCGAGGACGTCATCGGTCTTGACACGTCGAATGCCGTGCTGGCTTCGGCCAAGGCGGGCATCGGCATCGAGGAGATCCTCGATGCAATCGTTGACTACATCCCCGCGCCGGAAGGCGATGAGAATGCACCGCTGCAGGCGCTGATTTTCGATTCGTTCTTTGACTCCTACAAGGGCGTCATCGCGCATATCCGTGTCATGCAGGGCCACATCAAGAAGGGCATGAAGCTCAAGCTCATGAACTCGGGAAAAGTCTTCGAGGTCACGGATGTCGGCTGTTTCAAACCGCAGCCCGTGGATCTCGGGTATCTCGATGTCGGTGAGGTCGGTTTTGTGGCTGGTTCCCTCAAGGATGTGCGCGATGTGCGTGTCGGCGACACGATCACGTATGCCGAGAATCCTGCCAGTGAACCGCTGCCGGGATACCGCGGCGTCAATCCGATGGTCTACTGCGGCCTGTATCCCGTTGAGAGTTCCGACTACGACAACCTCAAGGATGCGCTCGAGAAAATGCAGATCAACGATGCGGCACTCGTCTTCGAGCCGGAGACGTCCGTTGCGCTGGGCTTCGGCTTCCGCTGCGGCTTCCTCGGATTGCTGCACATGGATGTCATCCAGGAGCGCCTTGAGCGCGAGTACAATCTCAAGCTCATCACGACGGCACCATCCGTTATTTATCATGTCTACAAGACTGACGGCACGATGATCAAGGTCAGCAATCCGGCTGAATTGCCGCCACAGACGGAGATTGAGCATATCGAAGAGCCGTACGTCAAGGCTACGGTCATTGTGCCGAATGACTTCGTCGGTGCTGTCATGGAAATCTCGCAGGATAAGCGCGGCGAATTCAAGGGCATGGATTACCTCGATACGAACCGCGTCATGATCACGTATCATATCCCGCTCAACGAGATCATTTTCGATTATTTTGACCGCTTGAAATCGGCAACGCGCGGCTATGCCTCGCTTGACTATGAACTCGCGGACTACAAGGAATCGAAACTCGTCAAGGTCGATATCCTCCTCAATGGCGATCCTGTCGATGCTCTCTCGACCATCGTCCACAAGGACCGGGCTGCGGCGCGTGGACGCCAGCTCGCGGCCAAGCTCAAGGAAATCATCCCGCAGCAGATGTTCGAGATCCCGATCCAGGCTGCCATCGGCTCGAAGGTCATCGCGCGTGAGAATGTGCGTGCCCGCCGCAAGGACGTACTCGCGAAGTGCTATGGCGGTGATATCTCGCGCAAGCGCAAGCTGCTCGAGAAGCAGAAGGAAGGCAAGAAACGCATGAAGGCCGTCGGTAGTGTCGAGGTGCCGCAGGAAGCGTTCATGGCCATCCTGAAGATCGACTGATGGAGGCTCCTATGAGGAAACAGCAATGGGGGCTCTACATCCACATCCCGTTCTGTCGCCAGAAGTGCTTTTACTGCGATTTCCCGTCCTTTGCCGGACGGGAGCGCTATGAGGCAGATTATACGGACGCCCTGTGCCGGGAACTCCTGGACCAGGGCGTCCTTTATCGGGAAAAATGGGGGAGACCAGCTACTATCTACATGGGTGGCGGCACGCCGAGCGTGTTGCCATTGAAGCTCATGGAACGCCTGCTGCAGATGCTGTGCCGTATCTTTGCACTGACGGAGAATGAGGATTCCCCGGAACTGGAATTTACCGTGGAGTGCAATCCGGGAACGGTGGATGCGGAGAAACTGGCGCTGCTTCACACCTATGGCGTCAACCGCCTGTCCTTTGGCGTTCAGACGTTCGACGATGGTTTGCTCCAGGCAATCGGCCGCATCCATACGGGCAGACAGGCAGCGGAGACCATGCAATTGGCCCGCGAGGCCGGCTTCCAGAATGTCAGCATGGACCTCATGTATGGCCTGCCGCAGGAAACCTTGGCCATGCTGCAGCATGATCTTGAGGCTATGGTTGCCTTGAAGCCTGAGCATATCTCCATTTACGGGCTGCAGCTTGAGGCAGGGACTGCTTTTGCCAAGATGCAGGAACTCGGCAAACTTATGCTGCCCAATGAAGAAACCGTCGAGCAGATGTACGATCTCATGACTTCATTTTTGCCTGCGCATGGCTATGCACGCTACGAAATCTCGAATTTTGCGCAGCCGGGCTATGAGAGCCGCCATAATCTCTCGTACTGGCAGGATGTGCCGTATCTCGGCGTCGGCGCAGCGGCGCACTCGTATCTGGCGGGCAGGCGGTATGCCAATGGGACAGATATTCCCTCTTATATCGAAGCGATGCGGGCGGGGAAAAGCGTGCGCGTAGAGGAAGAGCCGGCTGACCGTGCGATTGCCATGGAGGAGTTTGCTTTCCTGGCGCTGCGCACGGTACGGGGCCTCAGCCGTGAGGCGTTTTCCAAACGCTTCGGAGTCTCGCTCGAAAGCGTTTACAGCAAGACGATTGAGAAGATGAAGCGGCAGGGTCTGCTGGAGGAACAGGATGGCTTTCTGCGTTTGACGTCACTTGGCATGAAATACGGCAACGTGGTATTCGAGGCTTTCCTGCTGACTTGAGCTTACAATATCGGCAATGGCAAAAGCCGGCATTCCGTGCTAGACTGAGGAAAAGACAGCAATGTGGAGAAAGGAAGTCTTTGTATGCATACGATCAAAGTCAAGCGCGTCTATGAGAAGCCGGAGGCAGAGGACGGCGTGCGCGTACTCGTCGACCGTCTCTGGCCGCGCGGCCTCAAGAAGGAAGCGCTGCCGCATGATTACTGGGCCAAGGAGGTCACACCCTCCCCGGAGCTGCGCACGCTGTATCATCGCGGTGAGATGCCGTTTGCCGGTTTTGCCGAAGGGTATGAAGAAGAGCTGAACGGGAGCAGCGGCGCGGCTGCTTTTGTAGAGAAGTGCCGGGGCTGGCTGCAGCAGGGTGATGTCACTTTGCTCTATGCGGCAAAGGATACCGGAAAGAACCACGCCCTGGTCCTGCAGGCCTGGTTGTGCCGGCAGCTTCGCTGATATCCTTGGGTATCTTTTGCCAGGGGATTGCCAGGATCGGCACCATGTAGTAAAGTAAAGGCAGCTGCTCGTGATGCTGCGGGCAGGATACGTCTGCTTTTATGAGACAGGAGGGTTCCTTATGAAATCCATTGCGATGATCGTTATGCCAGGTTGTCCGTATTGTGCCAAAGCCCGTCAGGCTGTCGGTGAGCTGCGGGAGGAAAATCCGGTTTATTTTGATGTCCCCGTCGATGAGATCGACGAGACGTCTGCGACGGAGCAGCTCAAGCCCTATCAGGGCCAGTATTATTATGTGCCGACCCTGTTCGTGGCTGGCAAGAAAATCTACGAGGCCCAGCCGGGACACGATTACGAAGTGATCAAGGCCGCTGTGGCAGAAGCTTTTGCTGAAGCGGCCAAATGAGAGTCCTGCCGTCAGGCGGACTGTTTGCTGAGTCCATCAGCGGATATGGTGTGATACGCATCCTCCGGGAATGCATATCGCACCTTTTTCTTTCCTGTCACAAAGGGAAACAGGATAAAATTTTTGACTTTTTGTCTTTTTAACTATTGACTTTTTGTTTTTATCGGTGTATATTCTTAGTAGATTCAAAGTTAGCACTCAGACAGTAAGAGTGCTAACAGGAAAAAATCATAAAGAGAGGAGGCAGGCAGATGGCTGACGAATTGGATGAACGCAAGAAGCGTGTGCTGCGGGCTGTTGTCGATGATTACATCGAATCGGCGGAGCCGGTCGGCTCGCGTACCCTGGCGCGCAAATATGATCTGGGCGTCAGTCCGGCCACCATCCGCAACGAGATGGCTGACCTTGAGATGCTCGGGTATCTTGAGCAGCTGCATACTTCCTCCGGCCGCATCCCCTCTTCGAAGGGGTACCGCTTTTACGTCGATGGGCTGATTCCTCCGAAACCGGTGAGTGATGAGGAAAAGGTCCTGATTGACCGCTGGTATAAAGCACGGGTCAAACGGCTCGATGAGGTCTTCCAGGAAACGGCCAGGATCATCTCGCAGGTCACCAGGAATGTCTCCTTGGTGCTGGCTCCGCAGATGACACAGGCCGCATTCCGTTGCCTGCAGTTCCTGCCTCTTGATGATCAGCGTGTCATCACGGTACTCATGACGGATGCAGGCTTTGTGGAGAACAAGATCGTGCCGATGCCGCCGGGAGCCTCTTTTGAGGATTTCCAGCGCATGGCAGAAGTCATCAACAAGAATCTGGCCGGTCATACGCTGGCTACGATCGAGCATGAATCCTTGCTCCGCATCCGCGATGAGATCCAGGATGAGCCGCTTTACACCTCGGCTTTGGAAATCATCCACCGGGCACTGGATTCGGGCAAGCGCGAGCGCCTTTATCTCGGCGGTACGACGCAGATGCTCGAGCAGCCGGAATTCCACGATGTGGAAAAAGTCAAAGAGACGCTCCTGATCCTTGAGAAGGAAGAACTCATGAAGGACGTCCTGCATGCTCATATGGGGGATGGCCTGGAAGTTACCATCGGCCAGGAGAATGAAGACCGTCATTTCCAGGATAGCAGCATCATTACGGCAACGTATCATCTCGATGGTGAGCTTTTAGGCACCATCGCGGTGCTGGGGCCGACGCGCATGGAGTATGCCAAGGCGATGAGCCTTTTGGAATATATGAATTCCAATCTGAAAGAAGTCATCAAGCGGTTCCACTGGTAGGGCCGCAAAGATCAAAGATCATTGGGTATTGAGAGCCGGGGATGGATGAGAGTCCCGTCCTGGTTTCACCCCGTTGAAAGAGGTGAGGGTTTTGCCATCGTTTATCAAAGATGAAATGAAAAAGAAGGATGAGCAGAAGCTGGAGGAGATGCAGCAGGAAATCAACGAGGCGGAAGCAGAAGCAGCTGCCGGCGAGACTGCTGAGGATCTGGAAGCAGAAGCGCCGGGGCCTGATGCCGAGACTCCGGGTGAGGATCAGGAAGCACTTGCAGCCCTGAAAGGACAGGTCGAGAAATTGACGACGGAGTTGCAGGAAAAGAATGACCGGCTGCTCCGCCTGCAAGCGGATTTTGATAATTTCCGCCGTCGTTCCGCCAAGGAGCGCGAGGAGATTGCCGCCGTGGTCACGCAGGGCTTCTGCAAGGATATGCTGCCGCTGCTCGATAATTTCGAGCGAGCCATGGCTGCAGAGACGAAGGATGTCGAAGCGTTCCAGAAGGGCGTTGAGATGATCTTCACGCAGTTCCAGGAGATCCTCAAGAAGAATGGCCTGGAAAAGATTGAGACAGAAGGCCAGAAGTTCGATCCGAACTATCATCAGGCTGTCATGCGCATCGAGGATCCCGAGCGCGAGGACGATACCATTGCCCAGGAACTCCAGAAGGGGTACATGGTCAAGGGACGCGTCATCCGCCCGAGCATGGTCCAGGTCGTATCCAACTGATGCTGGCTTCATGATATAGATGATAAAAGTTTTTTCATAAAGTTTAGGAGGATGTTACCATGTCTAAAGTAATTGGTATCGATTTAGGTACGACGAACTCCGTTGTATCTGTCATGGAAGGCGGCGAACCGACCGTCATCACGAATCCGGAAGGCAGCCGCATCACGCCGTCTGTCGTCGGTTTCACGAAGGATGGCCAGCGCCTTGTCGGCCAGCTGGCAAAACGTCAGGCCGTGTCGAATCCGGACCGCACGATCTCGTCCATCAAACGTCATATGGGCGATCCGAATTATAAAGTCACGATTGATGGCAAGGATTATACGCCGCAGGAGATTTCGGCCATGATCCTGCAGAAGCTCAAGGGCGATGCGGAAGCATATCTCGGTGAGACGGTCACGCAGGCTGTCATCACGGTCCCAGCTTACTTCAACGACAGCCAGCGTCAGGCCACGAAAGATGCCGGCAAGATCGCAGGCCTCGAAGTCCTGCGTATCGTCAACGAGCCGACGGCTGCAGCACTCGCTTATGGCCTTGATAAGGACAAGGATGAGACGATCCTCGTCTTCGACCTTGGCGGCGGCACGTTCGATGTCTCGATCCTCGAGCTTTCCGAAGGCACGTTTGAAGTCCAGGCCACGAACGGCGATACGCACCTTGGCGGCGATGACTTCGACCAGAAGATCATCGACTGGATGGTCGGCGAATTCAAGCAGGAAAATGGCATCGACCTTTCGCAGGACAAGATGGCTGCTCAGCGCCTCAAGGAAGCTGCCGAGAAGGCTAAGATCGAGCTTTCCAGCATGACGCAGACGAACATCAACCTGCCGTTCATCACGGCTGATGCTTCGGGTCCGAAACACCTCGACCTCACGCTGACGCGTGCAAAATTCAATGAACTCACGAGCGACCTCGTTGAACGCACGATGGGGCCGACGCGCAAGGCTATGGCTGATGCAGATCTTTCGGCTGACGATATCGACAAGATCATCCTCGTCGGTGGTTCTTCCCGTATCCCGGCCGTCCAGGATGCTATCCGCAATATCCTGCACAAAGAGCCGTCGAAGGGCGTCAACCCGGATGAGTGCGTATCCGTTGGTGCTGCCATCCAGGGCGGTGTCCTCGTCGGTGAAGTCAAGGACGTCCTGCTCCTCGATGTCACGCCGCTTTCCCTCGGCATCGAGACGCTTGGCGGTGTCTGCACGAAGATCATCGAGCGCAACACGACGATCCCGACGCACAAGAGCCAGGTATTCTCGACGGCTGCCGATAATCAGCCGTCTGTCGATATCCACGTCCTGCAGGGCGAGCGCGAGATGGCTGCCGGCAACAAGACGCTCGGCCGCTTTGAACTCACGGATATCCCGCCAGCTCCGCGTGGAGTACCTAAGATTGAAGTCTCTTTCGATATCGATGCCAACGGTATCGTGCATGTATCCGCCAAGGATCTCGGCACGGGCAAAGAGCAGAAAATCACGATCCAGTCTGACAGCGGCATGAGCAAGGAAGATATCGACCGCATGGTCAATGAAGCCAAGGCTCATGAAGCAGAGGACAAGAAGCAGAAGGAAGCCATCGACGCGAAGAACAACGCAGACAACATGGTTTACCAGGCGGAAAAGACCATCAAGGAGCTTGGTGACAAGGCTGATGCCGGCAAGGTTTCGGAAGTCAAGGCTGCTTGCGAGAAGGTCAAAGAAGCGATCAAGAGCAATGATACGGAAGCCATCAAGAAGGCAACGGAAGAATTGCAGAAACCGCTTTATGAACTCAGTGCTGCCGCTTATCAGCAGGCACAGGCTGCCGGCGCGCAGGGGGCTCAGGCTGGTGCTGAAAGTGCCCAGGGCGCTCAGCAGCAGAAGAAGGACGATGATGACGTCGTTGATGCTGATTACACGGAAGTCAAAGACGACAAGAAATAAGCGATTGAAGTGATAAGAGTTGGGAGTTTGACGTGGGAAGGGCTTCGTCCTTCCTGCGGACTCCCAATTTTTCTATAAGGGTGGTGCAACGTGAGCGAGAAACGCGATTACTATGAGGTGCTTGGCGTCGACAAGAGCGCGGACGAAAAGGAAATCAAACGCGCTTATAAGAAGCTGGCCCGTAAATATCATCCGGACCTCAATCCGGACAATCCGAAAGAGGCGGAAGAAAAATTCAAGGAAATCAATGAAGCATATGATGTCCTGAAAGATCCGAAGAAACGCGCTCAGTACGATCAGTTCGGCTCGGCTGCCTTTGACGGCACCGGCGGCTTTGGCGGTGGTGCCGGAGCCGGCGGTTTCGGCGGTTTCGGCGGTTTTGGCGGCTTCGGCGGCAGCGCCGGAGCAGAAGGTTTTGGCGACATCTTTGACATGTTCTTTGGTGGTGCCGGCGGTCGCCAGGCTCGTCAGCCAGGGCCGGAACGCGGCAATGACCTGCGTTATGATCTGGAGATCACTTTCGAAGAAGCCGCTTTCGGCAAAGAAGTGGAACTCACGATCCCGCGCACGGTCGAATGCTCTACCTGTCATGGCACGGGCGCGGCTCCAGGCACCAGCCCGGAAACCTGCTCCGTGTGCCACGGTACCGGCCAGCAGCAGGTGGTCCGCAATACTGCCTTTGGCCGCATGATGAGCAGCCAGACGTGTTCGCACTGTCATGGCACGGGCAAAGTCATCAAGACGCCGTGCAAGGATTGCCATGGTACAGGCCGCAAGCGCGAGACGAAGACTGTCAAGGTCGGCATCCCGAAAGGTGTCGATCAGGGGTCGCGCGTCCGCGTGTCGGGTGCCGGCGAAGCGGGCCGCAATGGCGGCGGCTACGGCGACCTCTATGTTTACATCTTTGTCAAGCCGCATAAGCTTTATACGCGTCAGGGCAATGATGTCATCGTGGAAGTCCCTGTCACGTTCGTGCAGGCTGCGCTCGGCGGCACAGTACAGGTACCGACGCTCGATGGCCCCGTCGATCTCAAGATCCCGGCTGGCATCCAGTCCGGCAAAATCCTGCGCATCAAGAGCCGTGGTATCCCATTCCTGCGCGGCTCGGGACGCGGTGATGAACTCGTGCATATCAAAGTGCTGACACCGCAGAATCTTTCCGCACGCCAGAAGGAACTCCTGCGGGAATTCGCCGAGATCAGCGGCGACAAGGTCAATCCGGAGCAGAAGAGCTTCCTCGACGACCTCAAACGCTTCTTCAAGAAATAAGCGCATATGAAAATACTGCCATACGGAAAGCGATGCTTTCGTATGGCAGTATTTTTTAGTCCGGATATTTGGTCTTACCCCCAGACTTCCTCGGCGATTTTCTTGACGAGTGCGAGCTTGGCCCACTGCTCTTCTTCGGTGAGCTTGTTGCCGATCTCGCAGGAGGCGAACCCGCACTGCGGGCTCAGGTAGAGATCCTCGAGCGGCACGTATTTTGCCGCTTCATGGATGCGGGCGATGATGGCCGTCTTGTCCTCGAGTTCCGGACGCTTCGTCGTGATGAGGCCGAGTACGACTTTCTTGCCCGGGGTAACCTGTTTGAGGCATTCGAAGCCGCCAGAACGCTCGTCATCGAATTCCAGGTAATACGCGTTGACCTTCTCGCGCGTGAAGAGCGGATCGGCAATCGGATCGTAGGCACCGCTGGCAAAATAAACGGAGTGGTAATTGCCTCGGCAGACATGCGTGTTGATGACGAGGTCATCAGGCTTGCCTTCGATGGCAAGATTGTTGACCGTCACGAACTCTTCGGCGAGCTTCCTGAGGTCTGAGCCTTCCACGTAAGCGAATTTGCCGCCTTTCTTGCCGCCGGCAGCCAGCACGCCCCAGGTGCAGTCATCGAACTGCAGGTTGCGGCAACCGGCATCATAGAGGTCGCGGATGACCGTGCGGTAGCCTGCGGCAATCGCTTCGATGAGCGCCTCGTCCGTCGCGTAGACTTTGCGCGTGCGCTCGATGTTGTCGGGCAGGATCAGCTGCTGGAAGAATTGGGCCGGTGCCGGGATGGTCTGCTTGGCAACCGTATCCTCGTCCGTGAGCGCCTGGACGAAACGGAAATGCTCGACAAACGGATGATCCTCGGCGGAGAGCGGGCCTGTCAGCCACGTATCGTCAATCAGGGCCGGTTCACCATGGAAGCAGACGCCCTTGTCTGTTTTCCGGTGGGCAATGCCCGTAAAACCCCACATGAAGTCCAAGTGCCAAGTTGCCCGGCGGAATTCGCCATCCGTGATCACATGATAGCCGGCTTTTTTCTGTTTAGCGACGAGTTCACGGATGCAGGTGTCTTCGACGGTTTTTAGTTCTTCACGGGAAATTGCACCGTCTGCAAATTCCTGGCGGGCTGCTTTTAACGCTGCCGGACGCAGGAAGCTGCCGACGTAGTCGTAACGGAAAGGGGTAGAGAGCTGCTTATTCATAAAGATAACCTCCTGTGGATATATTCGTCAAGTGATTCCGTATTTGCATTCCGATCGGTTGATGGCTTTACTTTACCGCAAACGGAGATTCTTGGAAAATACTTAAATTCACTATCTGACCATAGATTTATCCTATGACAAAGAGACGCATCCTGTAGTATGATGGAGCGGGAGGAGAAAATATGACACTCAATCAATTGCGCTATGTCGTGGAAGCAGCCGCCGCAGGCTCCATCACCGAAGCAGCCCAGCGGCTATTCATCACTCAGCCGAGTCTCACAGCAGCCATCCATGCACTGGAGGAGGAACTGGGTATCGTGATCTTCCGACGTACGAATAAAGGCATCACGCTGACCGTGAAAGGCGAGGAGTTCCTTGCTTATGCACGCCAGCTGCTCGAGCAGGAAGCCCTGATCCGGGAACGGTACAGCAAACGGCAGCGGAAAAAGCAGCTTTTCTGTGTCTCTGCCCAGCATTATTCTTTTGCGGTGGAGGCCTTTGTGGATCTCTTGCGGGAATATGGCGGAGCCGAGTATGAATTTCATATGCGTGAGACGGAGACCTACAAGATCCTGGAAGATGTGGGAGGCTTCCGCAGCGAGGTCGGTGTCCTGTATCTCAATCCGTACAATGAGACCATCGTGCGGCGTGCCATCGAAGATCATGGACTGCTCTTTACCCCTTTGTTCACGGCACGGCCGCATGTTTTTGTCAGCAAGCGGAATCCTCTGGCGGCCCGGGCAATGATCACGCTGCCAGATCTTGCGGAGTATCCGCGCCTATCCTATGAACAGGGGACTCACAATGCGTTCTATTATGCGGAGGAAATCCAGAGTACGCGCCCGGTGAAAAAGGATATCATCGTGACAGATCGGGCCACGCTTTTCAATTTGCTTATCGGATTGGACGGCTACACGATCTCGAGCGGCGTCATCAACGAAGAACTGAATGGCCCGGAAATCGTGGCACGACCGTTGGCTGTTGATGATTTCATGGAAATCGGCTATCTGACCCGCCGCAATATCAGGCTGAGCCGTTTTGGCAAGGTATATATCGAGAAACTGCAGCAAAGGGTCAGCCAGGTGACACCCTCAGAATGAAAACCGGCTGCCGCAAGTGCGCGAGGCATCTGCAGCAGCCGGCTCTTGAGAGAATCCTGGTATTCAACCGAAGAATTCAATGATTTTGTGAATGGCCAGCGCCATGTGGTTGGGATTCTGGAATGGATGATTGGCGCCTTCAACCGGGATGAATTCAATGACATTGTTTTCCGCGAATGCTTTTGATTCTTCAAAGGGAATCATTTCATCTTTGGTACCATGAAGGATCAGCATATCGTCAGCGAACTCAAAGTATTCGTGTTTGCTGGCGTCAAAGGCTTTCAGATCGTCAAGGAAACTTTGATCCATCTTCATCTTGCGTTCGTAGCCGACCTGGATCTCTTTGCCCTTTTGCAGCTTTGCGCGGTCATCCTCGGCAATGTGGTTGTTCATCGCCCGGTACATGTTCGTGGCGGGGCAACGCAGGGCAATCTTCTTGAAGGGATTGCCGACTTCAATGAGATAGCGCAGCGTCAGGTAGCCGCCGAAGCTGGTCGAATAGATATAGACGTTTGCTGCGTTGAGTACGTCTTTGGCGTATTGTACCGCGATGGTCAGATAGGTCAGGCACTCTGCTGCATTGAGTTTTTTGCGGGCATCGGCGCCGTGGCAGGGCCAGTCAAAGGCAATGACGGCATACCCTTTGTATTTGCTGGTCAGATGCTCTGCGAATTTCATGGTGCCGGCTGTATCTTTGCTGCTGCCGAAGCCGTGTGTGACGAGAACGACATTCGGGAAGGTGCGGGTGTTTTTGTCGCTGTCTTTGACAAATAACTTGCAGCGGACACTGTAGCCCTGCTGATTGATATCGAAATGTTTTTCCATGGAACTCCCTCTTTTTCATGTAATCGGTCCTGGGTGACAGGATTTAGTATACCACAGAATCCGCAGCATTTCTTCAGGGCGTTCTTCCTTGTTTTTTGCGGGGATAACACGTATAATGAAATGACTACAGAAAGAAAGGAACGATGCGTTTTGAAATGGGCCGAAGTCAGTATCCGCACGACACATGAGGAAACGGATATCGTGGCGGAGATCTTCCACGATGTCGGGGCTTCCGGTGTGGTCATTGAAGACCCGGAACTCCTGAACAGCTATATCGATAGCGGTCTTTTTGATTATTCCGCTTTGCCGAAAGCAGAACAGACGGAAATCGTCACGGTCAAAGCATATCTGCCGGCTGATGAGGAACTCGATGCGAAGCTGCGGGCTTTCGAGCAAGGTGTCAAAGAGCTGGCACGCCGTGACGGATGGGATGAGAAAAAGGTGGAGATCTCCTGCCAGACTGTGCAGGATGAGGACTGGGCCGATAACTGGAAGGCGTATTTCCATACGGAGAAGGTCGGCGGGCTCATCGTCATACAGCCTTCCTGGGAAGAATATGAAGCGAGTCCCGATGATATTGTCGTGAAGCTTGACCCGGGAGCAGCTTTCGGTACGGGGACACATCCGACCACGGCCATGTGTATCCGGGCGCTGGAATCGCTCGTCAAAGGCGGCATGCGTGTCTTTGATGTGGGGACGGGGTCTGGCGTACTGGCTGTGGCGGCAGCCAAACTCGGTGCCGGTGAAGTCGTTGCCATGGACTACGACCGCACGGCGGCTAATGTCGCTGCGGAGAATGTGCGCCTGAATCATGTTGAGGATCGCGTGACGACAGGGGTATCGGATCTCTTGAAGCAGTTTGCAGGCAAGGCGGATCTCATCGTGGCCAACATCATCGCGGATATCGTCATCCGCCTCTTTGCTGAGCTTGACGCGCATCTGGCACCGGGCGGGCACCTGCTGGCCTCGGGCATCATCGATGAGCGTGTGGCCGATGTCACGGAGGCCGCGATGGCACACGGTTTTGTCATTGACCAGGTCATGGAGGAGCATGGCTGGGCCGCTATGGTCATCAGCCGGGGGGAACAGGCATGAGAAGGCTTTTCTATAAGGGCCAGCTGGCGGATAGAATCCAGATCACCGGCCCCGATGCGCACCATCTCATGCATGTCATGCGCGCCAAGCCCGGGCAGGAAATCGTGGTCGTGGATGATATGGGCAAAGTCGGGCGCATGGTCATGGTGGCTTTTTCGGCAGATGCTGTGACGCTTGATCTGAAAGAGGAACTCAAGGCTGATACGGAATCCCCGCTGGAACTCATCCTCGCGCAATGCCTCCTGAAAGCCGATAAGATGGATACAGTGGTGCAGAAAGCCGTAGAACTCGGTGCGACGGGTGTCCTGCCTATCTGTTCCCGGAATTGCGTCGTGCGCTATGATGCGAAAAAGGCGGAAAATCGCCGCATCCGCTGGCAGAAGATTGCCGATGAGGCGGCGAAGCAGTGCGGCCGCACTGCACTCATCGAGGTTCGTCCGATTGCATCCCTGGCTTCATTTTGCGAAGCCGTGCAGCAGGAGGGGCTGGACGTCGTATTCTGCTATGAGAATGAGGAACAGGAGACGGCAAAGGCCTGCCTGCAGAAACTCGCAGGCGGGCGCATCGTGCTGCTCATCGGCCCGGAAGGAGGATTTACCTTGGAGGAAGCCGCGGCCATTACGGCAGCGGGCGGCCACAGCGTGACCCTGGGGCCTCGCATCCTGCGGGCGGAGACGGCGGCTATTGCTGGACTCAGTATTGTACAATATGAAAAAGGAGATTTGGGAAGTTGAAAGTCGCTTTGACTACGCTTGGCTGCAAGGTCAATCAGTTTGAAACGGAAACCATGGAAGGGCTCTTCAAGCAGCGGGGCTATACGGTGGTTCCATTTGAGGAAAAAGCCGATGTTTACGTCGTGAATACCTGCTCGGTCACGAGTCTTGGTGACCGCAAGAGCCGCCAGATCATCCGCCGCGCGCATCGTGAGAACGAGCGGGCGATCATTGCGGTCTGCGGCTGCTATGCACAGGTCGCGCCAAAAGAAATCGAGGCGATCGAAGGTGTGCGTGTAGTTCTCGGTACGAAAGAACGTGCCCACATTGTCGACTATGTGGAGAAGGCCATGCAGGAAGACGGCATCCAGGGTACCATCACGGATATCATGCAGGCCAAGACGTTTGAGGATATCCCGCTTTACGACAGTCCGGAACGCACGCGTGCTTTCCTCAAGATCGAGGACGGCTGCCAGAATTTCTGCTCGTACTGCATCATCCCATATGCCCGCGGACCGGTGAAATCGCGTCTGCCGGAGCATGTGCGTCGCGAGGCGGAAAAACTCGTGGGCATGGGCTTCAAGGAAATCGTACTCACAGGCATCCACCTCGGTGCTTATGGGCGCGACCTGCCGGGGCATGTGACCCTGGCCGATGCCTGCCGGGAAGTACTGCAGGTACCGGGGCTCAAGCGCCTGCGTCTGGGTTCTCTGGAATCGATTGAGCTCTCGCCGGAACTCTTTGCGCTGATCCGCGAGGACGAGCGCTTCTGCGCGCATCTGCATCTGCCTTTGCAGGCAGGCTCCGACCGCGTGCTGCACGATATGAATCGTCATTACGATACGGCAGAGTTTGCCCGGCTGATCGAGCATGTGGAGCAGGAGGTGCCGGGCGTGGCCATCTCCACCGATATCATCGTGGGCTTCCCAGGCGAGACCGAAGAAGATTTCCAGGCAGGCCTTGCTTTTGTGGACAGGATGAACTTTGCACGCATGCATGTTTTCCCGTATTCACGCCGTACCGGTACGCCGGCTGCCGCGCGCCGGGATCAGGTCGATGAGGCTGTCAAGAAGGAACGCGTACATCGCATGCAGGCTCTGGCCGACCGCAAGTCCCAGGAATTCCATGAGAGCTTCCTTGGCCGTACGATGCGCGTGCTGTTTGAGACTGAGCGCGATGGCGTAACGGATGGACTCACGGATAATTATATCCGTGTCTATACGAAAGATCCGGTGAAATGCGGCGACATTTATGAGGTCCAGCTTGATGCGATCTGGCAAGATGGTATTCTGGGCCATCTACCAGGAGCCAGAAAATAAACTTGAAAAAATCTTTTCTGGAAGAAGGTTTTTTCCTGATGATGACGAATTGTAACTAAAGATGGGTTCCCTGTGAATCCGGAATGGTGAAGGGGGTGAATACGATGGCAGATTGTATCTTTTGCAAGATTGCACAGAAGGAGATCCCGTCCAAGCTGGTTTATGAAGATGACACAGTCGTGGCATTTTGCGATTTGGAACCACAGGCTCCTGAGCATGTGCTGGTGATCCCGAAGAAGCATGTGGAAAGCCTGCTGGCTCTCCAGGAAGAGGACAAGGCTCTTGCTGCCCATATCCTTGTTGATGTCATCCCGCAGCTTGCGCGTGATCTCGGTGTGGCTGAGAAGGGCTTCCGCGTGGTAGCCAATACTGGTGAGGAAGGTGGCCAGACCGTAAAGCATCTGCATTTCCACCTCCTTGGCGGCCGCTCTATGCAATGGCCCCCAGGCTGAGGAAGGGGATTTTGCCCGTTCCGAAAACTTTTGGAGAGTGTTGACAGTGCATTGTGCCATGCGGTATAATGGTGTGGTGTAATTCTAACGACACAAACTCCCATGTTAAGTGGAGGGGGGGAAAAATAGATGGCAAACGAAATCAAAGTTGGTAAAAACGAATCGATCGATAGTGCTCTCCGCCGCTTCAAGCGTATGTCCCAG
>JAQYBD010000057.1 GCA_029338835.1 Selenomonadaceae bacterium | reverse complement strand
GAGTTCTCGCTGAAGCTCGATTCCAATCCGGAATTCACGACGAGTGTCCTCGTTGCTTACGCACGGGCTGCCTATCGTCTGGCAAAGGAAGGCCAGACGGGCTGCCGTACGGTTCTTGATATCGCTCCGGCTTATCTTTGTGAGCAGAGTGGAGAAGAGCTGCGCGCTCATCTGCTCTGAGCCCGATTCACATCGCATCCATCATATAGCAAGAACGCTGCTGTGCCAGATTTTTGTCTGGTACAGCAGCGTTCTTGCTTTCTTTGAGCTGGCGGCAGCTTGTCAGGCGGGGTCATCCTGGTAGAGATTGAGGCTGCTCTTGATGAAGCCCTGCATGGCCTTGGTGCGGTATCCCTTGCGCTGCAGGGCGAGAAAGATCTGGCGCTGGGCATTGGGATCGTCGAGTTTGTAGTAGACAAGCGTCTCATTGGGGGCAGAAAGACGCACGAGGGTATCGGTCAGGAAGGTGGCGCCGAGCCCCTGGCGAGCCATGTGGTAGGCGGTCATGAGCTGGTTGAGGTACAGGCGTATATGCGGCGAGATGCCGTGGTTCTGGAACAGTCTGCGGGACCGGCGGAACATGTCATTGCCCTTGCCGAGTATCAGGAAATCGGTATCTTGGAAGGCAGCGAGCGGGACAGCTGGGACATCGGGCTGCAGATGGCGGCCTTGCATGATATCCTGCTGTGTCAGGAGGCAGGAGGAGAATCCCTGATTGATGGGCAGGAAGGCCGGGACGGATAATAAAATGTGATCCTGATAAAAGGGGATGGTTTCGTAGAGCGCTTCATCATATACACCGCTGTCGACAATGATATCGAGTTCCTCTGTAGTCAATTTATTGAAAAGATCGGCAGAATCGGATTCCGTGACAGAAAGTGCAATGTGCGGATGGCGGCGGCTGAAGGCTTCGATCATGGGCGGCAGGAAGCAGGAAGCGAAGAAATTCGTGCCGCCGAGTGAAAGCGTGCCGCTCTCGAGTCCTGCGAGATCATCGCAGTAACTCTTGAGGTCTTTCCTGATGCGGAAGATGCGCTCTGCCGCATCGATGTAGGCTCGTCCCGCATCTGTCAGCTGGAGAGGACTGGTGCTGCGGTCGAAGATGGGCAGGCCGAGTTCCTTCTCGACTTTGCGCACGGAGGCAGAAAGTGCCGGCTGTGATACGAAGAGCTTGCGTGCGGCACCAGAAAAGCTTTTTTCCTGCCAGACGGCATAAACATAATCCATGCCTTGCATATGAATAATCCTTTCTTTTTGCCATAAAAATAATCGATAAATATTATATAGTTATATGTATTTGTTTATATCATATCAGAATGATAAGATGATGACAAGAAAGATACAAGGGCTGTCAGCTGCAAGAAGCTGGCTTAAGATAAAGGAGTGTTCATGATGAAGACAATCGGTATCATCGGCGGCATGGGTCCCATGGCGACAGTGGATCTCATGAAGAAAGTCATCCTGGCAACGGATGCGCGTGAGGATCAGGAACACATCCCCATGCTCGTGGACAATAATACGAACATCCCGGATCGTACGGCTGCCATCCTGGGCAAGGGCGAGAGCCCGGTGCCTGAATTGATGAAGTCTGCTAACCGTCTGGCTGCACAGGGCGCAGATTTCCTGATCATGGGCTGCAATACAGCGCATTATTTCCTGCCGCTCATGATGCCGTATCTCAAAGTCCCCGTCATCAACATGATTGAGGAAACGGCAAAATTCTGTGCGGAACAGGGATACCGTAAAGTGGGCCTGCTGGCTTCGGCGGGGACTTGCCATGCGGGGATCTATCAGCGCGCACTGGAACGCGTGGGCGTAACGGTCGTACAGCCGGCCGGTGCCCAGGAGGACGCCGTTCATCGCATGATCTATGATGGGGTCAAGGCAGGGAATCCGGATCTTGATACGACGGATGTGCGCAAGGCGCTGGCAGATATGGCTGCGGATGGCTGCGAGGCTTTTGTGCTTGGCTGCACGGAAGTCCCTGTAGCGGTCTCCATGTATCATCTGGAAGGCAACTTCATCGATGCGACGGAAGTCTTGGCTGAGCGTGCTGTGGCAGCAGCAGGAGCCAGGGTCTTGTCGCATCTTCCCTCTCGTACATCTGCTTCGCATTGATTCTCTGCGCCGGTGCGCCGGCATATATCTTTTTATATTTTACTTTGACAGGGTCTCTGATTGGGTGGCCCTGTTCCTTTTTGTCTGCAGAGCAGTGGCTGTTTGGTTGTCATGGCCTGATAAAGCTGATATAATGATACTTTAGAAGAATTGGAAATCATAGCCCCTGTCGGGGTCTGCGCGTTGCGTTGGAATATGGAGTGTGAGTGAATTGTTAGATATCAAATTTGTCCGCGAACATCTTGATGAGGTTCGCCAGATGCTCAAGAATCGTTGCAATCCCCTGAATCTCGATGATTTCGAGGGTCTTGAGAAAAAACGCCGTGAGCTTCTGCAGGAATCGGAAGCTCTGAAGAGTCAGCGCAATGCGGTATCGAAAGAAATCAGCGTCATGAAGAAGAACAAAGAGGACGCTGAGACAAAGATCCTTGAGATGCGCACGGTCGGCGCCAAGATTTCTGGACTCGACAAGGAACTCAAAGAGGTGGAGGCACAGCTGCGCGACATCATGCTTCATATCCCGAATATGCCGCGTGAGGACGTGCCGATCGGCAAGGATGATACGGAGAATCCGGAAGTTCGTAAATGGGGCGAACCCAAGCATTTCGATTTTGAGCCGAAAGCTCACTGGGATCTCGGCTCGGAACTCGATATCCTCGATGCGGACCGCGCGGCCAAGGTCACGGGCGCGCGCTTCACGTTCTATAAAGGCCTCGGTGCCCGCCTGGAACGCGCCTGCATCAATTTCATGATGGATCTTCATGCCAATAAGCATGGCTATACGGAGATGCTCGCGCCGTATATCGCGAACAAGGACAGCATGACGGGTACGGGCCAGCTGCCGAAGTTCGCCGATGATATGTTCAAGCTGGAGGGTCTTGACTATTACCTCGTACCGACGGCAGAGGTCCCGACGACGAATTACCATCGTGATGAGATCCTCGACGGCAATAAGCTGCCGGAGTACTATAGCTGCTATACTGCATGCTTCCGTGCTGAGGCAGGCAGTGCCGGCCGTGATACGCGCGGCCTTATACGCCAGCATCAGTTCAACAAGGTTGAACTCATCAAATTCGTCAAGCCGGAAACCAGCTGGCATGAACTCGATACGATGGTCGATGCGGCGGAGGATGTCCTGCGTCTCCTGGAACTCCCCTATCATGTCGTCAAGCTCTGTACGGGCGATATGAGCTTCACGTCGGCTACGACGTATGACCTTGAGGTCTGGTTCCCGGCACAGAACAAGTATCGCGAGATTTCTTCGTGTTCGAACTGCACGGATTACCAGGCGCGTCGCGCCAATATCAAATTCCGCCGTGATGCCAAGAGCAAGCCGGAATTTGTTCATACGCTCAATGGTTCTGGCCTGGCCGTCGGCCGCACCGTGGCTGCCATCCTGGAGAATTACCAGCAGGAGGATGGCTCGGTCATTGTCCCGAAGGTCCTTGTGCCGTACATGGGTGGTGTGGAAGTCATCAGGAAACCGGAATAATGGTATGCGAAAAGCCTCCCTGCAAGTGCGGGGAGGCTTTTTTGACAGGAGGGAGGTTCCTATGAAAATTGTAGTTGGCATCACAGGAGCGAGCGGCAGTATTTATGCGTTGCGGCTCATTGACGTACTCCGGCAGGCGGGGCATGAGATCCATGCCGTCGTGACGGACAGCGGCTGGCAGGTCCTGGCTTATGAATGCCAGGTGAGCCGTGAGGCGTTTGCCCAGCGCGTTGATGTGCTTTATGACAATCATGATGTCGGCGCTGCGATTGCCAGCGGCTCCTTCCGCATGCAGTCCATGGTCGTCCTGCCCTGTTCCATGCATACAGCCGGCTGCCTGGCACACGGCATCACGGATAATCTTCTGACCCGTGCCGCCGATGTGGCGATGAAAGAGGGGCGCCCCTTATTGCTGGTGCCGCGTGAAACGCCGATGCATGCCATCCATCTGGAGAACCTCTTGAAACTGGCTCAGACCGGGGTGCGCATCATTCCTGCCTGCCCTGGGTTCTATCATCGGCCGCAGAGCATGGATGAACTCATCGACATGCTCGTAGGCAAGATCTGTGATCAATTGGGGATAGAGACCGAACTATTTGCACGTTGGCAGGGATGACCCCGGAGTGGTCAGTGTGCAAATTTCATTGCTTCGCGCTTGGCAAGCCGGTCGCAGCGCTCATTGAGTTCCACGCCGACATGCCCTTTGACCCAGTGGAAGGTTACGTCGTGGGTGGCGTAGCTCGCATCGAGTTGTTCCCAGAGGTCTTGGTTGAGGACGGGCTGGCCGTCGGCCTTTTTCCAGCCGCGCTTTTTCCAGGCGGCGAGCCAGTGGCGCGTGAAGCCGTTCTTGAGATACTGGCTGTCCGTATAGAGGGCAATCCTGGCAGAGTTTTCCGGGAAGGACAGGGCCGCGATGGCAGCGGAAAGTTCCATGCGGTTATTGGTGGTACTCGAGTCGCCGCCGGTAAGCTCCGTTATCTTCCCGGTCTGTACTTCGCGGATGACAGCTGCCCAGCCGCCGGGGCCGTTGGGGTTGCGCAGGCAGGAGCCATCGGTGTAGATGACGAAGTCCTGCTCGCTGTCGGGGCGTAACGCTCCTTGCTGGTTGTTGGCCTGTGCCGGGCGGGGGCTTTTCCTGGTACTGGCTGCCGGTACGCGCCGCGGGGCTGCCGTGCCATTCAGCCATTGCAGGGCTTCGGCAAGATCCGTAAAGCTTTTATAGCGGGCCGCGGGGAAGCCGTCCACCTGCTTCCTGCATTCCGCCCAGCTGTTGAAGACTCCGGTGGTACGGCCGACGCGCACGGCGTAGATTTTCTTGGTCATGATATTCTCCTTTTGCTGTGTTTGTCCCTATTATAAGGCTTTCTTGCCTGGAAAAGAAGTTGAAATTTCCCTGTAAAAATAGTAAACTTATCTTTACTAATTGCTATTTGCTTGCTAAAATCATGATTATGGGAGAGTATAGAAAGGAGGGCAGGGAATGCTGCTGAGAATCCTGGATGCAATCGGTTCATTTGTTCTTCGCAGGCTGGAAGAGATCGGCACGATTGTCATGCTTTACGGGGAAACGATGCGGGCTTTGCGGCATAAGCCCCGCATGCGCCATATCCTGAACCAGATGTCGCATCTGGGGGTGGATTCCCTGCTGATCGTGAGCCTTACGCTGCTCTTTACCGGTGTGGTATTCACACTGCAAACGGCAGATGTCCTCATCCGTTTCGGCGCACAGGGGACCGTGGGCGGCATCATTTCCATCGCGATTGGCCGCGAATTAGGACCTGTCCTGGTGGCTGTTGTCTGTGCCGGCCGTGTGGGAGCCGCCATCACGGCAGAGATCTCGACGATGAAGGTCACGGAGCAGATCGATGCCCTGCGCGTCATGGCCGTGAGCCCTATCGATTATCTGCTCGTGCCCCGCATGCTGGCCTGCATGATAGTCGTGCCGCTCTTGACGGTCTTTGGCGATGTCATCGGTGTCTTTGGCGGCTGGCTGATTGCCGTTTATTACGAAGGCATCAGTTCCTATGCATACATGAATTCCATCCATGTTTTTGTGGAGTTGTTTGACTTGACCGGCGGTGTCATCAAGGCAGTGTTCTTTGGCAATGTCATTGCTGTCCTGGGCTGTTATTACGGCCTGCATTGCCCGGATGGTGCAGAGGGCGTGGGACGGGCGACGACCAAGACCGTCGTCTCTTCCATCATCGTCATCTTTATCCTCAATGCCGTGCTGACATTCTTCCTGTATTGATCGGGGGCAGCTTATGATAGAACTCATCGATGTATGCAAGCGCTTTGATGATAAAGAGGCACTGAAGCATATCAATCTGACCATCAAGGATGGTGAGACACTGGCCATCATCGGCGGTTCCGGTTCGGGCAAGAGTACGCTCCTGCGTCTCCTCATCGGCCTCATCAAGCCGACGAGCGGCAAGATCCTGGTCGACGGCGTGGACATCGTGCCAATGGACGAAGCTGGACTCAATAAGGTCCGTCTCCACATGGGCATGGTATTCCAGTATTCTGCCCTGTTCGATTCGATGACTGTGGGAGAGAATGTAGCGTTTGGCCTGCGTGAACACACGAAGCTCAGCGATGAGGACATCCGAGCCATCGTTAAAGATAAGCTGCATCTCGTCGGCCTGGACGGTGTTGAGGATATGATGCCCAATGAGCTTTCCGGCGGTATGAAGAAGCGTGTGGGCTTGGCGCGCGCCATTGCGGTGGAGCCGTCTGTCATCTTTTATGATGAGCCGAGTTCCGGCCTGGATCCGCTCATGACGGAAAAAATAGACGAACTCATCGTGAGTACTCAGCAGGCACTTGCGGTGACGAGTGTCGTGGTCACGCATGACATGGCCAGCGCCTGCCGGATCTCTGACCGGATTGCGATGATTTACGAAGGAGAACTGGTCGCTGTCGATACAGTTGAGCGGTTCAAGCAGATACAGGATGTGCGAGTACAAGCATTCTTCCATACGCTGCGCACAGTCAAATGAGTAAGGAGGAAAGAGTTCATGACGACAGAGGCAAAGGTCGGCGCTTTCACGCTGATCGGAATCCTGCTCTTTGCAGCAGTGGCGGCACTTTTGAGCGGGGTTTCCTTCTCCGGAGAGAAAGGATATACCCTCTATGCCGGGTTCAAGCAAGTGATTGGCGTGGAGCCGCAGTCCGTGGTGCGCCTCTCCGGTGTGCCGGTGGGCAAGGTCAAGAGTATCCGCAACGAGGGCGGCGGTGTTACCGTTACGATGGACATCCAGGGGAATGCCAAGATCCCGAAAGGCTCTCAGGTGACAATCGGCTCTTCGGGCGTCATGGGTGATAAATTTGTCAACATCCTGCCGGCCAAAGACCAGGGCATTTACCTGGGAGATGGCGATTACCTGATCGGTCAGGAAGAAGAAGGCCTGGACTCCCTGATGGCAAAAGCTGGCGGGGTCCTGGACCAGGTGCAGGCCTTGCTTGATTCGATGAATCAGGTCATGGGCAATCCGGATTTCCAGCAGAATTTCCTGCAGATGGCGGTCAATATCCGTGAGATGACGGCGCATCTCGATGGACTCGTCGCGGCCATGGAGCAGACGATGGTGAACAACCAGGGCAATATCGGCCAGATGCTGACGAACCTCAATCGGGCAACGGCGAGCATGGATCGCACGATGCGTCAGGTCGAAGCCATGATGACGAATCTGTCCACGGTGGGGGCGGATCCGCAGACGGCGGAAAATCTGCGCCTGACCCTCGCGAATATCAAGGATACCAGTGACCGTATTGCACATATGGCGGAGAATCTGGACTCTGTGGCCGGTGATCCGCAGACGGCCGCGGATCTCAAAGAGACCATCCGGAATGCGCGAAAGATGTCCGATAAGGCAGGAGATATGATGGGCAAGCTCGAAACCATCAAGGTGAAGCCTGCAGCTGACATCCTTTATAGTGGTGCAAAGGATGACTGGCAGACGGATTTCAATGTGGATATTGGCCCTGAGACAGGGAATTACCTGAGCCTGGGGCTTGACGATATAGGAGAAGGCAATCGCGGGAATCTGCAGGTCGGCCGTCGAGGTGCGCATTTTGGTGTGCGCGGCGGTGTCATCAACGGGGATCCCGGTGTGGGACTCGATGCCTATGCCGGCACGCGGTTCCAATTCTCAGCAGATGCCTATGACTTTGATGACCCTTCCCTGCGGCTCCGGGCTCAGTATGAACTCAATGATGCGGGGACCTGGCTCATGGGCCAGTGGAATGATGTCAACGACAGCGACAAACGGACGGCCTATCTGGGGATTCGCCAGACGTTTTGACAGATACGATCATTTGCTTGTATCTTCGTAATGGAGCTTTAAGAAAGAGATGTTACATTTCTTTGAGGAGGAATTGACCTTGAATAAGAAAAACCGCTTCTATAAACAACTGACGACTCTCATCACGACCGGACTCATGACTATGATGGCTTCGGGTACGGTCTTTGCGGCTGATACCGTACAGCTCGATCTGCATGACAGTGTGCAGATGGCACTGGAAAACAATCGCACGATCCGCCAGGCACTGACGGATGTCGATATGGCGAAATGGAGCCTTTCGGAAGCGCGCCGCTCGATGGGGCCGAAGCTGACATGGACGACATCGGCTGATCGCATCGGCGGTGATACGTATGAAAAACAGGATGGCAATCAGTTCAGCAATACGGCACAAGTAGGCATGCCGCTCTATAATGCTTCGGTCAAAGGTCAGATCAAGCAGGCCCGCTATGGTCTCAATGCTTCGGATCTGGCTCTTGAAGAAACGAAACAGGCCATCCGCCTGCAGGCAACGTCCGATTACTATCAGATCCTGCAGTGCCGCAACCTCATCGATGTACAGCAGGATGCCGTGACAACGCTCCAGGAACATCTCGACAATGTCAATGCACAGTATCGCGTGGGTACGGTGGCGAAATCTGATGTGCTGGCCTCGCAGGTACAGCTGGCCAATGCGCAGCAGTCCCTGGTGACAGCACAAAACAATTACGATATCGCCGTCTCGACGCTCAACAATGTCATCGGGCTGCCTACGGATACCGTTCTCGATATCCGTGATCAGCTCAAGTACACGCAGTACAATCTGAGCCAGGACGACTGCACAGCCTATGCGCTCCAGAATCGTGCAGATGGTGCGGCAGCACGCTATGCGATCAAGAGAGCAGAAGCTGCCGTGCAGACCGCGAAAGCCGGCTATCAGCCGACGGTCAATGCAGTGGCGACAAAATCCATTGCCAGTGACAAAGAATTCAAGAATGACCAGACCGATGCCTGGACTGCCGGCGTTAACGCATCCTGGGATATCTTTGACAATGGCGTAACCCAGGCCAGCGTCAATTCGGCCAATATGGCACTCCTGAAAGCACAGGAAGCTTCGGCACAGACGGACGATCAGATCCGTCTCGAGGTGCGTACCGCTTACCTTGGCCTGCAGGCTGCTGAGAAGAACATCCAGACGACGTCAGTGGCTGTCACGCGTGCGGAAGAGGATTACAAGATCGCGCAGGTCCGCTACAGCGCCGGCGTCGGTACGAACCTCGATGTCATGGATGCCGAGGAAAAGCTCACGACGGCTCGCACGAACTACTATACGGCCCTCTATAACTACAATACGAGCAAGGCATCCCTTGACAAAGCCATGGGCATCCCCGTTGATCTTGATGTCGTGAAGTATACGGCAGCGGAAGAGGCAGGCAGGACGGCTCCGCAGGCACGCAAGGATGCAGCATTGAACGAAGACGCTGTCTTCGAGATGGCACAGATTGAGCAGCAGAAGAGACAGTCGGCGAAAGAAACGAAGCAGACGGAAACGGCACAGGCAGCGGCACAGGACAATACGGCAGTACAACAGGCTGCTGACAAGGGCAGCAGCTCTGTCGAGCCGGTTTCCAGTGAAACGGTCGCTGCAGATATGGCTAAGTAAGCTCTTTGTCCCTGCACGGAAAGATTGACCATATTTAAGGAGCAGCAATCATGAAACGGAAAACTATCGGGATAGGCATCGGTGCATTCCTGGGCGTGCTGATGCTGGTACTGGGCGGGATTTATTATTACGTGCAGACAGACGCCTTTATGCAGAAAGTGGAACAGACGGCTTCATCTGCAGCCAGCGATTCGCTTGGTGTCCCTGTAGAAATCGGTTCCGTGACCGTTGCCTCCAACCATGAAATAGAAATACACGACCTGGCTATTTATGATAAACAGGCGGAATGCATCGCGCGGGCGGATAAAGCCCGCGTGGACTTCCGTCTGTTTTCTGCGTTCCGGGATCCTGCACATGCCGTGCAGGAAGTCACTCTTTCCGGCGTACGCGGCAATCTGCGGCAGCGCGATGATGGTACATGGAATGTCGAGGATATCCAGACGAAATCGTCAGACAGCAGCTCTTTCTATGGTGTCGTGCGCCTGGAGGATGGTGAATTCACGGCATCTATGCAGGAGCGTGCCGTTACGGTCAGCAAGGTGAATGGCACGCTGGACTTTGCCGATTATCCCGTCTTGAAGATTGACATGGCGGGAGAAAGCTTCGGTTCGCCGTTGAAACTCTCCGGTACGTATCGCAAGGAACGGCAGATTTTCCAGGCGGAAGCGGAGGGGGTTGATCTTGCACAGCTCCTGCCCCTGCTGCCGGAGGGCATCATACCGGAAGGCGTTGAAGTGGAAGGCGGCATGGTTACGCATGTGAAGCTTGCCGGGCAGCGGCTCGGCAGCCAGCTTTCCTTTACGGGTCAAGCAGAATATGAAAAAGGCGCTGTCAGGATTGAAGACACGGAAGTCCGGGATATCCATGGCTTTGTGAGCTTCACCGATACGGAAGCCCTGGTCTTTGCCGATGCGGAAGCCAATGGACAACGGGCGCATGCAGATGGCAAAGTGCGTTGGGATACGGATACGCCGTATCTAGATCTGCATGTCTCTTCGGAATCGTTCGATCCGTCACAGGTGCTGCGCGACATTCCTTATGCAGGTGCGGTGTCTTTTACGGCACACGTGACGGGGACAGTAAAAGAACCTGTGGCAGATGGTGATTTCAAAGTCGCACAGGGCGAGGCTGCGGGCATCCCCTTCCAGCAGGCTGCGGCCCACCTGCGCTATGCAGACGGCAGGGTATATATACAGGGACTGTCTGTCGGGGTATTTGGCGGCCGGGTGCAGGGCGAACTGGAACTGTCTGCTGGCGACCTTGCTTATACGGCGCATCTTACCGGCTCTGAGGTCGATGTGCAGCAGGCAGCGGCTTACGTGCCGCAGCTGGCGGATGTACAGGGACGTGTTTCGTTTGACATCGGTGCCACTGGCCAGGGGACGGATTCCTCAGCACTCCAGGTCTATGGCAGTGCCTCTTTGCAAGCGGGTTCCTACAAAGCTTTGCCGATTGAAAGCCTGAACGCGTCATTCTATGCGCAGGGGCAGGATTTGACGATCGATTATGCCAGCTTGAATCTGCCAAATCATACGACCCTGGGCATTGAAGGTTCGGTCATGGGCGGGAACAGACTGGATCTGGCTTTTTATGGCGGACACGTGGATCTTTCGCTCATCAGCAGGCTGGAACCGCAGATTGACTTGTCGGGACTTGGTGATTTCAAAGGGACAATCCATGGCGATATGCAGGATCCGCAGGTGGACCTCAAATTCACGGCGACGCGCGGCATGCTTTTCAAGCAGCCGTATGATGACCTGCGTTTCGAGGCGGAAGGCAGTCTTGATGGTGTGGCCATCAAGGATTTCTCCCTGGTCAAGGACGGCAGGCAGACCTGGTACGTCGACGGCCGCGTGGGTTTTGCAGGCGAGCGGCGTATCGATTTGCGCGTCGATACGGTTGGCGCACGCATGGAAGATATTGCTGCGCTGGCTTTCCCCAATCAGCCCATCACCGGCAATGTCGATAATACCATTCATTTCACGGGGACGCTCGACCATCCGGATGCCGTCGGCTACATCCACTTCTATCGCGGCAGCTACAATGGCGTCCTGCTTTCCGGCATGGACGGCGACTATTTCATGAAAGACGGCTATACGCGCCTGCAGGATTTCCATATTTTCTCCCCGATGGTGGATATGGACCTCAATGGTACGATTGACCGCGAGATGAACCTTGAAATGGATGCAAGCGTTCATGAAATCGATATGGAGCGCTTCGCTCATAAATTCCCGTATCCGGTCAGCGGCAAGGGTACGTTTGACGGCAAGATCCGTGGCAATCTCTCTGCTCCGGAGTTTTACGGCGTACTCGATGCGCCGTCTGTCACGCTCAATGGGCAGGAACTCAAGGCCGTGCATGGCATGATGCGCTATCGTGACAATGTGGTGAGTGTCGATCAGTTTGGTTTCCAGCAGAATGGCGGCCAGTATGCATTGGCTTTGTCGGTAGATACGTCTTCGCACGATGCCAGCGGCCATGTCAAGGTGGAAGATGGTGATATCAATGCGCTTACGGCAATATTGAACCTCAAGAATGATGTTGTGGCAGGCCGTCTGACGAGTGACATTGATGTGGGCGGCACGTATGACAATCCAAGTCTCACAGCTGTCGGCACGATGTCCGCCGGAACAGTTGCCGGCTATGATATCCATGATGTACAGCTCAATCTGCATCTCCTCGATCATATTGTCTACATTGATGAACTTTCCGGCAGCCAGGGGACGGAAGGCACGTTTGCGGCCCAAGGGTATGTGACCATCGATGGCCCTGTCGCGGCAACTTTTACCGCTCGCAACCTGGCGCTGGGGATGTTTACCAAGGCTGCCGGCCTGGAGCGGGATGTCCATGGCACTGCGGATATCGATGCGACCTTTGGCGGCACGATGGGGAATCCCTCGGCCGATGTCACGATCTCTGGACGCAACGGTGGTTTCCAGGGCTCCATGTTCGATTCGCTCGACGGCGTATTCCATCTCAAGAATGGACTGGTCAATGTAGATAATGTCGAGGTCAAGAAAACCATCAACCAAAAGGAATATGCGGCCAGCGCACATGGCATTGTCCCGCTGCGGGCGCTTTATTCCACTGGGGATGACCCTCTTGACGATTATGAGCAGATCAAGCTCAATGTACAGCTGGATCAGGCGGATCTTTCCCTGCTGCCTTTCCTTTCGGATCAGGTGGACTGGGCTTTGGGTGCGACCAAGGGCAATCTCAAGATTACCGGTACGCTGGCCCATCCTTTGGTTCATGGCAGTGTGGCGGTTCCATCCGGGGCGATGAAACTCAAGCCTTTGGAAAAACCGATTACCGATATGGCGATGCAGTTCGATTTTAACGGGAATAGCATGACAGTACGTGAATTTTCTGGTAAAATGGGCGAAGGTACGTACAATCTCCAAGGAACCCTGGAGATGTCAGGGCTGAAGCTTTCCAAGTACCAGTTCACGCTGGAGGCCAAAGATCTGGACGTGGAATGTGATTTCTTCCGCGGTCCGCTCAATGCTTCCCTGAGCGTGCAGAACGCTACGTTCTTTGGCAAGGAGATGCCGCGGCTCGCAGGTACGATCGATCTGGACAACTGCATGATATCCGTGCCGTCCATCCCCGATGGTGACAGCTCCCTGCCGGAACTGATGCTGGACATGGATGTCAATGTCGGCGACAAGGTCCATGCCTACAGCTCCTATCTTTATGATATGTATCTGACTGGCAAAGTGCATTTCGGCGGCTCAACGGTTCATCCAAAGACTTCAGGGACTATTACCGTCAAGCGCGGCGGTACGGTAAGCTATCTCAAGACGCCGTTCAATATCCGGGAAGGCACAGCCTATTTCAACCAAGTGGACTCCTTCCTGCCGAGCATCGTATTCCTGGCTGATACACGGCTGACGCAGGCAAAAGTGTTCCTGTCTTTGAGCGGCCCGCTCGATAATATGACACTGAAGCTCACCTCATCGCCAGAAATGAGCCAGACGGAGATCATCCGCATGCTCACGCTGCGGGATGCGTATAAGAATGGCAATGCCAATCTGGATGCCGGCGACCTCTTGGTGGTGGGCCTGCAGATGAGCTTCTTGTCAGAAGTGGAGGATGTCATGCGCAATATGCTGTGGCTTGACCGCTTCACGATTGCGCGCGGCAGCGGCTCAGATTTTGACCATCATGATGAAGAATCCAACCAGGATCTGGATGTCTACCATGTCGAGATGGGCAAGTATATTTCAGACAAGGTGATGCTCAAATACGTGCAGCAGATTGGCGGCAACGACATGCACCGCTTTGGCGTGCAGTACGATATGAATGACCGGCTGGGACTCACGCTTGACCGGGAGGCCGATGATTACATCGTGGGCGTGGAGGCACGCATCCGTTTCTGATGATGAGAAAGCTGGCATGAGGAGGTGAGACGATGCGTTTAGAGCAGTACATGAAGGAATTGAACAAGGTTCAGCTGTTATCGCCGGAGGATGAGCAGGCCCTGTGGCAAGCGTTCAAGGAAGAAGGCGACACGGCAGCGCGGCAGCGTCTCATTGAGTCATACCAGCCGCTGGTCTTTAAACAGGCCATGCCATTTGCGCATCTGCCCTGTATCATGGATGTCATACAGGAAGGGACCGTCGGGCTCATCGAAGCCGTGGAACGCTATGATCATGTGCGCGGCGTGGCTTTCAGCCTGTTCGCTGTGCATCGCATACGCGGCAGGATGCTGGATTTCCTGCGGCGGGAAGGGCGTGTCGATATTGCCTGCATGGAAGAGAAGCTTGAGGATGCCAGCGGCACACTCAAGGAAAATCTCATCGATACGTCGGCTTCGGTGACGGAACAGGCGGAAAGCCATGAGCTTTCCGGCAAGCTTCACCAGGCCATGGAACGGCTGCCGGCCAAGGAACGGGCAGTCCTTGAGGGGATGTATCTGCGCAGCGAAGGCGCGGCACAGATGGCAGACAGCCTGCAGGTCAGTTCTTCACATATCTATCGGCTGCAGAAGAGTGGCATCCGCCGCGTGCGTGGGATGCTGTCGCGCTTCATGCAGTACTGGTAAATCGAAGCAAAATAGTAAGAATGCATTGATTCTGCAAGAAAAACGCGTATAATAACGCTGTATTCCCTGTTATAGCTCAATATGGCCTGTCAGGATTCTGCATATTTGGGAGATTTTATATCGTAGGTATGATGAATTGAGACAGGAGGATGTGCCATGAAAGACCAGAACCGCAGGCAGAGGCATCATATCCGTGCTGCCAGGGACTGGCTGGGCAAGGCGGAGCATTCGCTGGAGGAAGATAATGAAGTCCGGGGCGAGCTGAAGGTCATGCTGGCGAAAGCGGAGCTGGCCCAGGCGCGGCCAGAGACTGAAAGTGGGATCTTGCACCGGTGGGGGCGCCGCCTGCTGCCGGCGGCGGCAGCTCTGCTGATCGCAGGTGGCGGCTGGCTGGGCATTCGTCTGGTACAGACCAGCGTTTCGCCACCATTGGCAGCACCTGCTACGGAAACAACCGATGCTGCTGCTCTTGATCGTGAATCAGCGGCGCCTTCTTCCGAGGATTCGTCTGTCCCCACGACAGCAGGCGTGCTTCCGGAAGTGCCGCAAGAAGCGCCTGTCCGTGCGGCAGAGCCTGTGGAGCATTCCGCGCCGCCGCCGCCGCATACGGCGGAACAACCAGCGGCAAGTCAACCGGCGGCTCCTGCGGCAGCTTCGCAGAAAGCGCCACAGGTTCCTGATGATGATATGCAGAAATTGATGCAGACAGCAGGCAAGGCTCTGCGCCGCTAAGCCTGTGTGAATGAAGGAAAGAATTAGGAGGTTTGACCTTTGAAGAAACAGAACTATAGATCTCTTGCCTATGCCGTTGCTCTGGCTCTGAGCTTCTCATCCGTTCCCGGTACTTCGTGGGCTGCGGAAAGTGGCACGGAAAGTTCTGCTGCGTCTGTCCAGAGCAATGCGACTGCAACGAGTGCTGCAGCAGCTGCTGCGGCAACAGAGACTGCCAGCGCAGCGGCTGCACCTGCTGCGACTGGTGAAGCAGCTGCAGCGGAAGCTGCCAAGGCGGCGGGCAGCAGCTCGAATTCCGTGGATGAGCGTATCGTGGATTGGAGCAAGGCACGTCCGCAAGAAGAAGCGGTCAGCAGCCTCATGAAGCAGTATGAAGGCCAGACCGTTGTCGATGTCGTCTTCGAAGGGACATCCTCTCTGACGGAAGGCACAGCCAAGGCCGCTCTCTCGATGAAAGCGGGCGATATGTTCACGAGCAAAGGACTCAACGCAGATCGCGATAAGATTTACAATACCGGCTATTTCTATGACCTCTATCCGACTTTCGAGCAGGTGCCGGAAGGTGTGGTCCTCACGTATCATGTGCTGGAGAACCCTGTACTCAAGGGCGTCAAGCTCGTCGGCAATACGGTGGAAAGCTCGGATACGCTGCTCTCACTGCTCACGGTCAGGCAGGGGACCATCCTCAACAGCCGTGAACTCAATAAGGACGTTACGGCCCTGCAGGAACAGTATCGCCGCGACGGCTACATCCTGGCGAAGATCACGGATATGAACATCGACAAAGATGGCATCCTGACACTGAAGATCAACGAGGGTATCCTGGAAGGCTATAAGGTCAAGGGCAATACGAAGACGAAAGAGCGCGTCATCCTGCGCGAGATGCGTCAAAAGCCCGGTGAGCCTTTCAATTCTAAGCTGGCACGCCGCAGCATGCAGCGCGTGTATAACCTTGGCTTCTTTGAAGATGTCAATATCAAGATGAATCCTGGCGTTGACCCGAACGCCGTGGTCATGGAACTGGATGTCACGGAGAAGCGCACGGGCTCTTTCGGTATCGGTGCTGGGTATTCCAGTGAGGATGGCGTACTCGGCATGGTTTCTATCGGTGACACGAACTTCCGCGGCACGGGCGATGCAGTCAGCTTGACCTACGAGAAAAGCGGCGATGATACGGATGCGCAGGGCTATACGTTCTCATATCGTCGTCCCTGGCTCGATAAGAAAGAAACGGTCGGCACGCTGCGTCTCTACAACCGCACCTATGAATACGATGATTACAATACGAGCGGCGATCTCATCGAGTCATATATGCGCAAGTATTCCGGCGGTGAGCTGACGTTCGGTCGCCCTCTTAGCGAGTACTCGACGAATTACCTGACGCTGCGCAACCGCAGGGATTCCTACAAGCGCCATTCCGATGATGGTACGGATCGCAGCACGCCAGAGTATGCGGACTGGCGCGCAAATAACTTCGGTTTGACGCGCAGCGTGACGTTCCAGAATGTCACGGATACGCGCGATAATGTCTACAATCCGATGAGCGGCAGCCGCATGAGCCTTTCCGGCGAATTTGCCGGCCTCGGCGGCGACTTTACGTTCCAGAAGTATACAGCCGAGGGACAGCATTATATCCGCGCCGGTCATGCGCAGGTATTCGCCCTGCGCGCCAGCTACGGCTATGGCAACGGAGAGATCTCGGAATTCAACCAGTACCGCGTCGGCGGGCAGAGTTCGCTGCGCGGCTATCGCGAGGATCAGTTCCGCGGGGATCACATGTTCCTTGGGACGGTGGAGTACCGTTTCCCGCTCGTGAAGAAAGTGCAGGGTGCTTTGTTCACGGATTGGGGCAATGCCTGGAACAGCGGGCTGACGCCGGACGATCTCCATGGCAGTGTCGGTGTGGGCCTTTCCCTGACGACGCCGATCGGACCCTTGCGCTTTGACTATGGCTGGGGCGAAGATGGCGGCCGCGTACACTTTACGGTAGGCAGCTCGTTCTGATGTTGTTTTTCTGCATGGCAAACAGGTGCAGAGCATGAGGGATGGAAAGAAGGGGTCAATCTTGCCGGTGCGTTGGCTTTTCCTGCTGCTCGCCTGCTGGTGTTTCCTGCCGTCTCTGGTGCAGGCTTCTGCGCGCGTTGAGACGGTGACGGCCGTTGTGGAGGCTGATTCCGGGATGCCGCCATTGGTGCAGCAGCGCATGGAAACGAGCGTCCGGGTCATCGCGGAACAGCTCCTGCTCGGCCGTTCCACTGCTGATGTGGCAGCAGACAGCCAGGCGCAGGCTGAAGTGATTCGCCAGGTTTTTGATAAAGTCCTCGTCGGGTATACGGTGCGCGCTGTCGATATCGATACAGGGCAGACGACCCGCGTGACAGCATACCTTCAGCCTTGGTCGGATGTCATCCGGCGTATTGAGGTCGATACCTCTGTGGAGGGCATGCCGCCTGGTGTTGAAAAACTGGTGCGACAGGACCTCGCTCAGGTGGATGGGGTGTTTTCGGATGCACTCAGCGGCCTTCCTGTCGCTGCCACTGACTGGACGAATGGCATACTCAAGCACCATCTGAATGATTTCCTGTCCGAGCATCTGCCGGAGTTCCGCGCGGATTTTGATGTCGATACCGACGGGGATACGGCCACTGTCCATCTGACGGTTTATCCGCGCCTGCCAGTGGTGCGCACGGTGGATTTATCGATGCGCTCCGATACGATCCCCAATATGACGCTGCTCAATCATCGCCAGCTCATGCAGGAGCATGTTGACCAGCTGGTGGGGGTGCCGGTGGCCTTTGTTGCGCGCCATAAGGATGCCTTTGCCGGGACCTTGGCTGCGGAGCTGGACGCGCAGCCTGATTTCAAAGCCCTGCATATGAAGAGCCGCGTGGATATTGCCCCAGCGGAACGCATGCAGGTGATGAGCCGTTCCGATACGGATCGTTATCGTCTGCGCCTGACCGGCTGGCTTGATATCGACCGCAAGGATGACGATGCCCATGATCAGCAGGATAATCTGCGTTTCCGCCTGCATGCCGGCCGCATGATCGGGCCGCGCGACGAATGGTTCCTGCAGTTTGATTTCATGCCGCAGGATGTAAACTGGGGCTGGGAGACGGGCTATGCCCGCCGCATCGGTATCGGCACGGAAGCGCAGCTGCGCTACGATATGCGCCGCAAGCGCATCGTCCTCGGCGCGGCTCAGCAGCTGGCTCCCCGCTGGCGCCTGCGCTACGAGTACCGTTTTGCGGATCAGATGGGCGAAGCCGGGCTGATCTTCAAGGTACATGATTTCCTCAACCTGGAATACGTACGCGATGCCAGACAGGGCTGGCTCAGGGTACTGGGAAATTTCTGACAGCCTGAGCCGCATGCTTGTAGAGCTATGCGAAGTTTGTTATAATAAACGTGTTTCTGTGGAATCACAAAAAGGAGAAGAGAAAATGGTTAAGTTACAGAAGAAACAGGTCAAGATCATCAGTGTACTCATTGCACTCGTTTTTATCGGTTCGGTCGTGGCTCTGGCCCTGACGCAGTCTGGCTCGGGCATTGCCAGTGCAGCAAGCTCTAATGTTGGTGTCGTGGACTATCGCCAGATTGCCCAGCAGCATCCGCAGCTCCAGAGCGCGAATGCTGAGATGCAGAAAGCCGTCCAGGACGCTCAGAAAGAGTTCGAGGAGAAATCTGCCAACATGAGCGACCAGGAAAAGAATGACTATTATCAGCAGACGCAGCAGCGCCTCCAGCAGAAGAATCAGGAACTCATGGAACCCATCCAGAAGAGCATTGAGGATTCTGTCAAGAGCGTAGCGGAAGCGAAGGGCCTCTCGGTTGTCCTGGAGAAGAGTACGGTCGTATATGGCGGCCAGGATATCACCCAGGATGTCATCAAAAAGCTCAGCAAATAATCCCTGCGGGTCATATCAATCGTTGAGTACCGAGCCATTTATTGCGCTCGGTACTACTTGTAAGGACGAGTTGTCGCCTGTACATGTGTGAAGGAGGACAAGGCCCGTGGAAGAACAGGATAAGCCGGGGACTGCCGGGGAAAAACAGCCTGGTCTTTGGCAAAAGAAGCGCAGGGAAATCATCCTGGGTGCGGCAATCGCACTGGGCCTCGTATTCCTCGGTGCCTGGGGACTGCGTACACTGATGCCAGGACATCAGGCTGTGGAGCAGACGGCAGCTGCAACGGTTGGTCTGGTCGATATGCAGAAAGCTATGGAAGCGCATCCGGATTATGAGAAACTCAAGGATTTGCGTTCAGAGTACCAGCGACTGACCCTTTCCTTGAAGGATACGGCGGCTTTGCCGCCCATGACGGTACAGCCGCCACAGACGGATGCCAAGCCGTTTGATGATTCCGTCTGGCAGAAGAACGCGCAAGAGGTCATCGGCGGCAGGACACAACTCGAGCGCGAAGCCAAAGCAGTCGAGAAAGCATATCGTGAGGCGCATCAGGCGGAATATGAAAGCAGGCAGAAATCCATCGATGAGGATTATCGCCTGGCTATCTTCAATCTCAACCTGAAGATCGACAATCAGAAAGCCATGCACCATCCGTGGACGAAACAGGAAGTCCTTGATCAGGAAAAGGCGGAATGGGAACAGGAACGCGCTGCACTCCAGCAGGAGCGTGGCATGCGCCAGCTGGAGCTGGAACGCCAATGGAATAAGCAGGTGGCAGCCCATGTGCAGTCGGTAATGGAGCCAAAGCTTGCAGCTTGGCGCCAGAAGGCCCAGGCCGCGATGACGCAGCGTCAGTCGGATGCGCTGGCTAAGCAGTCTGAAGTGCAGGCTCGCAATACGGATGCCATGCAGCAGCAGATGGATGTATCGCTGGATCTTCAGCAGCGGGAAGCAATCCGGCAGCAGCTGTCTGACATCCAGCAACAGATCCAGGCACTCGATACGCATATCCGCAACGATATTGCTGGCAAGGCTGCCAAGATTGCCATCCTGCATCATTTCACATTGATCGTGGCCACTCCGGCGGAAAACCTGGACTATGCCTTGCCTTCGGCTAAGACGCCTGCGCTTGACATGCAGCGGTTCTATCCCGTTGTTGGCACGGATACCGAAGACGTGACCGATGAGCTTGTCACGGAAATAGGTACCATTTCTTCTGAGGAATCATGACAATCCTTTGTATCAGATATTGACATCATAAACATCGACACCATATAGAGAAAGAAGCGAGTCATAAAATGAAATTACGAAAAAAATCCTTGGGGCTCCTGGCAGCAGCTTTTGCTGCTACACTGCTCATGAGCGGCTGCGGACAGGCTAAGATTGGTTATATTGACGGTTCACGCGTCATGCAGGAAGCACCGCAGGTCAAATCCCTGGTAGATGAGGGCAATCAGAAAATCAACGAGGCCCGTGAGGAAGCGGAAAAATCGCTGCAGGAGAATCCGGATATGAGCCAAGAAGATGCACAGAAGGCCCAGCAGGATGCGCAGCGCAAGATGGCCAGCCTGAATCAGTCTTATCAGATGCAGCTCCAGCAGAAGATCAATGGGGCATTGCAGGATATTGCGAAGGAGAAAAAGCTGGATGCTGTCATCGATAGCGAGAAGTCGCAGCCCACAGCTATTTATGGCTGCACGGACGTGACAGATGACGTCATTGCCAAGCTGCAGTAAGGATGGGGATATGATATGAAAAAGACATTGCAGGAAATCGCAGATTATGTCGGTGGTCATATCGCTGGCGATGCCAGCATCGTTATCAGCGGACTCGACAATATAGAAGGCGCCGGCCCGCACGATCTGACCTTTGCCGTGGAACCGCATATCGAAGCGGCAAAAGGGTGTGCTGCAGCGGCTGTCATGCTGCCGGAAGGCATTGCGGATTTTCCCAAGACTGCACTTTATGTGGAGGAACCCCGGGCAGCTTTTGCAAAACTGCTCGAACTCTTTACCCCGAAACTGGAGTTCCCGCAGGGGGTCAGCGACAAGGCTTATATCGGTACGGATGTCAAGCTCGGCAAGGATGTCGTCATCATGCCTTTTGCTGTTGTCGATGACCATGCCGTGATCGGCGACCGCGTGACACTTTATCCGCATACGTACGTTGGCCAGTATGCAGAGATTGAAGAAGATACGGTGATCTATTCCAGTGCCACGGTACGCGAACACTGCCGCGTGGGCAAGCGCTGTGTCATCCACTGTTCGGCTGTCATCGGTTCGGATGGTTTTGGTTTCACCACGAAGGACGGCCTCCATACCAAAGTCCCGCAGGTAGGCAATGTCGTACTCGAGGATGATGTGGAGATCGGCGCCCATGATGGCATCGACCGTGCGGCTATGGGCTCCACCGTCATCGGTCACGGGACGAAGATCGATAATCTCGTGCATATCGGCCATAACTGCAAGATCGGTCCGAATTGCCTGATTGTTGCCCAGACGGGAATCTCCGGCTCGACTACAGTCGGCCATAATGTCACGTTCGGCGGCCAGGTCGGAACGGTGGGCCATATCAATATCGGCGCAAATTCTGTCTATGCTGCCCGTTCGGGCATCATTGGCGATATGCCGGAAGGAGTCTTCTGTGCAGGGTTCCCCGTCCAAAGCCATACGGAATGGCTGCGCATGCAGGCTTCGATGAAGCACTTGCCGGAAATTTACAAGAAGGTCAAGCAGCTGGAAAAGAAGCTGGCAAAATACGAGACGAAATAAAACGAAGCAAGGCAGGCCTTCCTCTTCTGGGGAAGGTTTTCTTTTCTTGACATCCTCCAGGAGGGCGTAGATGATGGTTCCTTATTATCTGTTGAAAGCGATCAGCAAGATTTGCTGTATCCTGCCGCGCGGTGTCTGTGAGCTGCTGGGGCGCGTCCTTGGCAATCTTGCCTGGATTTTTGTGCCGAAGCGCCGGAAAGATCTGGCGCGCAGCCAGATCAAGATGTGCCTCGGCGTCAGCGAGGAAGAGGCCGCACGCCTGGCGAAAGCCAGTGCTGTGCGCTTCGGCCCGATGCTCATGGAGGTCTTGCGTTTCCCGGTTATCCGCCGCCATATTGATGAATATGTGCGCATCGAAGGACTTGACAAATTGCAGAAGGGCTTGGCGCTGGGCCGGGGCTGCATCATTGCCGCTGCGCACAGCGGCAACTGGGAATTGATGGGCGGAGCTTTTGCACAGGCAGGCATCCCGCTGGTGGGCGTGGCCATGAAGCAGAGGTCCAGTGCAGCAGACCGCTTCATCAATGAATACCGTACGCTGATCGGCATGCACATCACCTATAAATCCGGTGTGCGGGAGATGTTCGACATGCTCCGCAAAGGATGGGCCATCGGACTTATCATGGATCAGGATACGAGCCGTCACAACGGCATCATCCTGGATTTCTTCGGCCGCCCGACAAACTGCGTGCCAGGTGCTGCCTCGATGGCACGGTTCCAGAATGTGCCGATTTTCCCGGCATTCATGCACCGCGATGACCAGGGGATGCATACCCTCATCGTTGGCGATCCTGTCTTTGTCGAAAAGACAAAAGATAAGCGCGAGGATATCCGTCGGACGACACAGCTCCTCACGCACGACATCGAGGCGCATGTCCGCAAGTATCCGGAAGAGTGGTTTTGGCTCCATGACCGCTGGAAGTCCATGCGGAACGATTAATCGCAACTTGCATCGCAGGCAATTGTTTTGTACAATATAGAAAGGCATATTACGGCAGGAGGTATGATTTTGCAGAAACAGACAACATTGGCAACAGCAGTTTCCTATACAGGCATCGGGCTGCATTCCGGCCGTGAGGTCCATGCGGTACTCAAGCCTGCGCCAGCGGATACCGGAATCGTCTTTGTGCGCACCGATCTTCCAGGCAAGCCGCTGATCCACGCCAAGGCAGAGAACGTCACTTCGACGCTGCGGGCTACTACGGTGGAAGAGAATGGCTTGCGTGTATTCACGATTGAGCATCTCATGAGTGCGTTTCACGCACATCGCATCGATAACGCTTTCGTTGAACTGGATTCTGAGGAGCCGCCTGTGGCGGATGGAGCCTCACTCGTTTTCTTCGACCTCATGGACAAGGCGGGCAAATGTGAGCTTGATGCCGAACGCCAAGAGGTGGTCATCGATAAGGTTTACCGCATTGATGATGAGGCTACGGGCCGCTTCGTCATGGTGGTGCCGTACGACGGGTTCCGGGTGAGCTTTACCTCGCTCAATCCACACAAGCTCATCGGTGTCCAGTATGAGGATTTCCATATCGACGAAGCAACGTATCACAAAGAGATTGCACCTGCCCGCACCATTGCCTATGAAAAGGAAATCGCGCAGCTGCGTGAGATGGGGCTGGGACTCGGTGGCACGCTGGACAGCGTCATTGTCTACAATGATGAAGGCTGGCTCAACCCGCTGCATTTTGAAGATGAACTCGTACGTCATAAGATCCTGGATGTCATTGGCGATCTGAGATTGGCAGGCATCATCCGCGGCCATGTCATCGCTGCCGCTTCCGGCCATGCCCTGAATACGCAGCTGGCCAAGCAGATCGCGGCTGCCAGCATCGCGCGGTGAGCATCCTGTTAGCAAGTATAGATTTGAGGAAGAGGGATAACGTCATGGTATTAGACATCAACGAAATCAAGAAAATCCTGCCGCATCGTCCACCCATGCTGCTGGTTGACCGCATTACGGAAATCGAGCCATTCCAGTCGGCTACGGGCATCAAGAACATCACGATGAACGAACCGCAGTTCCTTGGCCATTTCCCGGATCATCCCATCATGCCAGGGGTACTGATCCTCGAGGCCATGGCCCAGGTCGGTGGTGTGGCTATGCTGTATCCGGAGGAACACCGCGGCAAGATCGCTCTGTTCGGCGGTATGGAACACGTGAAATTCAAACGCCAGGTTGTCCCCGGGGATCAGCTGGTCACCAAAGCCAAGCTGGTTCGTGTGCGCGGCGATTTCGGGCTGCTCCACTGCGACGGTTATGTAGATGGTGAACTGGCGGCTTCGGCAGATTTTAAGTTTGCTTTGAAAAAGCCAGAAAAGCTTTGATTTTCGCCTGTGTTAATTGCATAAACGAAGATAGTCTTTGTTCAACTCGTAAAACGCCCGGATTTGCAGTCAAATGAGATACAAAAATCTGAAGTGTATTCAGGAGTATATAGAAAAGGACAGAGCAAAGCTGGCCGGCCTGTTGCCGGCATAACAGGAAGGTTAAGGAGTTGGAGCAGATGAATACGGACAATAAGGTCATCGCATATATACATGAAACTGCTGTAATCGCACCGGGGGCGCGCATTGCGAAAAATGTGGAGATTGGCCCCTACTCGGTTATCGGTGAGAATGTTGAAATCGGTGAGGGTACGAAAATCGGCCCTCATGTCGTCATTCACGGCTGGACGCAGATCGGCAAGGACTGCCGCATCTTCCAGGGAGCCTCTATCGGTGAGGAACCGCAGGACCTTAAATTCAAGGGCGAGAAGAGCTATACGTTCATCGGTGATCGCACGACGATCCGTGAAGGTGCGACGATTCACCGTGCGACGGGCGAAGGTGAGGAAACGCGTGTCGGCAGTGACTGCTTGCTGATGGCACTGACACATGTCGCGCATAACTGCGTAGTGGGGAATCATGTCATCATGTCCAATCTTGCCAGCCTGGCCGGCCATGCCATTGTCGAGGATCGGGCGGTCATCGGCGGTATGGCAGGCGTGCATCAGTTCGTCAAGATCGGCCGCAATGCCATGGTCGGCGGTATGTCGAAGCTCACGCAGGATGTTGTGCCGTATACGATTGTTGATGGGCGTCCGGCTAAAGTCGTGGGTCTCAATGCGGTGGGGATTTCGCGTGCGGGAATCCCGCTTGAATCGCGCCGCAATATCAAGAAGGCATATAAGCTGCTTTATCGGTCGGGCCTCAGCTTGCAGCAGGCAATTGCCGTTATCGAGCAGGAAGTGGATTCCTGTGAGGAAGTCGAGCATTTCTTGCGCTTCTTGCGCAATGCCGAACGCGGCATCTGCCGTGAGCGCCGTGAAGCAGAGTGAGAGAGCCGTGAGGCTGTGGATGAAAAGGGATTCGGGGGATCATTATGGAAAAGATTGGACTGCTGGCCGGAGCCGGCAGATTGCCGGTGGAGTGCGCCAAGGCTGCCAGGCTCCTGGGCTATGAGGTTTATGCCGTAGCGTTGCTGCCGGAGACGGATGCCGAACTCAAGACCTGCACAGCGGATTGCCGGGAAATCAGCATCGCACATCTCGATGCCGTGCTGAATTATCTCAAGGAGAAACAGGTCCGCAAGGTCACGATGATCGGCAAGGTCACGAAAGAGCTGCTGTTCTCGGGGAAAGTCCAGCCGGATGCCCGCATGCTGAAACTCATCATGGAACTTCCGGACCGCAAAGACGATACCATCATGATGATGTTCGTACGGGAGCTTGCCAAGGCTGGCATGGAAGCATTTGATCAGACGGCCCTGATCCGCCGCCTCATGCCCCGGCGCGGTGTCATCACGAAACGCGAGCCGACGGCTGAGGAACGCAAGGATATGGAATTCGGTTTTCGCATGGCCAAGGAAATCGGACGTCTTGATGTCGGTCAGACGGCTGTCGTCAAGAATATGGCGGTCATGGCCCTGGAGGCCATCGAGGGGACGGATGCCTGCATTCGCCGTGGCGGTCAGCTGGCGCGCGGCGGTGCAGTGGTGGCCAAGGTCGCCAAGCCGCAGCAGGATGATCGCTTTGATGTGCCGACGGTAGGCCTTGAGACCATCAAGACCATGGCAGAGGTCGGGGCTACGGCTCTGGCAATCGAAGCGGATAAGACTCTGCTCGTCGAACGCGAGGAAATGGTCGCACTGGCTGAGTCAAACAATATAACGATTGCAGCCCTCTGAGGCGAGACTTTTTTGAGGCGCGGCGGAACCAGAGCCATGGTATCCACGCGTCTCTTTCGGCGTTTTCGCGTTGTTTGAGGAATGGCTATCCGTGGAGAAAAGGAAGTGAATCAGGAGTATATGAAGATCATGATGTCGGCCGGAGAGGTCTCCGGGGATCTGCATGGTGCGCGCATCGCGCAGGCTATTCATGAGCAGCAGCCGGAAACGGCACTGATAGGCTTCGGGGGCAATTGCATGGCAGAGTCTGGTGTGCAGCTGTTCCGTAATTTTGCAGATTATAATGTCATGGGCGTGTGGGAAGTCCTCAAGAATTTGCGTCGCATCCTGAAATTGCTGGACGACCTGACCGCATATATGGAGCAGGAACGCCCGGATCTCCTGGTCCTCATCGATTACCCGGATTTCAACTGGCGTCTCGCAAAGCGTGCCAAGAAGCTGGGAATCCCTGTGTTTTCGTATATTCCTCCTTCTGCGTGGGCCTGGCGCAAGGGGCGTGCAAAGAAATGTGCGGCTCTTGCGGATGAGTTCGTGGCGATTTTCCCGCATGAGCTGCCTGTCTATGAGGCTGCTGGTGCCAGGATTTCTTTTGTGGGCAATCCACTTGTCGATACGGTGAAACCGGAATTGCCGGAACATGAGGCGCGGGAGTTTTTTGGCATTCATGCGGATGACCATGTGGTGCTGCTGATGCCGGGCAGCCGGCGTCAGGAAATCGAGATGCTGCTTCCCCCCATGCTGAGGGCGGCAGGAATCCTGAAGCAGGAAAGACCGCAAACACGATTCTTCCTGCCCGTAGCAGCACCTGAGTATGAAGGCTTGATCCGCTCGCTGGCGTCTGCTGGGAGCGTGTCCGTGGCACTGACGCACGAGAACCGGTATGCACTGATGGGGTTGGCCGATGTGGCGGCTGCTGCTTCCGGCACAGTCGTCATGGAAGCGGCACTGATGGGCTTGCCGTGCGTTTCGCTCTATCGTCTGGCTCCGCTGAATTACCTTATTGGCAAAGCTCTCGTTCACGTGAAACACTTCACCTTGCCGAATATCCTGCTCGACAAGACCATCCAGCCGGAACTCCTGCAGGATGAAGTGACGCCGACGCGCATCGCATCCGAGCTTGCCCGGCTTTACCGCGGCACTGCACAGCGGGAAAAGACGGTATCTGAACTCAGGCAGGCCTGTGAACGCCTTGGCCCGCCAGGGGCAGCCGGCCGGGTGGCTGCAAAGATCTTGGCAGCTGCACGAAGAATAAGAAAATCGGGAGATTAACATGAAGAATTATAAACGGCTGCTTCAATACATGCGGCCTTATGTCAAGCAGCTGGCCCTGGCCATCATCTGCATCATCATGGCTGCTGCAGCCAATCTTTATCTGCCTTGGATCATCAAGGACATGATCGATAAGGTCCTGGCCGATAAAGATATGGTGATGCTCAACCTCATCTGCGTTGGTATCGTTGTCGTTTTCTTGCTGCGCGGCATCTTCTTTTACGGTCAGTCGTATCTCGTCTCGTTCATCGGACAGAAGGTCATCATCGATGTGCGCGAGGTCATGTTCCGTAAATTCCAGCGTATGCCGATGTCGTATTTTGACCGTCATCAGACAGGGGAGGTCATGAGCTACGTTACCAATGACGTGGCGGCTATCCAGTCTGCTCTTGTCGATCAGCTCATTGAATTGGTCACAGAAGGCTCTATCCTCATCGGTTCGCTTGTCATGATGGTCATCCTGGACTGGAAGCTTTCCATCTTGACGCTGGTCGTCATCCCCCTGGTCGGGCAAGCCATGAAGATCTTTGGCCGCAAGATCAAGCGCAACGGTACCGTCATACAGGAACGCATGGCAGATATCACGTCACTGCTGCAGGAAAGCATTTCTTCCATTCGCGTGGTCAAATCCTTTGTACGCGAGGATTATGAGATCAAGCGCTTCTGCCGCCAGAATGAACTCAACTTCCAGGCTGCCATGAAGAATGTGCAGCTCACGAGCCTCCTGACGCCATCTGTCGAATTCCTTGCTGCCATTTCCGTCACGGTCATCATCTGGTTCGGCGGTTATGAGGTCGTCAACGGCGTACTCACCGCAGGTGCGCTGGTTGCTTTCCTCACATATGCTGTCAACCTTGCAAATCCGGTCAAGCGCCTTTCGCGCGTGTACGGCAATCTGCAGCGCGCCATGGCCGCTGTGGACCGTGTCTTTGCCGTCATCGATCTCGACGAGACCATCACAGACAAGCCGGATGCCAAGACGTTGCCGAAGGTGAAGGGGCATGTCGTTTTTGACCATGTTTCCTTCGAATACAAGAAGGGCGTGCCAGCGCTCTCGGATGTCACTCTTGAGGTCAAGCCGGGGCAGATGATTGCCTTTGTCGGGCCAAGTGGTGCAGGCAAGTCGACCATCGCCAATCTCATCCCTCGTTTCTATGAAGTCACGAAAGGTTCTATTTCCATTGATGGATATGATATCCGCGATGTGACCGTTTCCTCCCTGCGTGAGCAGATTGGCATCGTGCCGCAGGAGACCATGCTCTTTTCCACAACGGTACGTGAGAATATCCGTTATGGCCGTCTGGATGCCACGGATGAAGAAGTCGAAGCAGCGGCCAAGGCAGCAAATGCGGATGTCTTTATCCGTGAATTGCCGCAGGGGTACGATACCAAGATCGGTGAACGCGGACTCAATCTTTCTGGCGGCCAGCGCCAGCGCATGGCCATTGCCCGCGCCATCCTCAAGAATCCACAGATCCTGATCCTCGATGAAGCTACATCCGCACTCGATACTGAAAGTGAGAAGATCGTCCAGGCTGCTCTGGACAAGCTCATGGTCGGGCGCACGTCCTTTGTCATCGCACACCGTCTGTCTACCATCTTCAACGCAGATCAGATTTACGTCATCGATGGCGGACACATCAAGGAACATGGCACGCATGAGGAACTCCTGAAACTCGGCGGCCTATACAGTTATCTCTATAATATCCAGTTCAGTAAGAAATCGATGTAGAAAGGGAAGAAGATATGCAACTACTCTATAACATAGCGGCTATCATCGTCGTGGTGCTTGTCATCCCGATGTTCATGGTCCGCTCGGTGCGTGAGAAAGGCTTTGTCGAACGCATCCGGCAGAGCCTGGGCTTCTTCCCTGAGCATGCACTCGACAAGGTTGAGAAAAGAGATTGTATCTGGGTTCATGCAGCTTCTGTCGGCGAGATCGTTGCGACCAGCCCGCTCATCAAGGAATTCCGCAAGGAATTCCCCAAGAGTCCTATCCTGGTTTCTGTAGTCACGACCAGTGGTTACGAGATGGCCAATCGCATCATCAAGGATGCCGATGCCATTATCTACTTCCCACTGGATCTGCCGTGGCTTGCTGGTCATGTGCTGCGGCGCATCCGTCCGCGCGTATTCCTGCCTGTCGAGACGGAACTCTGGCCGAATTTCCTGAAGACCGCGCGTAAGATCCATGTGCCGGTCATGATGGTCAATGGGCGCATCAGCGATAAGAGCGTCAAGCAGTACAAGCATCTGCACAGCCTGCTGCGCGATATGATCGGCACCGTCAAGCTCTTTGCCATGCAGTCGCCCATCGATGCAGAGTATATCAAGCGCCTTGGCGCTCCACCGGAACTCGTGACGGTTACGGGCAATACGAAGTTCGATCAAACGTATACCGATGTCAGCCCTGAGGAAAAGGCAGCCATCATCCATAGTATGGGACTGGAACAGAATGATGGCATTTTCCTGGCTGGCTCGACACATCGCGGCGAGGAAGAACCTGTCCTTCAGGCTTTCCGTGCAGTGCGCAAAACGCATCCGCATGCGCGCTTGGTCATAGCGCCGCGTGAACTCCTGCGCACGACAGAAGTGGTTCATCTCTGCCGCAAAGCCGGGTTTACGGTTACGACACGCACGAAGCTCCAGCAAGAGGAGCCGCATGATGAAGATATTGTGATTCTCGATACGATCGGTGAACTGGGACGCGTTTACAGCATCGGCGATGTGGTCTTTGTCGGTGGCAGTCTCGTACCGCATGGCGGTCATAACATCCTCGAGCCGGCTGCACACGGTAAAGCCATCATCGTGGGTTCGCATATGTTCAACTTCAAGGATACGTATGCTCTTTTCAAGAACCGCGATGCCTGCATCACTGTACATAATGGCGATGAACTGGCTCTGGCGGTCACGCGCCTCTTTGATGAGCCGGGTCACCGCCATCGCATGGAGGAAGAGACGCGTGCCATCGTCTCCGAGAATAAGGGTGCTTCTCGCAAGTCTGCCATCCTGCTGCATCAGATGCTCGATGCTTATGAGAGTTGTGCAGAGAATTTTCACCGGGTCCGGTCGACGCAGAAAATCACAAATTTCCAGACCTATTTCATCGACCTTGTTCATAGTAAGAACGTAGAAGGGTTTTTCCCGAACATCATCATGGGCATCCTCTACGTCTTTTCCCTGATTTACGGGCTGCTGGTCAACATCAAGCTGGCCGGGTATAAATACGGGGTGTTCAAGCGCAACCATCTCGACTGCTTCGTCATCAGCCTCGGCAATGTGACGGTTGGCGGTACGGGCAAGACGCCAACGGCACAGCGCCTGGCACGGGATATCCGTGACATGGGCTACCGCGTCGTCATCCTCAATCGCGGCTACCGCGCCAAATGGCATGGCGATGTCGGCATTGTTTCCGATGGCCGTCGCTTGCACATGGATGCGGCGGAAGCTGGTGATGAAGCATACATGCTGGCGAAGCATCTGCCACAAGTCCCCGTACTCATCGGTGCGGAACGTGCCAAGACGGGACGCTATGCGATGGAGCATTTCGGTGCTGAAGTCGCGATCCTCGATGACGGGTATCAGCATTGGCAATTGGAGCGCGATCTTGACATCCTGCTGGTCGATGCAGTCAATGTTTTCGGCAATGGCTACATCCTGCCGCGCGGTACGCTGCGTGAGCCGATTTCCCATATCAGCCGCGCTGACGTTTGCCTCATGACGAAAGTCGATCAGGCGGTGGAGGGTTCCTGTGATTACATCCGCAAGACCGTCCATCATTACAATCCCCAGGCACAGATTTTCGAGAGCATCCATCAGCCGCGCTGCTTCATCCCGCTCTCGGACTGGTATGTGAATATCGCCGGTGAGGGCATTGACGTCAGCCTGATGAAGGGCAAGCGCATCATGGCCGTCTCGGCCATCGGCAATCCCGCTTCGTTTGAGCAGACGCTATCGGATATCGGCGCAGTGATTGTCGAGAGCCTGCGCTATCCGGATCATCACGATTACACGATGTCTGAGATGGCTGATGTGTTCCAGCAGGCCGAGAATGTCGGCGTGGAAGCCATCGTCATCACGGAAAAAGATGCGGTCAAGATCCCTGCGGATGTAGCGCGGGAAAAATGGTCCATCCCGGTCTACGTCATCTGTGTGGAGGTCACCTTCCAGCGGGAGGCGGAGACGTTCAAGGATATGCTGCGCAAGCGGCTGGCTGAACGATTGGGCAGCCGAGATAAAGAAGAGAAAGGATCGATTGAGTCATGAAGGTTCTCTGTGTGATTCCGGCGCGCTATGCATCGACGCGCCTGCCCGGCAAGCCGCTCAAGGATATTGCCGGCAAACCGATGATCTGCCGCGTCTATGACCGTGCATCCGAGGCAAAGAAAATAGCCGCGGCTATCGTGGCTACAGATGACGAGCGCATCTATGAGGCTGTCTGCAGGCATGGCGGCCAGGCCGTCATGACCCGCAAGGACCATCCGACTGGCACAGACCGTCTGGCGGAAGTTGCGGCCAAATATCCGGATGTCGATCTCATCATCAATGTCCAGGGCGATGAACCGCTCATTGAGCCGGCACTCATCGATGAACTGGCAGCTGCCTTTGAAGAGGATGATGCACTCCAGATGGCAACTGTCTGTACCGAGATCCAGGATAAGGAAGAGCAGGAAAACCCTAACAATGTCAAGGTGGTCATGGATAAGAACGGCTATGCACTTTATTTCTCGCGCTCCCTGCTGCCGTATCCGCGCCATGCCGGCACGCCTGTGTACAAGCATATCGGCATCTATGCCTATAAGCGCGATTTCCTGCTTCGCTATGCGAAGATGGAAGAAACACCGCTTGAGCATGCCGAAAGCCTCGAGCAATTGCGAGCCCTTGAGAATGGCTACCGCATCAAAGTCATCAAGACGCCATATCGTTTCGTCGGCGTCGATACGGCCGAAGATCTCGCGAAAGTCAATCAGATTTTCCGCCAGATGGCCAACGCATGATTTGATAGATGGACTGGCCTCCCTGCAGGCGGCCAGCTGTTCTTTGCAAAAGAAAGTGGAAGGTGAATGATATGAATAAGGTCAAAGTTGGGAATTTCATGATTGGTGAAGGCGAGCCGCTGGCACTCCTGGCCGGCCCCTGTGTCCTCGAAGGCATGGATCGCTGCCTGCTGATCGGCCACACCATCAAGGAAATCTGCCAGCGTCTCGGCATCAATTACGTATTCAAGGCATCGTTCGATAAGGCGAATCGTTCTTCTTTCCACAGTTTCCGTGGACCAGGCTTGGAGAAGGGATTGGAGATGCTTCGGGGCATCAAGGATGAACTCGGGGTCCCGGTCGTGACGGATATCCATGAGACGTATCAGGCTGCTCCCGCTGCAGAAGTTGCCGATATCCTGCAGATCCCGGCTTTCCTCTGCCGCCAGACGGATCTCCTGCATGCAGCGGCGCAGACCGGCCGCGTCGTCAACGTCAAGAAAGGGCAGTTCCTCGCGCCGGAGGATATGCGCAATGTCGTTGATAAGCTTCATGAGAGTGGCTGTGACCAGATGATGCTCACGGAGCGTGGTGCGTCCTTTGGGTATCACAATCTCGTCGTCGATATGCGCAGCCTGCCGATCATGCGCAGCTTTGGCTATCCGGTTGTATTCGATGGGACGCATAGCGTCCAGCTGCCAGGCGGCAATGGCACGACTTCGGCAGGCAACCGTGAATATGTCGAGTATCTCGTGCGTGCGGCTGCCGGTGTCGGCATTGATGCGCTGTTCCTCGAAGTCCATGACAATCCGGAAGAAGCGCTTTCCGATGGTGCCAACATGGTTTATCTCGATAAACTGGAAAGTCTCTTGAAGGATGCGCTGGCCATCCACAAATACGTCCATCATCAGGCATGAGAGGAGCAGGAAAGGTGATCAAAGAAAAAGCAATTGAGACACTCGATATTGAAGGCAAGGCTGTGCTGGCTCTCAAGGACCGCATCGGTGATGAATTTGTCGCAGCAGTGCGCTGCATCCTGGACTGTCCGGCGCGCGTCGTCGTGACGGGCATGGGAAAATCCGGTCATGTGGGGCGCAAGATCGCGGCTACGCTTGCCAGCACGGGGACGCCGTCGTTCTTCATGCATCCGGCTGAGGCGTTTCATGGCGATCTCGGCATGGTCACGGAAAAGGATATCGTCATCGCGATTTCCAACAGCGGAGAATCGACAGAGATCGTCAACATCCTGCCCATCATCCGCCGCATCGGTGCCACGATTATCGCAATGAGCGGCCGCCGCGAATCCCAGCTCGGCAAATTCTGCGATTATTTCATCGATATCAGCGTCGAACGTGAAGCCTGCCCGCTCGGCCTGGCACCGACAGCCAGTACGACGGCTACGCTCGCCATGGGCGATGCCATTGCCATGGCACTCATGTCGGAACGCAATTTCACCAAGCAGGATTTTGCGCTGTATCATCCAGGCGGAGCCCTGGGGCGCAGACTGCTGCTCAAGGTAGAGAATGTCATGCATACGGGCGATGAAAATCCGCTGATCCATTGTGGCAAGACGGCAAAGGATGCCCTTTTTGTCATGACGGATAAAGGTCTCGGCGCGGCTTCCGTCATCGATGATGAGGGGAAATTCGTTGGCCTCATTACGGACGGCATCATCCGCAGAGCGTTGGCCAAGGATTATAAATTCCTGGATGAAGCGGTCGAGAACATCATGTTCAAGGAACCTCTGACCATTGCACCGCAGCAGATGGCAGCCGCAGCCCTCTCCGTCATGGAAAAGCACAAGCCGCGCCCTGTCACGGTCCTGCCGGTCATCGACGAAAAGGGCGTGCCGGTCGGCATCGTGCATTTGACGGATCTCTTGCGTCAGGGAGTGGTCTGATATGGAATTTACAGCAGAAGCAATTGACTGTGCCAAAAAGGTGCGGCTCATCATCTTTGATGTTGATGGCGTCCTGACGGATGGCGGCATTTATGTCGGCACCGAAGGCGAACTCTTCAAGCCCTTCTTCTGCCGCGATGGCCTGGGGATAACCATAGCGCACCGTTCCGGCCTCAAGACGGCTATCATCACGGGGCGCGAGTCGCAGCAGCTCCTGCACCGCGCGCAGGAACTCCACATCACGGAGGTCTTCCAGGGCAAGCTCGACAAACGGTCTGCTTATCGTGAACTGAAAAAGCGGCTGAACCTTGCTGATGAGGAGATTGCTTATTTCGGCGATGACCTGGTGGATCTTGCCGTCATGTGCCAGGTCGGATTCCCCGCTGCGGTAGGCGATGCCGTGCCGGAAGTGCGGGCGGCTGCCGTAGCGGTTTCAGGATTCCCGGGCGGACATGGTGCCGTGCGCGAACTCATTGAATTCATTCTCAAGGCGCAAGGCAAGTGGCAGAGCTTGCTCGACGATTTCAAAGCACTCGATGAGGCAGACGGCCTTGCGCAGTGAGTACCCCGCAGCGTTGCGGACTATTATTCATGAACGACATTGGAGGCATTTCATCCATGCAGTATAAACTTGTGATGTTCTTGAGCAAGGTCGCCTGTCATACGCCTTATTGGCTCCTGATGGCTATTGGCCGCGCGCTCGGCAATCTCTATTATCTCCTCATCAAGAAGGAGCGGGAACGTGCAGTCGCACAGATGATGCCGGCTCTCGGCATCCCTGAGCAGGAGGCTCGCCAGCTGGTGCGGGAATCCTTTGTGAATCTTGCGCGCAACGTGCTGGAAATCCTCTATATGCCGCATCTCAATGAAAAGAATTTTGGTGAGTATATCGAAATTGACCATCTGGAACGCCTCACCGATGCCCTGGCGGAAGGACATGGTGTGGCCATTGTCACTGGTCATATCGGTACGTGGGAATGGCTCTCGGCAGCCTTTACGCTGAATGGCCTGCCTGTTACGGCGATAGCCAAACCGCAGCCGAATATGCAGTATACGTATGCACTCAACGATTTGCGCAAGACGATACATGTCGAGATCTTCTCGCGCGGTACGAGTGAACTCATCGCTGCGGCCCGGGCGCTCAAGAGCGGGAAGATCCTGGGCTTCCTCGTCGATCAGGATGCCGGCCCCGGCGGCGCGTTCCTGCCGTTCCTTGGCCGTGTGGCTGCTACGCCGATGGGGCCGGCGGTCTTTGCCCGCAAGTTCAATTCCCCTGTCGTGCCGGCGTTCATCCTGCGGCAGCCAAATGGCAAGCATAAGGTTGTCGTCGGCGAAGTCATGCGGTATCATGATACGGGGGATACCGACAAAGATCTCCTGGATCTCACGGCTCGCATGACCAAGGTCGTGGAAACGATCATCCGTGAGAATCCGACACAGTGGCTCTGGTTCCAGAAACGCTGGAATACGAAGCCGGAGCAGCAGAAAACAGGCAAGCACCATACGGTAAGGGGGCAGGAGAGCAAGAAATGAACGGGAAACAAAAGGCACTGGTGGCCCTTGGCTTGATCCTTTTTGTCTGCCTGGTGGTCTGGGCCGTGCGAACCGTCCCCGAGACGCCTCAGGTCAACAAAGACCAGGATAACGGACCAAAAGTCATGTCTTACGACAACAATACCATCAGTGAGGAGAAAGATGGTGTCAAGATCTGGGATTTGACGGCCGATCACATCGATGTCGATATCGATACGCGCAATGCAGAGTTGACCGGGATCACCGGGCATTTCTATCAGCAGGATGGCCGCTCGGCTGAGGTCAAGGCAGAGCATGCTTCGTATGATAACACGAGCAAGGATATCGAGATTGACGGCAACGTCATCATCACGACGAGCGATGGCGCTGAACTGACGAGCGATCAGCTCCTGTGGACCGCCGAGCAGCAGATGCTTTCAGCTGTCGGCCAGGCCAAGGTCTCAAACGATACGATTAGGGCTTGGGGCGACCGCATTGACAGTACGGATGGGTTCAAGAAAATCAAGATTTCCGGCAAGGCCCATATCGAGAAACTGTTGGAAGGGGAGAAGACGCAACAATGAAGAATGGTAAGATGAAAGGGCTGCTCATGGCCCTGGTCGCTTTGACTTCCCTGCAGATGGGGACACTTTATGCGGCTGAGAGCGGAGATGTACCGGCATCGCTTGATGCAGATACTCTGGAATATAATATGAATACTGGCGAAGCCGTTGCTTCCGGCAACGTGCTTTTGAAGCGCGGTACCTCGAAGGTGGCTGGCGCTCATGCTACGTACAATTCCAAAACGCAGGCAGCGACGGTTGACGGCAACGTCATTGCTGTGCGCGATGATCTGCGCATGACCTGCGAACATCTGATGTCTGATGGGCAGGAACACATGATGGCTACGGGCAATGTCCATGCTACGCAGGGTGACAAGAGTTTTTCCGGCGAACAGGTAGATTATTTCCCACAGCAGAACGATTACGTGGTCATTGACCGCGGCGGCACGATGACGCAGGGGGATGATACCTTTACAGCGGATCGCATCTACGGCTGGCTCAAGGACGAACATTACATCGGCCAGGGCAATGCGCATGTAGTAAGTCCTTCCCGCGGCATGGAAGCCGGCGGCGATCAGATGGATTATTACGGCAAAACCGATAAAAAGGCAGTCATCACGGGCAATGCCTGGGCCGTACAGGAAAATAACACGATGCGCAGCAACCGTATGACGATTTATCTTGCCGATGACGGGTCAGCTAAGGTACAATAAAAAGATGGAAATAGCGTAAGGTGTATGTTGGAGGGCACGATTTTGCATATCGAGGCAAGGAATCTGGTAAAGGCGTTCAAGAAGCGCACGGTCGTGGACCGCGTGTCTCTGCGCGTAGAAAAAGGAGAGATTGTCGGCCTTTTGGGGCCGAATGGCGCGGGCAAGACCACGACATTTTACATGATTGTCGGTTTAGAACGTCCAACGTCTGGCGAGGTATTCTTGTCAGACGTCAATATCACGGATGAGCCGATGTATCATCGTGCGGCTCTGGGCATCAGTTACCTGACCCAGGAAGCCTCGATCTTCCGCAAGCTGACGGTGGATGAGAACATCCAGGCCATCCTGGAAACCACAAAACTCTCACGAGCCGAGCAGAAGGATAAGCTCGAGGAGCTTTTGGAGGAATTCCACATCACGCACGTGCGGGAACGCAAGGGGACCGAACTCTCCGGTGGTGAACGCCGCCGCGTGGAGATTGCGCGCTGCCTGGCGCTGGAACCCCAGTTCATCTTGCTTGATGAACCGTTTGCCGGTGTCGACCCTTTGGCCGTAGCCGATATCCAGGAAATCATCCAGTATCTGCGCGAACGGGGCATGGGCATCCTCATCACGGACCACAATGTCCGTGAGACGCTGCAGATCGTCGATCGCGCCTATATCCTGAACAGCGGCAAGATCCTTCTGGAGGGCGACAGCCAGACCATTGCCAACAGCCCGGTAGCCAAGAAATTCTACCTCGGCGATAATTTCACGTTGTAACGGAGAGAAAGCCATGCACATCAGAATCCTAGACAAATACATATTCAGGGAAGTGTTCAAGGCCTTCATCTTCGGCATCTGCGCTTTCTCAGCCGTATTCATCGGTTCCGGTACGCTCTTCAAGATCGCGAAGTATATTACCGACTACGGCGCATCCCTGCCGGCTGTCGTCAAGATTTTCATTTTCGGGCTGCCGTCCGTCATCATGTGGACGTTCCCGATGTCCATGCTGCTCGCTACGCTGCTGACATTTGGCCGCCTGTCGAGTTCCAGTGAAATCACGGCCATGAAGTCCTGTGGCGTCGGTTTTTACCGTATCGCGGCTCCGGCCATCCTCATGGGGCTTATTGTCAGCCTTGGTGCCATCGCGTTCAATGAATACGTAGTGCCATGGGCCAATACGGCGTATCGCAATGTCCTCTACTATGAGATCCAAGGCAATAACGGCATGAAGTCCCAGGAACACATCATCCTCAAGGATATCGAGAATGGCAAGATCCAGCGGCTTGTCTATGCGCGCCGTTATGACGGCAATACGCAGACCCTTCAGGGGGTGACCATGCAGGACTTCAATGAAGAAGGCAAGGTACGTCATGTCGAGAATGCCGAATATGCGGAATACAGCATGGACAAGTGGATCATGCATAATGGCATGCTCTATGATATCTCGGAAGGGCAGAGTGAACACAGCATGCGCTTCGATACGCAGGTCCTGCCGATCAAAGCCAATCCGAAACAGATCGTGCGTGAGCAGAAAGATCCGGAAGAACTCACGATGAAAGAACTGCGCGCTCAGATCAATATCATGAAGACGCAGTATGTTGATACGAATAAACTGGAGGCAGAACTCTATCAGCGCATCACAGTGCCGATGGCCAGCCTGATCTTTGCCTTGATCGGTGTGCCGCTTGGTCTGCAGCCGACGCGCAACAGTTCGTCGGCCGGCTTTGCGATGAGTGTCATCATCATTTTCTTTTATTATGCGTTGATGACGATGGGCAATGCTCTGGCACGCAGCGGCATGGTGGCGCCTCTTATCGCAGTCTGGATCCCGAATATCGTCGGTCTGATTGCAGGCGCCATCCTCATACGCAGGGCCTCCCGCTGATATGCAGCAGTCTCGCGCTGGACAGGCGCAGGAAAAACATTCAGGAAAGGTGGCAGAAACGAGATGTATGGTGTCCTTCTTATTGTAGTCTTGATCATCACTGGCGGAGCCATCGCTTTTATCGGTGACCGGCTTGGTACAAAGGTGGGAAAGAAAAAACTTTCCATTTTTGGCCTGCGGCCGCGTCATACCTCGATCATTGTCACGATCTTTACCGGTGTGTGCATTACGACGCTCACGTTTGGCGTCATGACTGCCGCCTCCAAGAATGTGCGCACTGCTCTGTTCGGCATGGAAAAGCTCAATCAGCGCATGCAGGAGACCCAGGACAATCTCAAACAGGTGTCAGCCGACCTTGCAGCTGCCCAGGATGAACAGGATAAAGCCAATGCGGCGCTTGAACAGTCGCATAAAGAAGTGGCCGCTCTGCAGGAGCAGCAGAAATCGCTGGAGGAAGAATCCCAGCGGCTCCAGGAAGGCAACCGGCTCCTGGAACTGGCGAAACAGCAACTCATGCAGCGCAATGACGCGCTGGCTGCAGACAACGATCAGCTCGGGCAGCAGAACGATATGCTGCTTTCCGCCAATGAATCGCTGAACAGCAGCAATGCAGAACTCACTGGCCGCAATGAGATGCTGAGTGCGGACAACAAGACGCTTGAGCGGCGTACCGAGGAACTCCGCAATGGCATCATCAGCATCCGTGAGGGCGATATCATCTTCCGGGCCGGTGAGGTCATCGCCAGTGGTGTCATCCGCGGCAACCGTCCGGCAGCGGAGGTCGAGGCGGATATGCAGGCGCTCGCGCAGCTCGCGAGCCGCAATGTATCGGCACGTCTGGGACAGGATGTTTCCGACAAAGAAGTCTGGATCTACAAGCCCGAGTATGAGTCGGCTGTCCAGACCATAGCCAAGAGCCCGCAGGATATGGTTGTGCGTGTAGTAGCTGCTGGTAACCTGATTCGCGGAGAAGATATCCGTGCTTCGTTGCAGCTCTATAAGAACAGCGTCATTTATCAGGATAAGGAATTCATCATTGCCCGTGCTTATCAGCTCAAGGGGGGCAATGGGGAAGCAGAGCAGACGGTCATGAGTTTCCTCAAGGAAGTCAATGCCGCGGCGTCTGGCAAAGGCATCTTGCAGGATCCGATACGCGGTTCTGTCGGTGTCATGGATGGCGCGCAGTTCTACGATATCGTCAACAATCTCTCCGGCCGCCGCGGTACAGTCGTACTCTCCGCCTATGCCCGCGGCAATACGGATGCTCTTGGACCGCTGCGCCTCAATATTAGGGCCGAGCAGCTTCAGGATCAGCCTTGAGTGCCGCTGCGGCCGGGAGAGGACACAGACATGAGAGATCTCAGGCCCGCATCTGTGCGGGCCTGTTTTTTATGGGAAGTGAGGCAGAAGGGATGAATCTTGAAAAGAAGACGATTGCCGCTCTCGATCCGGGCCGCGACAAATGTGGCTTTGCCGTGCTGCATCAGGATGGCAGAGTCCTCATGCAGCGCGTCATCGAAACAAGCCGTTTGGAGGCTGAAGTCCAGCAGGCTTACGCTGCTTTTGCCTTTGATGTGCTGGTTGAGGGGAATGGTACGACAAGCAAAGCGGCTCGCGGCAGGATCAGCAAGCTCCTGCCGGGCCTCTGCATCGAGGTCGTCGATGAATATCGTACGACAGATATGGCAAGGAAAGCGTATTGGCAGGCAAATCCGCCACATGGCTGGCGTCGCCTGCTGCCTGTCACGATGCAGGTCCCGCCGGTACCTGTCGATGATTTTGTGGCCGTCATTCTTGGCCAACGTTATTTGGAGGAACATTATCATGAATGAGAAACAGCATCGTCCCGATTGGACGGAATACTTCCTGGATATCGCCAGGGCTGTGGGGCGCCGGGCCACCTGCCTGCGCCGTCGCTATGGCGCTATCATCGTCAAGGACAAGATCATCATCAGCACGGGGTACAACGGCGCACCGCGCGGGGAAGAGAACTGCATCGATACGGGTATTTGTGAGCGCGAGCGTCTCCATGTACCGAAAGGGCAGAATTATGAACTTTGCGTAGCTGTACATGCAGAGCAGAATGCCATCATCAATGCGGATTCTGCAGCGATGGAAGGTGCGACCATCTATATTGTGGGCGTCAATGCCGATGGCAGCCTGGCATCCGGTAAACCCTGCCTGCTCTGCCGCCGCATGCTGCGCAATGCGAAACTTGCCAGAGTCGTTTATTACGAGACGGATGGCAGCGTGGTTTCCTGCCGTCCTGACGAGATCCATGACTGACCAGCATACAAGGACAGGCAAGGTCTGGCGGCACTTCCCGGAACGTGCGGAGAGGGGTGGAAATGATTGACACTGCTCTGGTGGTGCGTTAAAATAGATATGCTGTATAGTGCCTCGTCCATGAGGCAATTATGGATTTTGAAAAGGAGTGCGCTTGTATGCCAGACTATATGTTGGCGTTTATCATCGCTGCCGGTGTGGCGCTGTTGGTGACGCCGGGTGTCATTTGCTTTGCAGCGAAGACCGGAGCGATGGATGCTCCGGATCCGAGAAAGGTCCACAAGAAGCCGATTCCGCGCATTGGCGGCATTGGCATTTATTTTGCGTTCATGGTGGCAGTCCTCAGTGTCTTGTCCTTTACGGAGGTCACGCATGAAGTGATGACGGAGATCATCGGACTCATGGTCAGCGGTACCTTGATTGTCCTGGTCGGCGTCATTGATGATTACAAGAATCTGCCGGCGAAGGTCAAGCTGCTGGGACAGATCATTGCGGCCTGCATCCTGGTCATCGCCTTTGACGTCCGCATCGACTTCATCACGGATCCCTTTGGGGATTACGTTTATCTCGAGTGGCTGGCCATCCCGGCAACGGTATTCTGGCTGGTAGGGCTTACCAACACGGTCAATCTCATCGATGGGCTGGACGGCCTGGCGGCAGGCGTCTCGACGATCGCCTCCATCACGATTTTCCTTGTAGCATTGCAGCAGGGCATCATGCTCGTGGCTGTCCTCACGGCGGCTCTTGCGGGTGCTGCCTTTGGCTTCCTTTACTACAACTTCAATCCAGCCAAGATCTTCATGGGGGATTCGGGCAGCCAGTTCCTGGGGTTCATGCTGGCTGGCATATCCGTCATCGGTGCGGTCAAGAGTGCTGCTACAATCGCACTCATCGTTCCCATCCTGGCCCTGGGACTGCCTATCCTCGATACGACTTTTGCCATTGTGCGCCGTTATCGCGGCGGCGTGCCGATCTTCAAGCCGGATAAGGGGCATCTGCATCACCGCTTGCTGGATCTGGGCTTCTCACAGCGCCAGGCCGTCCTCCTGATGTACGTCATCAGCGCGATGCTCGGTCTCAGTGCGGTTGCCCTGACAGAGGTCAGCAGCCAGATTGCCATTGCCATTGTCTGTGTCGTCGTTGTCGTCGTCCTGTTTGGCGCCAAGAAACTCGGCATATTCCATATGAATGATTCTGCGCATCAGCATTGAATGAGGAGGGGCTTGTAGTGGAAAAGAAAAAAATCAAGGTCATGACTGTGTTCGGCACGCGTCCGGAAGCCATCAAGATGGCGCCCATTGTGCTTGAACTGCAGAAGCATCCAGACGTGATTGAGCCGGTGGTGGCTGTTACGGCACAGCATCGTGAGATGCTCGACCAGGTATTGAATCTCTTTCATATCAAGCCGGATCATGATCTCAACATCATGGCTGCAGGCCAGACCCTGTTTGATATCACGACGAAAGCGATGTGCGGCCTTGACAAGGTCTTGACGGAGGAAAAGCCCGACATCGTCCTTGTGCATGGTGATACGACGACGACCTTTGCGGGCGCTCTGGCTGCGTACTATCATCAGACAACGGTCGGTCATGTGGAAGCCGGCCTGCGCACGCACAACAAATACTCGCCGTTCCCGGAAGAGATGAACCGCAAGCTTACGGGCTGCATTGCGGATCTCAACTTCGCACCGACGGAGACTTCAGAGCAGAATCTGTTGGCAGAACATGTGGCTCCAGAATCCATTTTCGTGACGGGAAACACAGTCATCGATGCCTTGCATCATACGGTGCGGGACGATTTCACTTTTGAGGATGAACTCCTGAAGAATGTTGATTTCGTGAATAAGCGCGTAATCCTCGTGACGACACATCGCCGCGAGAATCTCGGCGAACCGATGCGCCATGTCTACAAAGCCTTGAAAGCACTGACGGAGGAGTTCGATGACGTGGAGATCGTATTCCCCGTACACAAGAACCCGAAAGTCCGCGAAGTCGTCAATGAAGAACTCGGCGGTCTCGACAAGGTCCATCTGATCGATCCGCTCGATTACGAGCCGTTTGCCAATCTCATGAACAAAGCCTATCTGATCCTGACGGATTCGGGCGGCGTGCAGGAAGAAGCACCGGCACTCGGCAAGCCTGTCCTCGTGCTGCGCGATACGACGGAACGTCCGGAGGCTGTCCTGGCGGGAACCGTCAAGCTCATCGGCACGGATCGCGAACGCGTTTATGCAGAAGCCAAGACGCTCCTGACGGATAAAAAAGAATATGCCCGCATGGCAGAAGCTGTCAATCCATACGGTGATGGCCAGGCTGCGCGCCGCATCATCCATGCCATCCTCTATCATTATGGACTGGCGGATGGCCGCCCGGATGTCTTTGAGAGTCACGTCCGGTAAAACAGTATATCCTGTGTAGGAAAGCAAGACGGAAAACGCATGTCCCGTCTTGCTTTTTTGCTTTGTCGGTTTTCATCATATTGCGGGCAGGAGACCCCGACCTCTTAGGTTGGGGAGGAATGCCCGCTTCCTCCTTTCAATCATAAATAATAGACTTTCAGCAAAAATATGATATAATAATTTTAATGAAGTAATATAGATTTTAGAAAGGCAGGTGAAAAAATGTCTAACCGAACTAAAACAATAAAACTTCGTATACATGTTACTCCCGAACAAGAGACTC
>JAQYBD010000056.1 GCA_029338835.1 Selenomonadaceae bacterium | reverse complement strand
AGGAGGCGCAGGATCTCGCTGTTCTTCATGTCGTGGCGCAGCTGGTCCTCGATCTCCTCCGAGAGCTTCGAGATCTGGCGCAGATAGCGCAGGAAGTACGTCGCCGACTTGTAGAGGATCTGGAACAGGAAGCGCGTCTTCTTGTAGGTGCGGAAGAGGCGCGATGTGCGCTCGTTGAACTCCGTGATGACGGGCGTCTCCTCGAGGCAGACGGTGATGATGTACTCATCCGTCACAATGATGGCGAGCGGCAGGGCATCGTAGCTGTCCTCGCCGCGGAAGACCGGCACATTCGTCAGGACCATGACCGAGTTCTCCTCGACGTCCGTATGGGAGCGCTCCTCATCATCGAGTGCGGAGCGCAGGAAGTCGGGATCAACCTCGGTGAGGTTGCTGACGACCTTGAGCTCGTACGGCGTCGGATCGACGATGTTGATCCAGGCGCCCTTCTCGAGCGTCTTGAGCGTCAATTCCTGCAGTGGGCCGCTCTCCAGGGATTTATAGATCTGCAGCATGGATAGAATCTCCTTTCCACGGGGAGACTCCTGCCCGCTGCGCTTAGCGGCAGGCCATGGAGATCACTCCCCCACTTGTATCACTTCGTTTGGGATCTATCGCACTAGGGTGATCGTCCATGATCTCACCAGCCTTTCGTTCTGTCACAATGGTTCACAAGAAAAATGCAGCTGCCGCGCGGGCAGCTTTTCCGCATTTCATTATATTACCAACGCCGCGATCTTGTCCAGCATCCACATGTAAAAAATATGTTAAGCGGCGTCATCTGCCCGCCAAGGCACCGCGATCATCGGATAGAAGGATTTCTCGCGGAAAAGGCGAATCCATCCAATAAAGGAGTGATTAAAATGGAGTACAAGAATATCGACAACCAGCACATTCTCGTGCGGCTCGACCCGAACGATGAGATCGTCACCTCGCTGATGCAGGTCGCCAAGGAAGAGAAGATCGAGCTCGCCATGGTCCAGGGGCTCGGCGCCGTCAAGAAGGTCGTCATGGGCGTCTACAACGTGCCGGAGCAGCACTACAAGGCTAACACCCTAGAGGGCGCCTTCGAGATGCTCTCGCTGACGGGCACGATCGACACGATGGCTGGCAAGCCCTACAGCCACTTCCACATCGCCGTCGGCGACGAGCAGGGCGCAGCACACGGCGGCCACCTCAACGAGGCCATCATCAGCGCGACAGCCGAGATCGTCATCACGAAGCTCGCGGGCAGCGTCGACCGCCGCAAGAGCGAGGAGACGGGCCTGACCATCTGGAAGTTCTGATTTTCTCCCGAGGTCCGATCAGAAAGGAATCCCTCATGAATACCACAAATCTGAAATTCGCCATCTTTGGCGTCGGCGGCACGGGCGGCGTCATCGGCGGCTATCTCGCAAACGCCGGCAACGATGTAACGTTCCTCGCGCGCGGCGCGCACCTCGCCGCCATGCAGAAGGACGGCCTGACCATCCACACGAATCATCGCGGCGACATCCGCATCAAATCGTGCAAGGCGATGCTCGCAGACGATTACCATGACACACCCGATGTGCTCTTCATCTGTGTCAAGTATTACGGACTCGACGCTGCCATCGCGCTCACGCGCCGCATCGCGGGTCCTGACACGCTCGTCATCCCGATCCTCAATGTCTTCGGCACGGGCGCCGTCATGCAGGAAAAACTGCCCGGCCTCACCGTGCTCGACGGCTGCATCTACGTCTTTGCCAAGCGCGGAGGCCCCGGCATCATCGAGCAGCCGCAGGAAATCCTGCGCGTCTTCTACGGCTTCCGCCCGGGACAGTGTGACCGTCTCGCCCCGAAAGCTGCTGCACTCGAGAACATCATGCGCGCGGCTGACATCCACGCCCATTTCACCGAAGACATCCAGCGCGATGCCCTGACGAAGTTCTCCTTCGTCTCACCGATGGGCGCGGCAGGGATCTACTTTGGCGTCACGAGCGAGGCCTTCCAGGTCCCCGGCGAAGTGCGCGAGACATTCATCGGCCTCGTCAAGGAAGTCGAAGCCGTCGGCCACGCCATGGGCATCACCTTCGACCGCGACCTCGTCGCGACCGACCTGCGGCTCATGGACGCCTTCGCACCGGGGCTCACGACCTCGATGCAGCGCGACGTCGCCGCGGGCGGCCCGTCGGAATTTAAAGGTCTCGTCTCACGCATCGTCGAACTTGGCGAGAAGTATCACGTACCAACCCCGCTCTACCAGAAAATCAACGACTGGGGCAAAGCCCAGGGGCTTGCCTGAATCCAGATAAAAAAGCCCTGCTCCTTCCATAAGGTAAGGAACAGGGCTTTTTATTTCGCTAAAATTACGCTTTGAACGGCTTTACATTCTTCACGGCTTCGGCCAGCGTGATGGGCTTATCCCCATGGTCTATATCGAGAATGACATAGCGGTCGCAGCCCATGCCAAGTTCTTTCATATAGCTGAGCTGACGCAGGCCATGGCGGGTTTCCATGCGCTCGACGAGGTCGTGGCGGTATTTTTCCGGCAAAGCATAGACGAGGTCAACAGATGCTTGGTCGGCTGCGAGAATATCCGTCGAAGCGAGAATGCCGATATTCGGCGTGACGACCGGCTGAGCCGCCGTACCTTCGCAGTCACACGAAACCGACATGTTGCGCAGCACGTTGATGTAGGCAATGTGGTCGCCAAAATGGTCAGCCGTTGCTTTCGCAGATTCAGAGATACGCTCCATGAGTTCTTCCTTACTGATGCCCCACTGCGTACCCGTATCGCCGGTATGAATCATCTTCTTGCCGATGCGGCCGTCGGCGCAGCCAATGCCGATGTTCTTGTTGGAACCGCCGAAGCCGCCCATCGTATGGCCCTTAAAATGCGTAAGGACGAGCAGCGAGTCGTAATTCAGCATGTGCGAGCCCACAGACATTTCCGTGAACCATTTGCCGCCTTTGACCGGCAGCATAGCCGTGCCCTCTTCATCCATGATATCGACCGGCGCAAAATCCCAGCCGTTGACAGCCAGCGTCTTGCGGTGCTCGGCCGTCGTATAGCGCGCGCCCTGATAATAGGTATTCGTTTCGACAATATTGGCTTTCGGCAGTTTCTCTGCTATAAGCGTCTTGACCCACGGACGCGGGATGATGTTCGGGCCGTGCGGCTCGCCCGTATGCAGCTTGATGCCGACTTTGCCCGTCATATTCTGCGCAATGGCATCGTACGCCTTGAGCAGGCCGGCCGCAGAAAGATCCCGTGTAAAATATACGACAGCCTCACCGCCCTGACGCTGGGAAGGTGCTACATAATGGTCGCCGCCCTCTGCCGCCTTCGGTGCTGCAGGAGCATCTGCCGTCTCTGCCAGTGAAGTCTTATCTTGCCAAAGACTGCCTGCTGCTGCCGTCGCCATCGCAATTCCGGCCATTTTACAAAATTACGTCTTGTCATGCCTTTCATGATAGTACCCCTTCCTAACGTATCAGTAAAATAAAGTTAAGCGGAAACAGACTTGGAAACGCTGACGCGGCTGTCTTTATTATGGTAGTCAAGGTCTGCCTCTGTATACTCAGGATCTGCCTCAATTTTCATGATATCAGCATTCTTGGCCTTTGCTAAGTCCTTAACGACCTGTTCCGTACGGCCTGTATTCGAATAGTAAATACTGCCTCATAAATTTCTGCCCATCTGCTCGATCATATCGCCAAATGAGAAATGATGCAGCTTATTCTGCGTAAACTTCTTTGGCGTAACGGAACGCCGCCCACGCCTTGGGCCAGCCGCCGTAAAAGCCGACCTGCGTGATGATTTCAGCCATCTCGGCCTTCGTCACGCCATTTTTCTTGGCCTCGCCGATATGATATTTGAGCGAGCTATCCGTGATGCCCTGTGCGATAAGTGCTGAAACCGTCACGATGCTGCGGTCATGCAGCGAAAGCACATCATTTTTGCTCCAGACCTCGCCGAAAAGGATATCATCGTTATAGCGCGCAAAGTCCGGTGCAAAATCGCCGAGCTGGTTGCGTCCGGCCGTCTGCACGATTTTGACGGCCTTTTTCTGCGTTTCTGTTTTGCCATGATTCTGTTCCATTGCACTTGCCTCTTTCATCGAAAAACCACTGCCCAAAAGCATGATACCTGCCAGTAGGGCAGCCATGACTTTCATCTTGCCACTCTGTTTCATTTTATTTTTCTCCTTATTTTTCTCCCGGATTTCATGGCAGTGCATCATAGGCAGCCGAGTCTACGGGCTCGCACCATTCGTTGCTCGTCTCCTCGCCCGGTACCTCGATGGCCAGATGCTGGAACGCACTGTCTTTGGCTGCGCCGTGCCAATGCTTGACTTCCGGCGGGATGTTGACGACATCGCCGGCCTTGAGTTCTCTTGCCGATTTTCCCCATTCCTGATACCAGCCGCGGCCGGCCGTGACCAAAAGGATCTGGCCGCCGCCCGATTTTGCATGGTGGATATGCCAATGATTGCGGCAACCCGGCTCAAACGTTACATTGCCGACATAAACCTGCTGCAGCGAGAGTCCATTTAAATAACTCTTGCCATCAAAATACTGTGCGTAATTGACATTTTCCCCGCCGATGGCAAAGGGACTTGCCTGCTTGATTTCATCGAGTGTCATACGATCTCCCGTCCTTTCGAATGCTGTTCGAGTGTAAAAATCATATAATCGAGGCAGGAAAGTTTTTCCTGCTGCTGGTGCAGGGTCTCGACCAGATGGCGCCTGTGCCGTTTCAAGTAGCAGAGGCGCGCCTCATCGTCGGGCAGGGCATCGTACTCTGCCTGGCATTCAGGCGTGCAGCCAGCGTCAAGGAGTTCATCATGCATGTCTTTCGCTCCTTTCCTCTCCTGATGCTTTTATCATAGCAGGACATAATTGTAATGTGAAATGCTTATGTCTTAGGATATGTTATATGTTTTTCGTATCAAAATCATTGTAAAAAAATCACCTGCCCGGTAAAATAAAAGAGTACGAAATATCCGCCTGCCCGAGCCTATTCCTATTGGCATCGTGACACGCGATGACAGCAAATGGGCTAAAAAAAGCAGCTGGCTGTGTCATGTATGGACGCAACCAGCTGCTTCCCAGTGTCTTTTACAGTTTCTTATGCCATCTGCCACCAGGGCGAGAAGCTCTGCTTCTGGTCAAGCAGCACGAGGGCGCCGATTTCCGGGGTCAGGAGCTGATAAGATTTATCCTGGCTCGCCGCCTGCAGCCTTGCCATCGGCTCCTGCCACGGATGGCGGGCCAGCGCGAATTTGCTGTTATGCGTGGGGATGACAAATTTTGCCCCGACATCTTCACAGGCCTGCGCCGTTTCCTCAGGCAGCATGTGGATGTGATGCCATGCGAGGTTGTACTGGCCGTTTTCAGCGAGCACGCAGTCAAAGCCGCCGAACTTCTTGCCGATGACCTTGAAATGCGCGCCATAGCCGCCATCGCCCGTGTAATAAAGGCTGCGCTTTGGCGTGATGAAGGCCATGCCGCACCAGAGCGTGGGATTCTGCTTGAGGAAACGGCCCGAAAAATGCTGCGACGGCAGGATATGAACGGACAGCGTATCACTTAACTTAATTTCCGTATCCCAGTCTTCTTCGTGGATGCTGTCTTTCGCAAAGCCCCACTGCTCAAAATAGGCGCCGACGCCGAGCGGGCAGACGACGTGATGAACCCTTGACTTCAGGGCCATGACCGTCGGATAGTCGAGGTGGTCCCAATGATCGTGGCTCATGGCAAGCACATCGATTTCCGGGAAATCCTCGGCCGTATAGACATTCGAGCCTGCAAACGCGCGGTTGATAAACCACAATGGCGAAGCGTAGCTGCTGAACACGGGGTCGATGAGAATGCGGCAGCCGCCGAGCTGTACGAAAAAGCTCGAATGGCCAAGCCAGACCACGGCATCCTGCTCGCGCGGCAGAGCCAGAAGATTCGCCTTCTCTGTCGGCAGGGGATGAGCGGGCACCAGGCCTTTCTTATCACCAAACAGAAATTTCCACGTGGCCACAAAGCGGTTTTCATGCTCGCCCTCGTCTTCTGACATGACGGGCACGGGTACGAGGTTCTCAAAATGGTCCCCATGGTAATGCGGCGAGGCCTGCATGCGGCGAAGACGTTCGCCTGACGGCAGCTCGCCGAACTTGGGCCGATGCACATAAGAATAAACGCCGCCCGCAGCCGCTGCGCCGAGCAGCCCCAGACCGGCTAAAATAAATTCACGTCTTGTCATCGTTTGCTTCCTCTCTCATTCGATAGAATGGTATTGGGCACAATTATACCGCATTTTTCTTCCTGCGCCAACAAAAACGGTAAAAAGTCACCCGTATGTAGAAAAATTCATTTTACAGATTGAAAGGATGCTGCCACTTGCTTTATCATATCCTGCACAAAAAAATAAATTTCTCTCTGCTGCTGGCCGTCTGTCTGATACTAATAAATGCACCAGCCATCGCTGCGGCTGCAGTTCCTGAGGAACCTGCCTGGCGGCTCGATGCGGCCATCGGCAGTGACGAGCCGATTCATTTCCGCCGCGATGCAGATCTTAAAATTGCGGGCGGCGGGCAGCCGACAAAAGAAGTCCTCGCCCATCTGCCCGCACTTCTCGGCGTCCCGCCCGATATGCATATCTGGGATATTGACCTGCGGCAGGAATCCCACGGCTTTCTCAATCATGCGGCCGTGAGCTGGCATGGCCCGCAGAATGCGGCGAATCGCGGCCTTGCCGCAACAGAAGTCGAACAAGACGAAACGGCCCGCCTGCAGGGGGCCCTTGGACACGTTGTCCAAGCCCTGCCGATGGGCCGTTATGATGAAGAACACATCAAGGATTTGTTTGATGAACCGGTTCAAAGCTGGTCGACGGAACGCGAACTGGCGCGCAGAGCCGGCCTCGGCTACAAGCGCTTTGCCGCGACCGATATGGAATGGCCGGGGCCTGCGGTCATCGATGACTTCGTCGATTTTTACCGCAGCCTGCCAAAGAATCACGGCTGGCTCTTCTTCCACTGCCAGGCCGGACAGGGCCGTACGACGACCTTCATGGTACTCTATGAACTGCTCGAAAATCCATCTGCCACAGTCGACGAAGCCATCGCCCATCAGCGCAGCCTTGGCGGCGCCGACCTTTCAAGCGGGCCGCGTTATCATGGCCTGCAGCTTTTCGCCCATTATGTCAAAGAAAACTGTGCGTCAAATTTTCAGCAAACATGGAGCCAGTGGCTGGCTGCCCGACAAAATTCTTACTAACAAATTTTCTCATCTCATCATTTCAGATACTTCTGGAAGAATGACGTGATTTTGTCAAACGGGATTTTTTCCATATTGTCGTAAAGATCCGTATGGTTGGCACCGGGGATAATCATCAGCTCTTTGTTATCGCCTTTGAGCTTCTTGAAGGCATCCTCACCGAAGTAGCGCGAATGCGCTTTTTCCCCGTGGATGACCAGTACGGCATTTTCGATTTCATCAGCATAGGTAAGCAGCGGCATATTCATGAACGAAAGAGCATTCGTCAGATTCCAGCCCTCGTTGGAATTCAGGGAACGCGGATGATAGCCGCGCTTCGTCTTGTAATAAGCGTAGTAATCCTTGACGAACTGCGGGGCATCGGCCGGCAGCGGGTCGACGACACCGCCCGCCCGCTTGTACGTGCCCGTGCGGTAGTCCTCGGTGCGCTGAGCATTGAGTGCCCTGCGGTTTGCCATGCGCTCTTTCTTGATGGTCTCTGCGTCCTTATCGTAATCGAAGTAGCCATTGGCCATGACACGGCTCATATCGTACATGGTCGAAACCACCGTAGCCTTGATGCGCGTATCCATGGCCGCCGCATTGAGAGCCATGCCGCCCCAGCCGCAGATGCCGAGAATGCCGATGCGGTCCGGGTCGACATCTTTTTCATTGGATAGGAAATCGACGGCTGCTGAAAAATCCTCGGTGTTGATATCAGGAGATGCCACATTGCGCACACCGTTCACGCCGCCACTCTCGCCCGTAAACGAAGGATCAAAGGCAATCGTCAGGAAACCGCGTTTCGCCAGTTCCTGTGCATAAAGCCCTGAAGACTGTTCCTTAACCGCGCCGAAAGGTCCGCTGACCGCAACGGCCGCGAGTTTGCCTGTAATTTTTTTCGGCTCATAGAGGTCGGCGGCAAGTTCAATGCCGTAACGGTTGTGAAACGTCACTTTGCGATGGTTGACATCCCTGCTTTCTGGAAAAACTTTATCCCATTCTGTTGTCAGTTTCAAATTGCTCTCCCCCTGTACTTTCGTGTCTGCGGCAGCCTGCTGTGTCTGCACGTTCGTCTGTGCCTTATCCGTCTGGGCGGCGGCTTCTGCCGTCATGCCCACTGTGCCTAAAGCCATGGTCACGCCTAACGTGGCCATAACCAACATCCTTTTCATGTATTTTTTCTTTTGCATCAAAAACACCTCTCATCGTGTAAGCAAATCGTCATTTTGTTCCTTGAACTGATTTGATTATACAATGAGAGGTGTTTTATTACCAATACTTGGTATTTATCCCTTTTCATGCTCAGTAAGCATATTATTCGCGAGTGCCGAAAATTTCGTCCAAACGGGCACGCACGACACCGGCAGCCCGCGAAAATATCTGCCCTTCCTTCCAAATCAAGTAATTATGAGAGTACAAGGCCGGCTGCAGCGGACGAAACGTCAGCTCCGGATGATGCGCTTCGTCGGTGGCAACTATACCGGAAAACGAAAGCATCAGTCCCAGACGCTGTTCGGCCAAAAAAGCTGCGTTATACGCCAGATTGCAAGTCGAACGGATGGAGAGATCGCTGGTATCACAGCCCAGCCAATGATTGAACACATGATTCTGCAGCAGCTGACGCGAGAGAATCAAAGGCTCTTTATAAAGGTCCGCTAGGGTAATGGCCTGTTTCTGTGCCAGCGGGTGATCCCGGCGCAGATAAATTCCCCATTGGTCATCAAAGGGAACCTAACGAACACCAAATCTATAGATGATTATATTAAAATATGTTATAATTATCTGTAGAGAGGGGGGAGGAGTTCACATGTTTGCAAAAGATGTTCTTCGCATCTTGCAGGTTTCTAGGCCGACACTCACGAAGTACGTCAAGACAGGGATTATCCGTGTCCATGTCATGCCGAACGGCCACTA
>JAQYBD010000055.1 GCA_029338835.1 Selenomonadaceae bacterium | reverse complement strand
AGTTTCTTTATCTTCATCATGATGGATTCATCTCTTCCTTTTCCTTCTTTTTGTTTGCGTTCCGTTCCAGACAAGCCCCTGCGGGGCAGCTGGCGATTGCCTTTCCATCTTATCACGGTTGGCACAGTCAGGCAAATTTTTCAATTTCCCCGAAAAAGAAAAGAGATGCACTCTGCCAGAGAGTGCATCTCGAAAGACATAAAGAATGGGTAAGGATGGTGGATTGCGGCAGAAGGGCATCAGCCTCTCGTCTTGCCGCCGGCCACGTTGTACGTGACACCGTGGATATACGAAGCACGGTCACTGGCGAGGAAGAGGACGAGATTGGCCACCTCGGTGAGCTTGCCGCTGCGGCCGAGCGGCGTCGTCTTCGTGTTCTTATAGCCCTTGCGCAGGTCTTCGACCGTGATGCCGCGCGTGTAGGAAAGCGCTTCTTCATAGGCCAGTGTGCGCAGCCCCGTCGCCTCGAGGATGCCCGGCGCCACGCCGACAACACGGACGTTGTAGCGGCCGAGTTCCTTGGACCACGAACGCGTAAAGGAGTTGACTGCATTCTTCGTCGCTGCATAGATGCTCTGGCCTTCCGAACCTTCAAGCCCGCTCTCCGAACTCATATTGATGATGACACCAGAGCCGTTGCGGACAAATTCATGGCCCAGGGCCTGTGCCATGAGATACACGCCTTTGATGTTGACACTCGTGACTTTATCGTAGACACGTTCACTGAGTTCGTACTTGCCATGCGGATCCTTCGGATCGACGAGCAGGCACGGGATGTTGATGCCGGCATTGTTGACGAGGATGTCGAGCTTGCCGAACGTAGCCTTTGCCTTCTCCACCATGGCATTGACGCTCTCGGCCTTCGTGACATCGGTCACGACATAGAGGAGCTTGCCCTTGCCTTCGCCGAGCTGGAATTCCGGCTCATTCGGGTTCATATCGCAAACGACAACATTTGCACCATTATCGAGGAACGACTGCGCGACCGTTCTGCCGATGCCAGATGCACCGCCCGTCACTACTGCCGTTTTACCTTCCAGATTCAACCAGGATGTCATATCAATCGTCTCCTATTCTTAATCCATATGCTTGATTCATAGACAAAAGTCTGTGATGTATCGTTTTTGTATGCTGCACCAGTCACGGGCGGTAGATGGCGATCTCATCGCCAGGAGCCACATCAGCAATTGGCTTCTCCTCAAGATACAGGCTGCCTTCGAGGGACTCGCCGTCCTTGTTGGCATTGAAGCGCAACGTGATATGACCGAGATCCTTGAGATTCTTCTGTACCTGATTGCCAACGAAGACAATCTTATACGAGGCATCGCCAATCTTGAACACATCACCGGGCTGCACTGTATCCTCGAGTTTGTTGCCGCGATGCAAGACGCAGTACTCACGCAGTTCCTGCGGCGCATTCTCGTTGAACATGATGAGCATGCCCTCGCCCTTGAAAGCGTTGACCTGAGCGCCAAGTTCCTGCACGATTGTGCTGTAATATTTCTTCATGATCGATTTCCTCCTGAATACGAATGACAATCAAGTATCTTGTGATTTACGGATTTACCGGCTTCCCGGCTGCTAGGCAATCAGGACTCATAGAGGCCGAAGCTTGCGAGCCAAGCGAGAATGACGGAAAGCGGGCCCGTGATGAAACGGGAGTAAAGGACTGACGGAACACCGACCTCAACGGTCTGTGCTTCAGCTTCAGCAAGGCCAAGGCCGACCGGGACAAAGTCGCAGGCGCACTGTGCATTGATGGCAAAGAGTGCCGGCAGGGCAAGATGCGGCGGGATGGCACCCTTGCCGATCTCCACGCCGATGAGGACGCCGATGACCTGTGCGATGACAGCACCTGGTCCAAGGAATGGGGAGAGGAACGGGAAGGAACAGATCAATGACAAGATGACGAGACCGCCGATGTTGCCAGCCAGAGGAATCAGCAGATGCGCGATGACATCGCCAATGCCCGTGGAAAGGATGATACCGATGAGCATCGAGACGAAAGCCATGAACGGCAGGATGGTCTTGATCATCGTGTTGATTGTCTCACGGCCTGCCTGGTAGAACACGGCGACGATGCCGCCCATGAACTGACCGATCTTGGCCATGATGCCGACCTGCTGCTCTGAAATATTCTTCGACGTATCGTATTTGCGCTTGCCGACGCCGCCCGGTGCCGAAGTCGCATCTTCTGCAGCAGCTGCTCCTGCCTGAACGTTCACAGCCTTTGCTTCCGTGCCATCCGCAAAGGCAAGATCCTTCTCACGGACAGCGGAAACATAGATATCTGCCTTGATGTACTGAGCAAGCGGGCCGCTCGGGCCAGTCGGGTTCAGGTTGATCGTGTTGACGCGCTTCTGCGGATAGATGCCGCAGCGCAGCGTGCCGCCGCAGTCGATGACGACAGCCACGATTTCATCATCCGGCACACTCGTCTTGAAGCCATCGACGAGCTCGCAGCCCGTCATTTCTGCCAGTTTCCGGGAGACCGGCGAAATAACGCCGCCCGTGATGTTGACAATCTTGTTTTTCTTTTCATCCGGATGCAGGATCAGCGGGCCACCAAAGCCGCCAGCACCAGCCGTGACAACAACGTCTTTATAATCTGCCATGATACATATCTCCTTCGCATATGTTCATATGATGTATTGTTCGGTCAAAAAAATTTATCTGTGGCCATCAGGCATCGAGTTTCACCATTTCTTTGCTGAGTTCCACGCCCTGCTGTTTCTGTACATAGGCCGTCGTGAAGTCAGTGATCCAGCCGCGCAGGAAGTTGATGACGATACCGATGAGGAAGTAACGCAGTGCCAGGTCAACCGTCGGCAGTCCCAGCGCCGAGATACCATTGGCAATGCCGAGGAATACGAAGAGTTCAGCAGGATTGACATGCGGGAAAAGACCATTCAGCGTATGGCAGGATGCCGAGCCAGCTGCGTAATACGAAGGTTTGTAGTACTCCGGCAGGAATTTGCCCAGAGAAAGCGTCATCGGGTTGCAGAAGAAGAATGTACCGACGACCGGCAGCAGGATGTAACGCGTCACTACGTTGCCACCGCAGATCTTTGCAAACTTCTCGATCTTTTCCTGACCGACGAACAAGACGATGGAGTTCATCGCAACGAGCAGGCATACGAGCGTCGGGATGATGCCCGTCACCCAGCCGACGAAAGTCTCGCCGCCCTTGTTGAACATGCCGATGAATCCTTGGGCTAAGAAAACCAGTGTGTCCATGTTTTACCTCTCCTTTTCTCCTTGAGAAACAACATCTGATGATTTCCTTCAAAGGGGTTTTGCTGCAGCTTGTACCTGTTCCCTGGCGCGCTCCTGCTGGAGTTCCTGATAGTCCACATAATCCTTGCGGGCACTCAAGGCTGCCTTGAGCTGCTGCCGGGAAAGTCCCCTGCTCTTGCAGACCGCCTCATCAAGTTCAAGCAGGTTCAAACCCTCAAGAGCCGGGAAATGCTTGCAGCTGGCAAAGATGGTCACGCCTTCCATGATTTCTCCACGGATGATGCGGCAATCCTTGTCGATACACAGCAGCAAGACAGCTCCTGCCATGATGCGTCCCTTCGACTTGCCGATGGCGACACGGCCGATAGAACGCAATTCCTTGACGTGACGGCTGAAGCGGCGAAACTGCCAGAGTCCCAGCACCGTCTGCAGGATCCAGACTGCGATTGCAGCCAGGAACAATGTCCAAAGCATAGCAATTCCTCCTTTGTTTATCCATGCCTGCTCATTCATTGAGCAGAATCTTGGCTGTTGATTCGTCCGTGATGAGGACATTGATGAGATGACCCCGCAGGGCTCCCATGATGGCCGGTACTTTCTCCCGGGAAGCTGCCATACCGATGCTATAAGGCAGCGTGGGCAGTTTCTCAAGAGGAACCGCAATGGTGCGATCCGTGAACGGCGTGTTGACCGGCTTGCCGTTGATATCGTAGAATATGGAGCAAATCTCACCGACAGCCCCGGTCCGTGTCATCGAATCAATGGCCTCACGGCCAAAGTCGCCGGACCAGACAAGGTTTGATGATTTGACCGGCGCGCCGATACCGACAATGGCGATATCGAGCTGCTTCCAGAAATTCGAGATCTTCTCGTAATTGACATCGTGAACGATGGCTTCGCGGATCTCTGCTGTGCGCGTGATGGCCGGCGCGTAGATGTAATGGCTGCGGGCTCCGAAGGCATTGGCCAATTCATAACACAAAGTATTGACATGATGGTCACTGTCGATGCGTTCCGGACCGCCATCCAGTGGCACGAAATCTGCATCGAGCTTTGGCAGTCGCTCGCGCCGTGCGCAACGCGTCAATTCCTGGATGCTCGTACCCCAGGCCATACCGATGACCTGTCCATCGGAAACAATGCGGCGCAGCAAGTTGAGCCCTGCATGACCCATATTCCGCTTGATGACCTGCATATCGTAACTCTTCTGTACGATATAGGCTTCGCGCAGGCCAAAACGCCGTTCCAGGGCAGCCTCCAACTCCTCGTAAGAATCGCTTTCCACATTGATGGTGACGATTCCGTATTCGAGTGCCCGTTTGAGGTATTTGCTGACCGTCGTGCGGTCAACGCCCATGCGCTTGGCAATCTCACTCTGTTTCATATGATCCATATAGTACATATTGGCTGCTTTGATCAAGATTCGCTTTTCGATTGGTACCATGGTCGTTTCCTCTTTTTTCACATGTGTGATATTCAATCTCTTTTGTTATCCTCTTGACAGTTCTTATATTATCAAGTTGACACCATTATTTCAATCATTAAGACCGTTTTTTCTCTCATTTTCCATTTATTCTCAATGAATTTCTCATTTATCTTCACATATGTACATTGTACATCACTTTTGTGAAAATCCTAAATCTCGGCTTGCCCGAAAAATACGGTTATTCCGCCTTATTATACTGAAAGTGATAACCACTATTGACATATACCCCTATATGGTATATAACTAGACTATCAGCAAAAGAGGAGGAATCATCATGGCAACAGCAATCGTCGGCATCCTTGTCCTGGCCGCTTTATTCTTTGCAGTCAAGGGCGTATTGAAACATTTCCATGGGGAGAGCAGCTGCTGTGGAGGCGGCTCGGTCACGGCACCGCCGCCCAAGAAACTCAGCGGTACCATCATCGGCAAGAAAATCATCGACATCGAGGGCATGACCTGCGGCAACTGCAAGATCCGCGTAGAGCAGGCACTCAACACGATTGACGGCGCAGCTGCCGAAGTCAATCTGCACCGCAATCACGCCGTCCTCAAGATGACGCGCGAGGTCAGCGACGACGAGATCCGTCAGGCACTCGCCGGCAGCAGCTATACCATCACCGGCATCTGTGCAGAATGAAAAAAGCCGCAGGCTCAGCAGAACAATCTCTGCCAGGCCTGCGGCTTTTCTATTTTGGGGACAAGATCAGGAATTGAAGAGCCAGGGGAACGTCGCGGACAGATAGCGTCCGATCTTCTCCCCCATCTCTTTCTTCGCCAGATAGTCAGGATGCAGTCCATCTGTGGTATAGTCGCTGCGGAGCCAGCCGCGTTCATCGGCAAGCGAACTGGCGACATCGACGGAATACGGCTGGCGTTTGACCCAGTCGCAGACGTATTGCTGATGCACGAGCCAGTCCGGCGTCGGATGCTCGATGCCGGCACGATGAATCATCAGGCTCGGATTGATGGGTGTCGGCGTCACGAATACAGGAATAATGCCATAGGCCTCGCATTTTTCCTTCAATGTTTTCAAATGCTGCACGACTGTCCATCCCAGCGTGCCGGCACGGTAGTCATTGACGCCGCCCATGATGACGAGGACGCGCGGCGAGAACGGCAGGACATCATGCTCAAAACGATCGAGCATGTCCTGTGTCGTATTGCCGCTGACACCGAGATTCTTGACGGGAACGCCGGCATACGTCTCCCAGTTGTAGAGCTTATAGGATGGAGGTACGCTCATGACGCCACCGCCATGCGTGATGCTGTCGCCGAGTGCGGCAATCGGTGTCGGCGTCGTGACGGAGAAGCCGCTCTTATCCGACCATCCGCTCAGGGGCGTACCATTCTCATCAACGGAGCGCACGCGCCAGTAATAACGCCCCGGCGTCGTATAGGCATCCCAGTCGTAGACATCGTACTCACCGCCCTGGAGCGTCTTGACGTACATATCCTTGCCATTCACTTCGCGGTAAACCTGCACTTCATGGTGCTTGGCTCCTGGCATCGGGATCCAGGAATAAACGGGGTATTCCGCCGCGTAATCCATCGCGTCGTATTCTGCCGTCGGCTGCGGTGCCGTCGGATTCAGGCGTCCGGCAGCAACCGGCTGCGGCGCCGAATACGCAGCCAGCGCATTGCCGCTGTAATCAAGCGGCCGTACCTTCCAATAAAAAGCAGAGGCGGCCTTGCCATAACGGCTTAGATCGATATCCACACCATTTGTGAAGATCTGATTCTGCGTCATGATCACATTCGCCAGATTGTCTTCTGCAGACCGCAGGATTTCCACCTGATACTTGACAGCGCCCGGCACAACCGGCCAGGTGAGGCTCACGCTCCGGACTTCAGCCGTCTGCGCCGCCCCCGTATCCGCTTTGGCCTCGGCCGCGATTTCCTGCGCGGCTTTTGTCTCCGTGACTGCGGGCTGCTGGCTTTCCTTGGCATCGAGGACCGATGTCGCCGTGACATGTCCGTTATCCGCAGCAGCCTGCGTGACAGTCGGCCAAACTGCGCTGGCTGCCAGACAGCAAAAGCCCGCCAGCCGCAGCCAACGTGCAAGCTTCCTGATTGTTCGCTTCATGATTGATTCCATTACCTTCCTTCCAGAAACTTCGCAGCAGGGTTCCCTGCGCATATCGTTTCCATCTTATCACGCCACAGACTTTTTTACCACTGCCAAAACATCATCATGCCAAACATGCAAAACAAGCCCCTGCCTTCCGCTACGATAAATCTGTAAATATCTATTTTATACTATACAAATTTACACTTTGAATGTCTTCACAAACATCCTTCCTGTTTCATTGCGTCCGATTTTGCCCTGCCGAAGCAGGCAGCTACTTTCGTTTGATATAACGCT
>JAQYBD010000054.1 GCA_029338835.1 Selenomonadaceae bacterium | reverse complement strand
CCTGGCCGTGGCCAGGGAACAGAATATGACCGAGGCCGCCAATGTGCTGCATGTGACGCAGCCGACACTCTCGCGCCAGATTGCCGACCTCGAAGACGAGCTCGGCAAGAAGCTCTTCACGCGCACGAGCCGCAGCACCGTTCTGACAGAGGACGGCATGCACCTGCGCCAGCGGGCCGAGGAAATCCTCGCGCTCATCAACCAGACAGAAAACGAGATGAAGAATGACACGATTGACCTCTCTGGCTGTATCCGCATCGGCGCAGGCGAGACACATGCCATGCACATCCTCGCCGATCTCTTTGCCGAGCTGCACAGCCGCTACCCCCGCCTGACGGTCGAGCTCTTCACCGGCAATGCCGACACCGTCGAGGAAAAACTCGCCCATGGCCTCATCGACTTTGCGCTGATGATCGAACCATTCAACGTCGAGCAGTATCACTTCATCCGGCTGCCCGAAACGATGCGCGTCGGCATCGTGACGCGCGATGACAGTAAGTGGGTGCAGAAGAGCGGCATCACGCCCGACGACCTGAACGCAATGCCGCTGCTCGTCTCCTCGCGCCAGTCGCTCAACCGCTATGACTACAGTCAATGGTCGGGCGGCAAGGTATCCGCTGAAACGATGAACATCGTCGGCAAGTTCGACCTCATCAGCAACGCCTCGCACTTCATCCGCACGGGCATCGCGAATGCCATCGGCATCGACGAGCTGCTGCAGCTCGACACCGGCCACCTCAAATTCGTCCCGCTCAAGCCCGCCCTGACGATGAGCGCCGTCGTCGTCTGGAAGAAATACCGCCTGCTCACGAGGTCCAGCAGTGTCTTCCTCGAGGAACTCAAGAAGCTCGTGGACAGGGCTGCCATGGATCAGGAATGAAACGCATCCTTACACTGTGCCATAACTGGCGCGGTAGTGAGCCAGCCTTTCCTCTGTCTCCTCTGTATACCCTGCTATGACCGTTTCAATTCCCTTCAACAGTTGCTCCTTGTCCTGAGGCAGCACAGCCGTAAAGCGAACAGGATTATATCCAGCTGCCGCATTGGAGCCATGCAAAAGGGCGTATCCTTGTAAAAGGTGCAGAAACGGCAACTGTTATGGGTGCATCCCACTGTCGTTTCCACAATCACACTGTAGACTTCATGAGGCGGCCGGACAACAGGACCATTATAATGCATCTTGTCTCACTACTCTTTCTTTTTGAAAGGCGCCTTCACCCATCCCTGATACCAAAAACTAACAGAAGAAGCCGAAATGTAAAAAACTCCCTCATACGCTACGATTCCACCACTCGGAACCCCCATTGGGCGACCACAAGGAGATTTTCTCGCCAATCTCAGGTGTCAGCAGTCGCCAAGCGGCACCTCTGCTGGCTGCCGTCAGATCCTGCAGCGGTGCCTGCCATTTGTGGCGGGCGAGCGAGAATTTGGAATTGTGTGCGGGCAGGACATAGCGGGCCTGCAGATCCGCAGCTGCCTGCGCCGTTTCGTCCGGCAGCATGTGGATGCGGTGCCACTGGCGGTCGTATTGGCCGTTTTCCATCAAGGCCAAGTCGAAGCCGCCGAACTGCTCGCCGATGGTGCGGAAGTGTGCGCCATACCCGCTGTCTCCGCTGTAATACACCTTGCGCTGCGGCATCACGATGGCAAAGGAGGCCCACTGCGTTGCGTTCTGCTTCAACAGGCGGCCTGAGAAATGCTGGGATGGCAACACATGTACATGGAAGTCAGGGAACACCTCGATGTCCGTGTCCCAGTCCTCTTCATGGAGATGCGCGGTATCGAACCCCCATGTCTCGAAGTACTCGCCGACGCCCAAGGGGCAGACGATTTCCTTTATCTTATCCTTGAGTGCCATGATGGTCGGGTAATCGAGATGATCCCAATGGTCGTGGCTCATGATCAGGACATCGATGTCCGGGATATCTGCCGCGGTGTAGACATTGCTGCCTGGAAAGGCACGGTTGGCGAAAAAGATGGGTGAAGCGTAGCTGCTGAAGACCGGATCGATGAGGATGCGCCGGCCGGCAAGCTGCAAGTAAAAGCTTGAATGTCCGCTACGATAAATCTGTAAATATCTATTTTATACTATACAAATTTACACTTTGAATGTCTTCACAAACATCCTTCCTGTTTCATTGCGTCCGATTTTGCCCTGCCGAAGCAGGCAGCTACTTTCGTTTGATATAACGCT
>JAQYBD010000053.1 GCA_029338835.1 Selenomonadaceae bacterium | reverse complement strand
CGGTTAAGACACCGCCCTTTCACGGCGGGTTCATGGGTTCGAATCCCATTGGCGTCACCATTCGGGCGATTAGCTCAGCTGGGAGAGCGCTTGCCTTACAAGCAAGATGTCAGCAGTTCGATCCTGTTATCGCCCACCATTTTGTACGCATAGCTGCCGTGAGGCAGCTTTTTTTGTTTCTCTGCATTATATGGGGAGTGATATTCGTGCATACGGAAGAACGGCGCCATTTGCTCCTGGCACGGCTCAAGCAGGCCAAGCAGCCCTTGACGGGGACTAAATTGGCAAGGGAACTCCGGGTGAGCCGCCAGATCATTGTCGGCGATATCAGTATCTTGCGGGCGGAAGGAACACAGATTTTTGCCACACCGCGCGGCTATATCCTGCCGGATGCAGCTGAGACTGCGATGATGGCAACGCTTGTCTGCCGTCATGATGCTTCGGGCATGGAAAAAGAACTGCAGGCCGTCGTGGATAATGGCGGCTCCATACTCGACGTCATCGTCGAGCATCCTGTCTACGGGCCGATCCGCGGGGATCTCTTGATTGAGAGTCGGCGTGATATCAGCCGTTTCCTGACAAAAATGAAGAAATGCCAGGCCAATCCGCTGTTGGTCGTAACGGGCGGCATCCATATGCATACGGTGCGTGTCCCCGATGAAGAGACCTTGTCTGCCATCCGTCATGACTTGAAAGACCTTGGTATCCTTGTGACGGACGATGAGGAGCAGCAAAGCAGGAAATAGACGGAATTGCGTCGAAACATGGTTCGTAGTATAATGAAATCATTAGTCACATGGTGACGAATGCCTGGAAGGGAAGGAACATATGATGCAGGAACTGCTTAAAGAGATGCATGCCTGGATGGATGCTTATATGAAATCGTTCCATACCGGCGATGAAGAAGTGATGCAGGGCATCCGCATCAAGGAAATCCATACGGGTTACGTGACCACCCATGCTATCGCCTTGGCAAAACATCTGCGTTTTTCTTCGCACGATGTCGCTCTGGCGGAAATCATGGGGCTTTTTCATGATGTGGGACGTTTTCGTCAGTACAGCCTCTACAAGACGTTCAACGATGCTGAGTCCGAAGATCATGCGGATCTGGGACTCAAGGTATTGGCGGAACTGCCTTTCATGAAGAAGCTTTCTCCGGAAGACGAGGAACTGGTACGGTTTGCCATCGCGCGTCATAACAAGAAAGAAATCGGGCCGGTGCAGGACAGGCGCCACCTGGTTTTCGCGCAGCTTATCCGGGATGCGGATAAACTGGATATTTACCGGGTCTTATCACCATACCTGACACCGGATGGTGCCGACAAGGCCCCGAAGTTTGTCGCATCGGATGCCAGCCAGCTGGTGAGCCCGGATTTCATAGAGGATTTCAAGGCGGGACGGCAGGCCGACTACCGCAAGCTGCGCACACACGGCGACCGCAAACTCGTGCGTCTGCTTTGGGTCTACGACATCAATTTCAGCTGGACCCTGCGGGAAATCGTCAAGCGAGGGTACATTGACCTCATCATCCGGTATCTGCCGGAGCAGCCGGGGATCGCAGCAGGGGTGGCACGCTTGCGTACCTATGTGGAGAAAAAATGTGCAGGACAGGATTCAGCAGGAATCTGATTGCCTGGCTGGATCAGGGGACAGGAATAACAAAACGAGGAGAGATAACAGATGGCAGAAAAGATTACCATGGCTTCGAACTTCATTCAGAACATGATCGAAGAAGACCTCAAGAATGGCAAATATACGGAGGGCATCCACACGCGATTCCCACCGGAACCGAACGGATATCTTCACATTGGTCACGCGAAGTCCATTTGCCTGAATTTTGGTCTTGCTGATTACAACCATGGGCTCTGCAATTTGCGTTTCGATGACACGAATCCGACGAAGGAAGATACGGAATATGTAGATTCCATCCAGGAAGATATCCGCTGGCTGGGCTTCAGCTGGGGCAACCGCAAATTCTACGCTTCCGATTATTTTGATAAGCTGTACGACTTTGCTGTAACACTCATCAAGAAGGGCCTGGCTTACGTGGATGATCTTTCGGCTGAAGAAATCAAAGCGTATCGCGGCACGCTGACGGAGCCGGGCAAGGAGAGCCCGTATCGCAACCGCAGCATCGAGGAGAATCTGGATCTGTTTGCCCGGATGAAAGCCGGTGAGTTTGCTGATGGGGAGAAGGTGCTGCGCGCGAAGATAGACATGGCTTCGCCGAACCTCGTCATGCGCGATACCGTCATTTACCGCATCGCGCATGCGCATCATCATCGTACCGGCGACAAGTGGTGCATCTATCCGATGTATGATTTTGCGCATCCGCTTTCCGATGCCATCGAGGGAATCACGCATTCGGTCTGCACCCTGGAGTTTGAGGAGCATCGCCCGTTCTATGATTGGCTGCTCGATTCTCTGGATTTTGACCCGAATACGCGCCCGCGTCAGATCGAGTTTGCCCGTTTGAACCTCACGAATACGGTCACGAGCAAACGCAAGCTGCGCCAGTTGGTCGAAGAAGGTTATGTGCGCGGCTGGGACGACCCGCGCATGCCGACCATCTCGGGTCTGCGCCGTCGCGGCTACACGCCGGCTGCCATCCGCAATTTCTGCAGGGAGATTGGCGTGGCCAAGGCCGACAGCATCGTCGATGTAGCGATGCTCGAGCATGAAGTCCGCGCTGATCTCAACGAGAATGCGGATCGTGTCATGGCTGTGCTGCATCCGCTGAAGGTCGTCATCACGAACTATCCGGAGGACAAAGAGGAATGGCTGCTCGCTGACAACAACCCGGTACACGGCGGCCATCGCTTCGTGCCGTTCTCCCGCACGCTCTACATCGAGCAGGAGGACTTCATGGAGGAGCCGCCCAAGAAGTATTTCCGTCTCAAACCGGGCGGAGAGGTGCGCCTCAAGCACGCCTATATCATCAAGTGCGACGAAGTCGTCAAAGATGAGCAGGGCAATGTGGTGGAACTGCACTGCACGGCGGATCTCGATTCGAAGACGGGCGGCAAGACGGCGGGCCGCAAGATCAAAGGCACGATTCACTGGGTGGCAGAGAAGACGGCACTCGATGCGGAGGTGCGTCTCTATGACTACCTCATTGAAACGGATGAGAATGGCAATGTGCCAAAAGATTTCATCGCAGCACTCAACAAGGACTCGCTCCAGGTCATCGAACATGCGATGGTGGAGCCTTCGTTGAAGCTTACTGCTGCAGGCACGCATTACCAGTTCCTGCGCGTCGGTTATTTTGTCGTGGATCCTGATACGACGCCGGATCACCTGGTATTCAACCGTGTAGTCGGCTTGCGTGACAGCTGGGCAAAAGTCAACGCCAAGTGAGTCCCTGTCCGTGTGGAGAGCCAGCGGCAGGCGCTGCTCTCCGCTATGTGCCTGTTTCAGAGGAAAGAGGGATGAGAATGTCAAAGATACCAAAGAACCTGACGGATAAGGATATGTTCAAGGATTATGTCGAGGATATGTCCATTGAAGACCATTTCGTGCACGCGGAGCAGAAGGTGAAGAAAAAACGCCAGGAAACAGCGGAGGCTCCAGTCCCCGCTGAACTGTCCCGTGCCGGATTTACGCCACAGCTTACGGATGAATTGGGGCGTGCGCTGCTGCAGCTGAAGATGGAACTTTTCCGTGACGGCGTCAAGTCGTATACCTTCAAGATCCAGCGGGATGGAGAACGTATTGTCTTGATCCCAAAGTACAAACAGTAAAAGTACAAGCAGTAAGAGAGAAGGAAGTGGATTTTCTTGGTTAGCTCAACCACTATTGCCATCACGATCTTCGTGGTCGCGTATGCGTTAATCATTTCCGAGAAAGTGCATCGTACGATTGTCGGTATCTGCGGTGCTATGCTGATGATCCTTTTTGGTATCATTGACCAGGATACAGCGATTCGTCATATTGATTTCAATACGCTGGGACTCCTCATGGGCATGATGATCATCGTGAATATCACGAGTGAGACGGGACTCTTCAATTTCCTGGCCATCTGGTCTGCCAAGAAGGTCAAGGCTCGGCCGATTGCTCTGCTCATCGCTCTTTCGGCGCTGACGATGGTCTGCTCAGCGCTGCTCGATAACGTTACGACCGTACTCCTGACGGTACCAATCACTTTCAGCATCACGGCGCAGCTTAAAGTAGACGTCAAGCCGTACTTGATCTCACAGATCCTTTCGTCGAACATCGGCGGCACAGCTACGCTCATTGGTGACCCGCCGAACATCATGATCGGCAGTGCCGTTGGTTTGAATTTCATGGATTTCGTCAGCAATCTGACAGGCATCTGTATATTGATCTTCATCGTGGTGGAACTCCTGCTCATCGGTATCTATGGCCGTGAGCTTCGTACGCAGCCGGATCTCCAGGAGCGCGTCATGCGCCTCAATGCCAAGAGCCAGATCGCGAACCCACAGCTCTTGAAGAAGTGCCTGTTTGTCATCTTCGTCACGATCAGTCTGTTTGTCTGCCACGATAAGCTGGGGCTGCAGACGGCTACGGCAGCACTTTCGGGTGCGGGCCTGCTGCTGCTCATCACGTATACGCGCAATGAGAGCATGATCGCGAAGGTGCTTTCCAAGGTTGAGTGGCTGGCTATCTTCTTCTTTGCTGGACTTTTCGTACTGGTCGGCGCCCTGGTGGAGACCGGTGTCATCAAGATGCTGGCCGCTGAGGCGATGAAACTGACGAGCGGCAGTGTCAGTGCGACGGCTATGCTGGTACTGTGGATGAGTGCTGTAGCTTCGGCGTTCATCGATAATATCCCGTTTGTCGCGACGCTGATCCCTTTGATCCAGGATATGGGCCAGATGGGCATCGCGAACCTCGATCCGATCTGGTGGTCGTTATCGCTCGGTGCCTGCCTCGGCGGCAATGGCACGCTGATCGGTGCGAGTGCCAATGTGGTCGTCGCTTCGATGGCTGCCCAGCGCGGCAAACAGATCTCGTTCCTGGGCTTCATGAAGATTGCCTTCCCCGTCATGCTCTTGACCATCCTGATTTCGAATGTGTACGTCTGGCTGCGTTATCTTTGAGCCGTCATACAGGTGAATATATGTCAAGATCCGCTGTCACTTGGGCAGCGGATCTTGTTATATCATAATACGCATCCTTCTTAAAGAAACAGAGGGCAGGGCCGGGCAACGCTTCACGAAGTCGGGCTTCTGAATCGATTTTTTTCCTTTCAATGTATCCTGCCAAAAGAACGAAACGCGCTTTGCTTGAACGACGCTCTTTTGGCAGGGGCCTGGCAGGAAAAAAATCAATTCTTCACGCAGCGCGACAACGCTCCGCTTTTGCCCGGCCCTGCCCTGCTTGCTGGTCCTTGCAGAAATAAAAAAGCTGCCGTCTGGAGACGGCAGCTTGGTTTTAGATGTTGCTGTGGTTGACTTTCTCGAAGGTTTCGAGGATGGCACGATCGGGCTCTTCGCCGCAGCGGCTGACGATCCAGATGGCTATGGCAGAGAGCAGGAAGCCTGGTACGATCTCGTAGAGACCGAAGAAAGCGAATTGCTTCCAGATGAGGACGGTGAGTCCGCCGACGACGATGCCGGCGAGAACGCCGTTGCGCGTCGTGCGTTTCCAGAAGAGGCTCATGAGGAGTGCCGGGCCGAAGGCGGCGCCGAAGCCAGCCCAGGCATAGGCAACCATATCGAGGATGAAGTTGTTCGGATTGAGTCCCAGGAAGATGGCGAGGCTGGCGATGACGAGGACACTGGCGCGGGAAATCCAGACGAGCTCGGTCTGCTCGGCATCTTTGCGCAGCCAGGTGCGATAGAAGTCCTGGGCAAAGGCGGATGCTGCGACTAGCAGCTGTGAAGAGGCTGTACTCATGATGGCTGCGAGGACGGCAGACAGGATAAGACCCGTTGCAATCGGCGGGAAGAGTTCATTCGTCATGACCAGGAAGACGGTTTCGGAGGCTGGTCCTTCCAGCGGCGTCGTCAGGTAGACGCGGCCGACCATGCCGACAGCGACGGCGGCAGCGAGAGAAAGTACGACCCAGGTCATGGCGATATGCGTTGCCTGCTTGACTTCCTTTGAGGTGCGGATGGCCATGAAGCGCACGAGGATGTGCGGCTGACCGAAGTAGCCGATGCCCCAGGCCAAGAGGGAGATGAGTTCGATGAAGCCGAGCGTAGAGCCGTCGGCTTTTACCAGCGGTTCGAGCATGGAGGCCTGCACATCCTGGATGGCATGGACAGTGGCCTCGAAGCCGCCGCATTCCATAGCACCGCAGACTGGCACGATGAGGATGGCAAAGAACATCATGACGCCCTGGATGAAGTCCGTCCGTGAAACGGCCAGGAAACCGCCGACCAAGGTGTAGAAGACCACGGAGCCGGCACCGATGAAGATGGCATATTCATAGGGAATGCCAAAGACGGTCTCGAAGAGACGGCCGGCCGATACGAAGCCGGACGACGTATAGATGACGAAGAAAATCAGGATGAAGATGGCCGGGATGATGCGCAGCAGCCCCGATTTGTCGTGATAACGGTTCTGCAAGAATTCCGGCAGCGTCAGGGAGTTGTTGGCGAGTTCCGTGTATTTGCGCAGGCGTGCAGCGACGAAATGCCAGTTTGCCCAGGTGCCGATGGCAATCCCGACAGCAATCCAGCCGGCGTTGAGACCGGACAGGTATGCGAAGCCTGGTACGCCCATGAGCATCCAGCCGCTCATATCAGACGCTTCGGCAGAGAGGGATGTAACCCAGGCACCGAGTTTGCGGTTCCCGAGGAAGTAATCACTCATATTGCGGGTGCGCCGGTAGTAATAGACGCCAATCGCCATCATGAAGCCAATGTACAATATAAAGGTATTGATGATTGCAAGATCATGTGTCAAGATGAATCCTCCTTTTGCTCAGTAAGTTTACAAGAATAGTTCAATTATAGGGGAGAAAAGCAGGTAAATGCAATACTTATTTATATGGTATGCATAAAAATATAGCATAGTGAACACTTTTTATAGATTTTTTCATGAAAAGGCTTGCATTTGTAAGTAGCATCCCTTATAATACATAAGGTTTGAACGCAGGAGATGACCCGAGATGGGGGCTGAAGGAGTCTGCGCTCTTTTGCTGTGTGCTGCTTTTTGGCATTGGCAGGTCTGAGACTCCTTTTCTGATTATTGCGATTTCAATGGTTTGAATAATTCAGGTATGTGAATGGAGGCTTTCCTATGGAGCAGTATGATGTGGCAGTGGTGGGCGGCGGCCCGGCTGGTGTGATGACGGCATATGAATTGATCGAGAAGAGACCGGACTTGCGCGTACTGGTGCTTGAAAGCGGCAAGGACATCTATCATCGTGTCTGTCCCATTTCAGCGGGAAAGGTCAAGAGTTGCATTGGCTGCAAGCCTTGCAGCATCATGCGCGGTTTTGGCGGTGCCGGTGCGTTTTCGGATGGCAAATACAATTTCACGACGAAATTCGGCGGCTGGCTCAATGAATATCTTCCAGACGATGAGGTCATGGAACTCATCGAGTACGTGGATAAGATCAATATGAAGCATGGCGCCCCGGCACAGGTGTATTCGACCAAGGGCTCGGATATCGGCCGTCTGGCCCTGCAGCATGATCTGCATCTCCTGAGTGCCAGTGTCCGTCATCTGGGAACGGAGAACAACCTCCGCATGCTGGAACGCACGTATGAATACCTCAAGGACAAGGTGGAGTTCCGCTTTGAATGTCCGGTTGCTCATATCGAATCGGACGGGCAGGGCGATAACCGTCTGGAACTTGAGAATGGGGAGGCAATCGAAGCGGAGTATCTCGTCATCGCGCCAGGCCGTGCCGGTTCGGAATGGTTCTCGGATGAATGCGACCGTCTCGGTGTCGAGCAGGAAAACAATCGCGTCGATGTCGGTGTCCGCGTCGAGGTTCCTGACGAAGTCTGGAACGATATCACGAGTCAGGTCTATGAAGCCAAGCTCCTGTATCGCACGAAGCAGTACGGCGATTTTGTGCGCACGTTCTGCATGAATCCGCATGGCCACGTGGTCATGGAGAATACGGATGGCATCGTGACGGTCAACGGCCACTCGTACAGCAATCCGGAGCTGCAGAGCCATAATACGAATTTCGCGCTGCTCGTCTCGAATCACTTCACGGAACCTTTCAAGGCACCGCATCAGTATGGCAAGCGCATCGCGTCGTTCTCGAATATGCTCGGCGGCGGCATCATCGTGCAGCGCTATGGCGATCTCATCAAAGGCCGCCGCACGAATGCGCATCGCATGAGCAAGAGCTTCACGAAACCGACGCTCGCGGCGACGCCGGGCGATCTCTCGCTGGTTCTGCCGAAGCGCCATCTCGACAACATCATCGAGATGATACAGGCACTCAATTACGTTGCACCGGGCATGACGAATGACGACACGCTGCTCTACGGCGTCGAGGTAAAGTTCTACAGCTCCCGTGTTGTCCTTTCAAAGGAACTCGAGACGAAGCTCAAGAACGTCTTTGCCATCGGCGATGGCGCTGGCGTGACGCGCGGCCTTTCCCAGGCAGCGGCCAGCGGTGTCTATGTGGCACGCAGGATCCTCAGCCGTCTGCCGTGACATCTGCAGTCCGGATAGGGAAAGAAGCCGGTTTTTGCCGCGCTTCTTTCCCTAAAATTTTTGTTGGCAAGGTTCGCCCGTTGAGATATAATAATATACAGTGTAATTTCAAGGAGGCAGCTGGATGAGTGAGCAAAATCCGGTCGTTGTACGCGTGAAAGGCTCCTTTCGCGATGCGGAGGGCAGGGAAGATGAAATCCTGACCGTGGCGAGAGGGCGTCACTACTTTCATCGGGGCAAGCATTACGTACTCTACGATGATGAGAGCCTGCAGCAGGGCGAGAAGACGCCGACGATCCTGAAGATTGGACGAGATGCCATGACGCTTTTGCGGCGCGGTACCGTGGAACAGGAACAGCGTTTTGAATGCGGTGCGGAAAAATGCAGCATGTATCGCACGCCTTATGGGAATATCAATCTGGCCGTACGCACGGAAGAGTTCGTCATCCATTATGATGAAGGAGAAACTGCGGGCATGGTGGATATCCGCTATGATCTTTTTGTCAATGGTGCTTTCCAGAGCAGCAACATGCTGCATATTGAGATAGAGGAAGATCATGGAGGCGGGAAGCGGCTCTGTGTGGATGCCCCTTGATTGAGTATTGGGTATACAAGCTAGAATCCTGTATCATCGCGCATGGATTCGATTTTACTGGCAGACTTTTGTATTTTGACCCGTTGGTTTGGGGATCAGCCAAACGCCGGATAGGAGGAAATTTTCTTGGAGATCAAAGAGATTTTGACAAAGGCCATCAAAGAGGCCGCACAGGCTGCTGTGGAGGAAGGGGTATTCCCGGCTGGGGAGCTGCCGCAGGTCGTGCTGGAGGTACCGCCGCAGAAAGAGTTTGGTGATTTTGCCACCAACTTTGCCATGCAGTCGGCCCGCGTATTCCATAAGAACCCGCGCCAGATTGCTGAAGAACTTGCCAAGCGCATTTCGGGGGACTGGCTTGACCATACGCAGATTGCCGGTCCGGGCTTCCTGAATTTCTATCTGAAGGGCAATGTGCTTTATGATAACTTCCAGGCCATCCTGGCGGCTGGTGAATCATTTGGCAATCTGCCGAAGATGGCTGCGCCGAAAATCCAGGTGGAGTATGTCAGTGCCAATCCGACGGGGCTGCTGCATGTCGGCCATGGCCGTGGCGCCGCTGCTGGTTCTGCACTCGTCAATCTCCTGCGTGCAGCCGGTTACCCGGTAGAGAGCGAATACTACATCAACGATGCGGGCAATCAGATGAACAACCTGGCTCGCTCGGTCAATGCCCGCTATCTTGAACTCCTGGGGCAGGACGTCGAATTCCCCGAAGATGGGTATCATGGACAGGATATCATCGATACGGCTCAGCGCATCATCGCCCGGGATGGGGATAAATACCTGACACTGAGCGAGGAAGAACGCCTGGCTATCTTCAAGGATCTAGCCTATCATGAGAAGCTGGCTATCCTCAAGGAAGATCTCGAGAAATTCCATGTGACCTTCGACAACTGGTTCAGTGAGCGTACGCTGCATCCGGATGCCGTGCGTAAAGTCGTCGAGATCCTCCAGGAGAAGGGCGATATCTATGAAAAGGATGGCGCACTCTGGCTGAAATCCACGGCTTATGGCGATGACAAGGATCGCGTGGTCATCCGCGACAATGGCGTGCCGACTTATCTAGCTGCCGATATCGCCTATCATCATAATAAATATGAACGTGGCTTTGACCGTCTCATCAATATCTGGGGTGCCGATCATCATGGATATGTCTGCCGTGTCAAGGCAGCCATGCAGGCTCTCGGGCATGATCCGGAGAAGCTTACCGTCCTGCTGCTGCAGATGGTCAGCCTCTACCGCGGCGGTGAACTGGTCAAGATGAGCAAGCGCACGGGGCAAAGCGTCACGCTCAACGAACTCATGGAAGAAGTCGGCACAGATGCAGCGCGTTACTTTTTCCTGATGCGTTCGCTCGACAGCCAGCTTGACTTCGATCTTGACCTTGCCAAGAAAAAATCGAACGATAATCCGGTTTATTACATCCAGTATGCGCATGCGCGCATCTGCAGCATTTTCTGTCAAGCGGAAGAGACGAAGCTGACTCTCAGTGCGGCGCCGAAGCTCTCGCTGCTGACCGATGAGAGTGAAGTGGATCTCATCAAGAAGATCGAGAGTTATCCGGAAGAGGTAAAGAAGGCCGCAGCGGATTATGCTCCGCAGCGCATTGCCCGTTACAGTTATGATTTGGCAGCGCTGTTCCACAGCTTCTACAATAAGTGCCGTATCATGGGGGTCGAACATGACCTGGCGGAAGCCCGCCTGGCTCTTGTGACGGTCACGGCCCATGTGATCCGCCATAGCCTCGGTATCCTCGGCGTATCAGCACCGGAACATATGTGAGTGGAACCAGGTATCAAGCTGCGTGCCAATCGAGAAGGGAGAACGATTCAGAATGGATTTTATCAATAGCTCAGAAGTCGATGTTGCCTACTACATCCTGACACAGGCAGGCAAGACGATGTATTACAAGGATCTCGTACTGGAGGTCATCGAGAAGAAATGCAAGCCGGTCCAGTCGCTCTCGGCTGCCATTTCCGAAGTTTACACACTCATCAATATGGACAGCCGTTTCCACTATGAGGGCGAAGGGCAGTGGGGGCTGACGGAATGGAATCCGCCTGAAATCAAGCGTTCTCATGCCAGCCGTTCCACGAGTTCCGGTTCCAGCAAGGCTGCGGCGCGCGCCAGCAGCAACCGCAAAAAGAAGCTCGAAAGCATCCAGGAGTAAGTTGACACCCCTTGGGAAAGGGGTTAGAATAGTCAGCATGTGTTAAAGAGTGAAACAGGAGGCAGTTCCATGGCAAAGTATATTTTCGTTACCGGTGGCGTCGTTTCTTCCCTGGGGAAAGGCATCACGGCCGCCTCTCTCGGCCGACTACTCAAGAGCCGGGGGATCAAGGTCACGATCCAGAAGTTCGATCCGTACATCAACATCGATCCGGGCACGATGAGTCCGTATCAGCATGGTGAGGTATTTGTCACGGACGATGGTGCGGAAACGGATTTGGATCTCGGTCATTACGAGCGTTTCATTGACATCAATCTGACGAAGAACTCCAATATCACGACGGGCAAGGTCTACTGGTCCGTACTCAACAAGGAGCGCAAGGGTGAGTACCTCGGCTCTACGGTACAGGTCATCCCGCACATCACGAACGAGATCAAGCAGAAGGTCTACGATGTCGCTAAAGCCGATGGTGCAGATGTCGTCATCACGGAAATCGGCGGTACGGTCGGTGACATCGAGAGCCAGCCGTTCCTCGAAGCTATCCGTCAGGTCAAGAAGGAAGTCGGTCCGAATGATACACTCTACATCCATGTGACGCTCCTGCCGTACATTTCGGCTGCCGGCGAACTCAAGACGAAGCCGACGCAGCACAGTGTCAAGGAATTGCGCGCGATCGGCATCCAGCCGGATATCCTCGTCTGCCGCACGGAAAAGACCATCTCCAAGGAGATGAAGGATAAGATCGCGATGTTCTGCGATGTGCAGCCGGAAGCTGTCATCGAGAACCGCACGGCTTCGACAATCTATGAAGTACCCCTGATGATGCAGAAGGAGGGCCTTGATAAGTTTGCTCTGAAGAAGCTCAATATGGACTATGGCCCAGCTGACATGAGTGATTGGGAGAAGATGGTCTATAAGATCAATCATCCGCAGAAACGCGTCAAGATCGCTGTAGTTGGCAAATATGTCGAATTGCCCGATGCGTATATTTCTGTGACAGAGGCCCTGCACCATGGTGCCATCGCCAATGATGCGGCCGTCAAGATCCACTGGGTCAATGCAGAGACGATTGAGGATCCCGAAACGGATCTTGATGAAGTGTTCGTCGGTTGCAAGGGGATCCTGGTACCGGGCGGTTTTGGAGATCGCGGCGTCGAAGGCAAGATCAAGGCCATCGAGTATGCGCGTGAGCATAAACTCCCGTTCCTCGGGCTCTGCCTTGGCATGCAGTGCGCTGTCATCGAGTTTGCCCGTCATGTCTGCGGCATGGAAGATGCTCATTCGACGGAGTTCAATCCGGAAACGACGCATCCGGTCATCTCGCTGATGGAATCCCAGCAGGGCATCGTCAAGAAAGGCGGTACGATGCGCCTGGGTTCGTATCCCTGCAAGGTGGCGAATGGCACGCATACGAAAGAGGCTTACGGCACGAATCTCATCCATGAGCGTCATCGCCATCGTTTTGAGTTCAATAACGAATATCGCGGCGCTCTGCAGGAGAAGGGACTCGTTATCGCAGGAACTCTGCCAGATGACAGTCTCGTCGAGATGATTGAGGTCAAAGATCATCCGTGGTTTGTTGCCACGCAGGCACATCCGGAACTCAAATCTCGTCCGAACAACCCGCATCCGTTGTTCCGCGACTTTGTCAAGGCAGCTTTGGAGAAATAAATCACAAAAAGAGAGACCCGGTTTTCCGGGTCTTTTTGTCGTGAGGTGTAGATATGAACGCATTATTCGCCGCCATGATGCAGGACCGTGTCCTGCAGGAATTGCGCGATTCTATCGAAGGAGGCCCGTCAGAGGTCTTTGTATATGGGCTGGGCGGTTCGCAGAAGCATGCGGCTTTTGCTGCCTGTTATGCGAATCATCCGCAGATGACGGTCATCCTGGTACACAATGCAGCGGTGCTTTCGGACTGGCGGGAGGATCTTTCCCTGCTCCTGCCTGGCGTAGCGGTCGTTGAACTGCCGGAACTCGATACGATGGAAGTCAAGGCAGAAGCCAGGAGTCAGGAGCGTGCGGCGCGCCGCATGGAAGTCCTGGGCCGACTGGTGCGAGGGGAACCTGTCATCGTGCTTGCAAGGGCCGCAGCCGCTGTACAGAAGGAGATGAGCCGCAATGAATTCCAGCGGCTTTCGCTTACGCTCAAGATGGGGGAAATCCTGCCGCGTGAAGCTTTCATGGAGCGCCTGGTACAGCTTGGCTATGAGCATGTCGAGGAAGTGGAAAGCATCGGGCAGTTCTCTGTTCGCGGCGGCATCGTTGATGTATTCGCCATCAATGGACAGGCTCCGATCCGCATCGAGTTTTTCGATGATGAGATTGACTCCATGCGGGAATTTGACCTTGATACCAAGCGTTCTGTGCGCAACATTGCCGATGTGACCATCATGCCCCTGGCGCAGACCGATGCGGCAGGGCGTCCGGAACTGTTCCTCAATTATCTGGAAGGTCAGGGAACCGTCATTTTCGATGAACCGGCCCGTATCCGTGATGAAATCCGGACGATGGTCAAAGAGAATCCGGAGATCCAGGGCAAGATCTTTGCCTGGGAGGATCTGCTGAACGCTGCGCGCGGCAATCGCCTGGTCTATTCTTCGCTGATGCTGCAGCAGATCCCGGGAGCAGAACCGCAGGCGACGCTGGGGGTCACCGTGACGACGATGACGCCGTTCCAGCGGCAGATGGATCTCCTGGAAAACGAAGCCAATCGCTGGCTTTCTCAGCAGCAGCGAGTGCTGATCCTGGTCAGTGACAAGGAAAAAGCCAACAGCCTGCGGGAGTTCTTTGCGCACAGGCGTATTCCGTCGCTCATCGGCAAGCTCGGCGACCCTCTGCGTGAAGATGCCTTGAATATCCGCCTGGGGTCGCTGCTCACGGGGTTTGAACTCGTGTCGGCACGCCTGGTCGTTGTGACGGAGAAGGATATCTTCGGACGCCACAAGCGCCGCAGGGTCCGGAGTCCACAGGCCGCCGGCGAACGGATCACGCATTTCCGGGATATCAAACCGGGCGATTATGTCGTGCATGAGAATCATGGTATCGGCAAGTATCTGGGGGTTGAAACCCTGGAAGTCGGAGGCATCCACAAGGATTACCTGCATATCAAATACGGTGGTGACGATAAGCTCTTCGTGCCGACGGATCAGGTCGGCCTGCTGCAGAAGTACATCGGCACGGAAGGCGAGGTGCCGCGGCTGCATCGCATGGGCGGTACAGAGTGGGTCAAGGCCAAGGCAAGAGCCAAGAAATCGGTTGAGGATATCGCAAAGAAACTCATTGAGATCTATGCCAAGCGCAAGGATGCGAAAGGCTTTGCGTTCTCTCCAGATGACAGCAGTCAGCGGGAGTTTGAAGAGACTTTCCCGTATCAGGAAACGGAAGACCAGCTGCGTGCCATTGCAGAGATCAAAGCGGACATGGAGCGGGATCGGCCGATGGATCGCCTGCTCTGCGGCGATGTCGGATTCGGCAAGACGGAGGTGGCGATACGCGCAGCCTACAAGGCGGCTATGGATGGCAAGCAGGTGGCTGTACTCGTGCCGACAACAGTCCTAGCGCAGCAGCACTATCAGACTTTCACGACGCGTTTCTCCGGTTTTGCACCTGTCGTCGACGTCATTTGCCGCTTCCGCACACCAAAACAGCAGAAGGAAACCATGGAGAAGGTGCGTCTGGGGCAGGTGGACATCCTCATTGGCACGCATGCCATACTCAACCAGAAAAAGGTCCAGTGGAAGGATCTCGGCTTGCTGATCGTTGATGAAGAGCAGCGGTTTGGCGTGCGGCAGAAGGATAAGATCCGCAGCCTGGCAGCTGGCATCGATGTGCTGACACTCTCTGCGACGCCCATCCCGCGCACACTCCATATGTCGCTGGTGGGAGCCCGTGACATGAGCATCATCGAGACGCCGCCGGCAGAGCGTTTCCCCGTGCAGACGTACGTGGTGGAGAATGATGATGCCGTCATTGCCAATGCTATCAAGCGTGAGATGCGCCGGGGCGGCCAGATCTATTTCATCTACAATCGCGTCGATACCATTGACCGCATGCGCGACCATTTGCAGGCTCTGGTGCCGGATGCGCGCATCCAGACGGCTCACGGGCAGATGCCGGAAGAAATGCTCGAGCATGTCATGATGGATTTCTATGAGGGCGATTATGATATCCTGCTTGCCACGAGCATTGTCGAGAACGGGCTCGATGTGGCCAATGCCAATACCATCATCGTTTACAATGCAGATCGTTTCGGCCTTTCGCAGCTCTATCAGATGCGTGGGCGTGTCGGCCGTTCTCACCATATGGCTTTTGCGTACTTTGTCTACCAGGCGGATAAGATCTTGACGGAGACGGCGGAGAAGCGCCTGCAGGCCATGAAAGAGTTTGCGGAACTCGGTGCCGGCTTCAAGATTGCCATGCGCGACCTGGAAATCCGCGGAGCCGGCAATCTGCTTGGTTCGCAGCAGCATGGCCACATTGCCAGCGTTGGTTTTGAGATGTACTGCAAATTGCTCGAGGAAGCTGTCGAGAATCTGCGTCATGGCAAGAAGGTGGAGGAAGTGCCGCCGGAGCCGCTTATTGACTTGCACACAGACGCGTATATCGATGGCGATTTCATCTGCGATGCCATGCACAAGATCGAGATTTACCAACGCATTGCGGCTATCCGCCATAATGAGGAATTGCGGATCCTGCTCGATGAACTCATCGACCGCTTCGGCGAGCCGACCAAACCGGTCATGCATCTCTTGGAAGTCGCCCGCATCAAGAATTATGCGCGTGCGTTGTCCATCCGCTCCATCACGCAGCTGCCGCAGGCACTCGATATTTACTTCTTGCCGGGGAAAAAACTGCCGGCGAGAGCGATGCTGGAACTCTCGCAGTTCTTCGGTCGCCGCATGCGCAGCCTGCCGGACAAGAACGGTATCCGCTTTGTCATCGATGAGCATAACAGGAAGAATATCACGAATTTCGCCACGCGTGTCCTGATGATGGCAGCGGGCGACGAAGCAGCCACGAAGGCGGTTTCCGCCAAAAGACACAAGGGAAAGGAAGCAACAGCATGTCAAAGATAACCGTTGTAGGGCTTGGTCCGGGACGTCCCGGCCTCATCACCCTGGAATCCTGGCGCCTGATGAAGGAGGCACGCCAGCTTGTCCTGCGCACCCGTATCCATCCGACGGTGGAAGCTCTGGAGAAGGAAGGCTTGTCCTTTGACACGTATGATGATTTTTATAAAGAGGCTCCGGATTTTGAGACGCTTTATCGCAAGATAGCTGCCGATCTCCTGCGCCGTGCGCGTGAGGAAGGGGAACTCATTTATGCAGTGCCGGGCAGCCCTTTGGTGGCAGAACGCACCGTTGTCCTGCTGCGCAGCCTGGCTGCCGCCTCGGAGGTGGAGGTGGCGATCCTGCCGGGAATGAGTTTCGTGGAGGTTCTTTATACGCGCCTTGGCATTGATCCCATCGATGGTCTTACCATACTCGATGCGGAAGATGTCGAAACGCTCCGTGAATGCCCCGCGCAATCGCTCGTCATCACACAGATCTATGATCCAATCATTGCTTCCGATACGAAGCTCATGCTCATGGAACTTTATCCGGATGAATATGAGGTGACGTATATCCATGATCTGGCTTTGCCGGATGAATCCATCCGCAAGATCCCTCTCTATGAACTCGATCGTCAGCATGACATCGATCATCTGACCAGTCTCTTTGTGCCGGCACTGCAGGAATGAGAGGAAGAACGGGAGCCTTTCTGTGGTTATTTTTCCGAAAACCCTTGATTTTTCAAGGGTTTTCTGTTAAATTTTGATAAGCAGGCAGGAATATGCGCTCCGTAGCGCGAATACCTGCTATCGTAAGCAAAACAACTTTTAAGGAGGCTACGATTGTGAATAAGACTGAATTGGTAGCTAGCGTTGCAGAAAAAGCTGGTCTGACGAAGAAAGATGCTGAAAAGGCTGTGAACGCACTGCTCGAGAGTGTACAGCAGGCACTGGTTGAAGGTGATAAAGTACAGATGATTGGCTTCGGTACGTTTGAAGTCAAGGAGCGTGCTGCTCGTACGGGCCGCAACCCGCGCACGAATGAGACGATCGAGATTCCGGCTTCCAAGAATCCGGTATTCAAGGCTGGCAAGGCTCTGAAAGATGCAGTCAATGCATAAGATTGCTTGATTCATGGAGAGGCCGGGTTCCTTCGGGAGCCCGGCTTCTTGTTATGCATGCTGTGTTTTGGCGAGTTGGCAAGGAGGAGAATCTTGGAACTTGGTTTGCATGAGAAACGCGTGCTGATATCAGGCGGCACGTCTGGGATCGGGCTGGCTGCGGCTCGCCTGTTCCTGGAGGAAGGAGCAAGGGTCTGCCTCATGGGGCGCTCACAGGCGCGCGGGGAAGCTGCACTTGCTGCCTTGAAGCAGGAATTTGCTGCGGCGGATCTGATCTTTGCCGCTGGTGATGTGACGCGGCCGGAAGATGCTGCTGCTTGTGTCAGGCAGGTCATCGAGCAGTGGGGCGGTCTTGATGTCCTGGTCAATTCGGCCGGCATCTACCGGGAAGGTGCGCTCGATGATCTCACGGCTGCGGAACTTGAGGAAATATTAGCCATCAATGTCAAGGGAACGTTTTTCCTGACACAGGCAGCCCTGGCACCGTTGCGCAGTGCCGGAGGGGCTGTCGTGAACGTCGCATCCGATGCCGGTGTCCATGGCAATTATTTCTGTGCCGCCTACTGTGCGAGCAAGGGAGCTGTCGTACTCTTCACGCGTGCCATGGCTCTGGAACTCGCTTCGTATCGGGTGCGCGTCAATGCCATTGCGCCAGGTGATATCATGACTCCTTTGACGGAGCAGCAGCTCCAGAACTCCTGTGATCCGCAGCAGGCCCTGGAGGAGATGGCCTCAGTCTATCCCCTGGGCCGCATCGGTACGCCGGACGAAGCGGCTGCGCTCATTGTCTTTCTGGCTTCGCCTCGGGCATCCTTCATCACGGGAGCGATTTATGGGGTGGATGGCGGTCTGACAGCTTGAATCCTGGCTTTTGGCGTCAGGAAAAGGAAGGTGCATCATGAATATCCTGATATTGACAGCTTCGATTGGTTCTGGCCATATCAAGGCTGCGGAAGCTGTGGAGACGGAGCTGCGGCGCCTGCAGCCCGGCGCAGAGATCACGACGATTGACTTCATGGCCCGCCGTACCTCACGCCTGCATTGGCTCATGAAGAAATGTTATCTCATCATGCTGGCCTTTGTCCCCAATCTTTACGATGTGTTCTACCATCTCTCCGGGGGCGCTTCGGGCGGCCATCTGGTGCAGGAAGCGTTTGCCCTCGTCATGAGCCCGGTCATGCGCCATCTGGCCAGGCGTTACCAGCCAGATCTCGTACTCTGCACGCATCCTTTCCCGGAAGGCGCCGCTGCCCGGCTCAAGCGGTGCGGACAGGCAGACTACCTGCTGGCTGCCGTCATGACGGATTATTCTCTGCATCAGATCTGGCTCTATGAAGGGGTAGATTGTTACTTCATGGCAACGGAGGAAATGCGCGAAGGCATGATGCGCCATGGGTTCCCTTCAGACCGGCTGGTTGCTGTGGGCATCCCCGTGTCCGGCATCCTGGAAGACATGAAGGACAAGCAGGGGGTGCGCCGGGCACTGGCCATTCCTGAGGGACAGCCGGCCATCTTGCTGATGGGCGGCGGCCTGGGGCTTGGCGGCATCGAAGAGAATCTTCAGGTCCTGGAAGCCATCCCCAGCCGCTTGACACTCCTGGTCGTAGCGGGGCGCAATGAACGCCTGCTGGAGAAGGTGCAGGATTTCGCCGATGCCTCCCATCATCAGGTGCTTGTCTGGGGCTATACGGACCAGGTACATTTCCTCATGCGTGGTGCCGATCTCCTGATCACGAAACCAGGCGCGCTGACCATCAGCGAAGCGTTTGTCCTTGGCTTGCCCATGCTGCTCCATGATCCGATTCCCGGGCCGGAGACGGAAAATGCGATTTATGCGACACATCATGGAGCAGCCGTCTGGCTCCATCCCGGGGAGAATATGGCAGCAGCCGTTCAGTCTCTGCTGCAGGGGTCGCGCCTGGATACGATGGGGGTCTCTGCCAGGCAGTGTGCCCGCCCGATGGCTGCGGCAGCCATTGCGCGGCGCCTTACGGATATGATGCATATGCTGCCGCAGCAGGAATGATGGCGGGAGGGCTTGCATTATCCGGAGGTTCTCCGTATGATTATGATAAAGAGGAGCTTGGCGGCAAAGAGAGGGGAAGACGCTATGAGGCTGAGAGAAAGGCGCAAGAAAGGCTGGTTTACCTGGTTCAATATCCTGCTGATTGCCATTATCGTGTATTTTTCATCCATCCTGATATCACAGCAGTTCTATCTGAGCCAGGTCAATGAGGATCAGGCTGCTGCCGAGGCAAGGCTGGCAGCAGCGCAGGAGGAACATGACAAACTGGTCAAGGAGAAAGAAAATCTGGGCCGTCTGGATTATATCGAGAAGATTGCGCGAGAGCAGCTGGGCATGACGCGCAAGGGCGAGTTGCCGTACAATCCGGGGAGGTCTGTCGAAGGGAAGTGAACGGCTTGAAAAGACGTTCTTTCCTTGACACTCTCAAGCGCGCAAGGTTATAATAAAGCGTGTATTTTCCATCGCGATTTAAGGAGGAAGAATTAATTTGTCCATTGAAGTCGGCAATGTAGTAGAAGGTGTTGTCACGGGCATCACGAATTTCGGTGCGTTCGTGGAACTGCCAGAGGGCAAGACCGGTCTGATCCATATCTCTGAGGTAGCGGATGTTTATGTAAAGGATGTCCATGATTTTCTCTCGGAACGGGACAAAGTCAAGGTCAAGGTGTTGAGCGTGGATGAGCGTGGCAAGATCGGGCTCTCCATCAAGCAGCTTCAGGAAAAGAAGCCGGAGATGCCTGCCCGTACGGGAAATTCCTCCTTCCGCCCACAGCGCCCGAACCGTGGACCGCGGGATTTCCGCAAATCAAATCGCTTCAACAATTCTACGGCATCCTTTGAGGATAAGCTCTCGAAGTTCCTCAAAGACAGCGATGAACGGTTGACGGATTTGCGCCGTAAGACGGATTCCAAGCGCGGAGGCCGTGGAGCCCGTCGTTCGGACTGATAATCGGTATGATAAAAGCACTCTTACGGGGTGCTTTTGTGCTTTATGAAACAGGATGAGGGAGCATGAGCGACGAAATCATCAGCAAGGTGTTGGCGTATGGCGACAGGCATGGCCTGTTGCTGCCAGGCCGTCATATCCTGGTCGCCTGTTCGGGCGGTGCGGATTCGCTGGCCCTGCTTGACATCTTGCTGCAGCTGCGTACGCTGCGCCAGCTGACGATTACGGCCGCGCATTTCGAGCATGGCATTCGCGGCCAGGACTCCCGTGATGATGCTGCCTTTGTGCGGCAGTTTTGCCGCAATCAGGGCATTGCCTGCTTGGTGAAGTCCGGAGATGTGCCTGCCTTTGCCGCTCGAGAAGGACTTTCCCTTGAGCTGGCGGCGCGCACGCTGCGGTATCGTTTCTTGTGGCAGGCCAGGGAAGAAGCCGGTGCAGATGTCCTGGCAACGGCTCATCATGCCGATGACCAGGCAGAGACCGTACTCATGCGCATCTTGCGTGGCACAGGCCCCGATGGCCTGGCGGCGATGCGTCCGGCAACCGGATGCCACATCCGCCCTTTGCTGGGCGTGACGCGGCAGGAGATTGAGCGGTATTGCCAGGAACGCGACCTTGTGCCACGCCATGATGCCACCAATGACCTGCCGGATTGTACGCGCAACCGGCTGCGGCTCAAGGTTCTGCCTTATCTGCGCACACATGGCAATCCGGAGATATCCAGGGCTCTCTGCCAGCTGTCAGAGCTGGCATCTGAGGAGAATGACTACCTGGAGCAGGAACTGTCTGCTGCCTGGCCATATCTCCAGGCGGATAACTCAGAGCATGCTTTGTTGCTTGAGCCGCTTCAGCGGCTGCATCCGGCACTGCGCCGACGGGCGCTGCGCCGTTTTTTCCGGGAGAATACCGGCAGCATGAAAGATCTCGGATTCTTACATATCCAGGCGCTTTCCCATCTTGTCTCCTGTGGCCAGACAGGAAAGCAGCTGGCCCTTCCGGGCGGCTGGCAGGCGTCCGTAGCGTATGGGCGCCTTGGCCTGCGGCTCCAGGCAGAAGCGCCGGCCGGCAAGAGCTTGTCTAAGGTGATAGCGGCAGCCGTTCCCGGCAGGACCTGTCTTGGTTCGTGGATCCTTCATGCCAGCTTGCTGACAAAGTGTCCTGCCAGCACGACCCCTGCCGGCTTCTATCTGGATGCTGGAGTCCTTGAAGATGGCCCGCTTGTCCTGCGGACTCGTCGGCCCGGTGATATCATGAGTTTGCCGGCCGGCCATAAAAAACTCAAAGATATATTGATTGATGACAAGGTGCCGCGCGAGGCGCGCGACGGTCTGCTGCTCCTGGCATCGGGACATGAAGTCCTCTGGGTGATTGGCCGCAGGCGCAGTTCCCGGTATCCTGTTACGGAAGATACCAGGAAAATCTTGTATTTTCGGCTAGAAAGAAAAGAGGATAAAAAATCATGATGAAAGATGATATCGCGAAAGTCGTATTTTCGGAAGAAGACCTCAAGAAACGCGTGGCAGAGCTTGGCGCTCAGATCACGGAAGACTATAAAGATGCAAAAGAAACGATTTACTGTGTCGGTATCCTCAAAGGTGCTGTGGTTTTCTATACGGATCTCGTACGCAGCATCAACCTGCCGGTCCATTTTGATTTCATGATTGCCTCAAGCTACGGCAATGGCACGGAAACGAGTGGCACCGTCAAGATTCTCAAAGATCTTGATTACGACGTAGAAGGAAAACATCTGATCATTATCGAAGATATCATAGACTCAGGTACGACGATGAATTACCTCATGAAATATTTCCGTGAGCGCAAACCGAAAAGTGTCAAGCTCTGCTCCCTGCTTTCCAAGCCATCCCGCCGCACGGTCGATGTGAATATCGACTACTGTGGTTATACGGTGCCGGATGAGTTCCTGGTGGGCTATGGACTTGACTATGCAGAGAAGTACCGGAATCTGCCGTACATCGGTGTGCTGAAGCCTGAGATCTACGCATGAAGGACCGGTACGCCCTTACTCTGGAATGAAGGAGGACAATGGTTTGAATAAGTTTCTACGCAATGTAGGGTTTTATCTGCTCATCATCCTGGTGGCGATATCCATTATCGATTATTTCTCCACGAGAAATACGAACCGGCAGGAAGTGGAATATACCCAATTCCTGCATCAGGTAGACGCCGGCGAGGTCGCCAAGGTGGTCATCATCCAGAATACCATCCGCGGCACGTTGTCTGATGGCACGGAGTTCACGACCATCACACCCGATGCGCCGAATAATGACCCGGATCTCTATCAGAAGCTCACCGCGAAGGGCATTGACATCGCGGCGGAAAATCCGCCCGAACCGCCCTGGTGGTCGCAGATGTTCTCGTCGGTCCTGCCCATCCTGCTGCTCATCGGTGTCTGGTTCTTCATCATGCAGCAGACACAGGGCGGCGGTGGCCGTGTGATGTCGTTCGGCAAGAGCCGGGCACGTATGAGCGGTGCTGATAAGATCAAAGTCACATTCCGCGATGTAGCGGGTGCTGACGAAGCGAAGCAGGAACTCGAGGAAGTTGTCGAGTTTCTCAAACATCCGAAGAAGTTCAACGATCTCGGAGCGCGTATCCCGAAGGGTGTCTTGCTCTTTGGCCCTCCGGGTACTGGTAAGACGTTGCTGGCTCGTGCCGTTGCCGGCGAGGCCGGAGTGCCATTCTTCTCGATCTCGGGTTCGGATTTCGTTGAGATGTTTGTCGGTGTCGGTGCTTCCCGTGTCCGCGACCTGTTTGAACAGGCCAAGAAGAATGCTCCCTGCATCGTCTTCATCGATGAGATCGATGCAGTAGGACGTCAGCGCGGTGCCGGTGTGGGCGGCGGTCACGATGAGCGTGAGCAGACGCTGAATCAGCTGCTTGTTGAGATGGATGGTTTTGCTGCGAATGAAGGCATTATCATCATTGCTGCAACGAACCGCCCGGATATCCTGGATCCGGCTCTGCTGCGCCCTGGCCGTTTCGACCGCCAGATTGTCGTGGACAAGCCGGATGTACGCGGACGCCTGGCCATCCTCAAGGTCCATACGAAGGGCAAGCCGATTGCCAAGGATGTGGATCTTGATATCCTGGCGCGCCGTACGCCGGGCTTTACCGGTGCGGATCTCTCGAACCTGGTCAATGAAGCTGCCTTGCTGGCTGCACGCCGCGACAAGCATCAGATTTCCATGGTTGAGATGGAAGAGGCCATTGAACGCGTCATCGCAGGTCCGGAACGCAAGTCCCATGTCATGAGTGACGAGGAGAAACGCTTGACGGCTTACCATGAGGGTGGACATACGCTCGTAGGCATGATGCTCAAGCATGCGGATCCGGTACACAAGGTCACGATTATCCCGCGCGGCCGTGCAGGCGGGTATACGCTGATGCTGCCTAAGGAAGACCGCAACTATGCGACGCGTTCGGAACTCCTGGACCGTCTCAAGGTTGCGATGGGCGGCCGCGTGGCGGAAGAAGTGGTCCTGAAGGAAATCTCAACAGGTGCTTCGCAGGATATCCAGCAGGCTTCGCGCATTGTGCGCAGCATGATCATGCAATATGGCATGAGCGAAGTACTCGGACCAGTTGCTTACGGCGAGAGCCAGAATCATCAGGTGTTCCTGGGACGCGATCTCAATCATCAGCGCAACTACTCGGAAGAGGTGGCCAGCGAGATTGATAAAGAAGTCCGCAAGTACATGGAAGAGGCCTATGAAGCTTGCCGCAAGATCATCACGGAGAATCGCGACAAGCTCGAACTCATCGCGCAGGCTCTGATGGAGCGTGAGACGCTCACGGCATCGGAGCTTGAAGAACTCCTGACCACGGGGCACATCCATGACGATACGGATGATGATGCCGGTGAGGATCCTCATGATCCGAAGGACGGGAATCCTGCGGTAACGCCTCTGCCGGTCGTTGAGGATGACTCGCCCGCAGACAGAGAAACAGCTGACGAACACGATGAGCAGCAGGAAAAAGATGCGGAACCGAAATTCAATGTGACGCATTACAGCAAATAAGTTCGTATGCAAAGCGAAGAACATGCCGGTATGGCGTGTCCTTCGCTTTTTTTATCGCACCGTACGGTGTATAATGTAAGACGTATTGAAATGGGGAGGTGGCGTACTTGCGCGCAAAAATACTTTCTCTGCTGCGTTCAGCAGGGGATTCTTATCTTTCCGGTGAAGAAATCGCGAAACGGCTTGGCGTCTCGCGGACCGCGGTCTGGAAGCATATCCAGGAGCTGAGGGAAAGCGGCTATGACATCGTGAGCCATTCCCGCAGCGGGTATTCCCTGCGGGAGGCCCCGGATCGCCTGCTGGCAGAAGAGATACGGCACGGCTTGCAGACACAGGTCATTGGCCGGGAAATCCATGCGTATGATTCAGTGGATTCGACGAATCTGGTGGCAAAGCGTCTGGCACATGAAGGCGCACCGGATGGTACCGTTGTGGTGGCTGAAGAACAGGGGGCCGGGCGCGGGCGCCTGGAGCGGCACTTCTTCTCGCCCAAAGGAAAAGGCATCTGGTTTTCCGTACTCCTGCGACCGCCGTTCTTGCCGCAGGAAGCGCCAAAGTGTACACTGCTGGCCGCTGTGGCTGTCGCCCGGGCGATGAAGTCTTTTGGGCTCAAAGCCGGTATCAAATGGCCGAATGATCTTTTATATCAGGGCAAGAAATTGGTAGGAATCCTGACAGAAATGAGTGCCGAGATGGACAGCATCAATTATGTCATTATCGGTACGGGCATCAATGTCAATATTTCCCAGGATGAATTTCCTGCTGAGATCCGTGGCGTTGCAACCTCTTTGCAGGAGATGAATGGAGAGAAGATCCTGCGTGTCCCTTTTTTCCGCGCTGTCCTGCATGAATTTGATACCCTGTATCAGTTGGTGAAGGAACAGGGCTTTGATGTTGTCTTTGATGCCTGGCGTGAGTTCAGTGTGACGCTTGGCCGTGAGGTGCGCGTCATCGGTGTCCGCAGTGGTGAGAGCTTTACGGGGACGGCTGTCGATATCGATGCCGATGGAGCGCTGCTGGTTGATACGCCATATGGCCGTCGCCGCGTATTAGCGGGCGATGTATCCATCCGCCCCAGTCATATCGAATAATATTTTACAGGAGGAATTCCTTTGTTATTAGTCTTGGATATCGGGAACACCAATATCGTCATGGGGACCTATGAGGGTCGCCAGCTCATGAAACACTGGCGCATCTCGACGGACCGCCAGAAGACCGGTGATGAATACGGCATGCTCATCAATGCCCTGTTCCAATATCAGGGTATCGCGATGTCGGACATCAAGGCCATCATCATTTCCTCGGTCGTGCCGCCGCTTGTTGTGCCGCTCGTCAAGATGTGCGAGCGCTATTTTCGCCTGCGCCCCCTGGTCGTCGGTCCTGGTATCAAGACGGGCATCCGTCTGAACTATGAGAATCCGCGTGCCATCGGCGCGGATCGCATTGTCAATGTGGTCGGTGCGTATGAGCAGTATGGCGGGCCCTTGATTGTCATTGATATCGGCACCGCGACGACGTTCGATGTCGTGGCTGAGAACGGGGATTTTTTGGGCGGCGTCATAGCACCGGGCATTGGCACAAGCTCCGATGCCCTGTTCCAGCGTGCTGCCCAGTTGCCGCGCATCGAACTTGTGCCGCCGAAACACATCATTTGCCGCAATACGATACAGGGCATGCAGGCTGGGATCATCTTCGGCTACGTGGGACAGATCGATGAGATCGTGCGCCGCATCAAGCAGGAAATGAACAGTGAGAAACCCGTGAAGGTCATTGCGACGGGCGGTCTGGCACGCATGATTTCACGAGAATCCTCGACCATCGATACGATAGACCATTTCTTGACGTTGACGGGGCTGCGGGTGCTTTATGAGCGCAACCAGGAGCGCGTCCAGGAGAGAAACAACAAATGAAGATAGGCAGATTTCACTTTGATACCCCTGTGTTCCTGGCACCGATGGCAGGTGTGACGGACACGGCCTACCGTGTCATCGCGCACGATATGGGATGCCCGCTCTGCTATGCGGAGATGGTATCCTGCCAGGGCATCCATTTCCGCAATGAGCGTACGCTTGCGATGCTGCAGTCAGAACCGGAGGAGCGGCCGCTGGCCATGCAGATTTTTGCCAATACACCGGCGATGGCAGCTGAAGCGGCGAAATTCATTGAAGATCTGGGGACAGCGGACATCCTTGATTTCAACATGGGATGTCCTGCACCCAAGATCGTCAAGAATGGCGAAGGCTCGGCACTGATGCGTGAGCCGCGCCTGGCATACGAGATCCTGTCGTCTGTGCGCAAGGCGGTGAAGATGCCGTTCACGGTGAAGATGCGCAAGGGCTGGGATGATGACCATGTCAATGTGGTGGAGATGGCAAAGCTGGCAGAAGAGGCCGGCGTAGATGCCATCACGGTCCATGGGCGTACGCGTGAAGAATTCTATCGCGGGCATGCCGATTGGGAGATCATCCGCCGCGTCAAGGAAAGCGTGCAGATTCCCGTCATTGCCAATGGCGATGTGCGTACCGAGACAGATCTCGATACGATCCGGCGCGTAACGGGCTGCGATGGCGTCATGATCGGGCGGGCTGCGCAGGGGAATCCCTGGATCTTCCGTCAGTTGACTCATTACTGGCAGACTGGTGAACGGTTGCCAGGCCCCACGATGCAGGAACGTGCTGCCGTACTCCTGCGTCATCTTGATCTCCTGCTGAAATACAAGGGAGACTATGTCGGCCCGCGCGAGATGCGCAAGCATGCGACCTGGTATACGAAAGGCATTACGCATGGCGCTGTGCTGCGCGAGCTTTTCAACAAGGCGACAACGCGACAGGATTTTGTCGCGATCATCGATGAATATTTCCAGAAAGGATGATTATCATGGCAGAAACGAAGACCGTTCCAGTCTGGAACCAGTACAGTGAGGACGAACGACAGGCACTTGAGAAGCTTTGTACCGGATATCGTGAATTCCTCTCTCATTGCAAGACGGAACGCGAGAGCGTCAAGGAAGCCATCCGTCAAGCAAAAGCAGCAGGATATCGCGACTTGAAAGAAGTCATTGCCTCTGGACATAAACTGGAAGCCGGAGACAAGGTCTATGCCGTCAATATGAAGAAAGCCATTGTGCTGTTCCAGATCGGCGAGGAGCCGATAGCCTATGGCATGAATATCCTGGGAGCCCATATCGATACCTGCCGTCTCGATGTTAAGCAGAACCCGCTTTATGAGGATGGCGGACTTGCCTATCTCGATACGCATTATTATGGCGGTATCAAGAAGTATCAGTGGGTCACGCTGCCGCTGGCTCTGCACGGCGTCGTGGTGAAGCCGGACGGCAAGGTCATTGAGATCTGCATTGGCGAGGATGAGGACGATCCTGTATTCTGCGTTACGGATCTGCTCATTCATTTATCGCAGGAACAGATGAAGAAGAATGCGGCCAAGGTTGTCGAAGGCGAGGATCTTGATATCCTGGTGGGCAATCATCCGCTGAAGGACGCGGACAAGGATGCCGTCAAGGCTGGTGTCCTGAAACTTATCAAGGATAAATACGATATCGATGAGGATGATTTTGAGTCAGCAGAACTCGCCCTGGTACCGGCTGGCAAAGCGCGCGACCTCGGCTTTGACCGCAGCATGATCCTGGCGTATGGCCAGGATGATCGCGTGTGCGCCTATACGTCCCTGCGGGCTATGCTGGAAACGGAGAAGGTGCGCCGGACGGCGTGCTGCCTGCTGGTTGACAAGGAGGAAATCGGCAGTGTCGGCGCTACGGGCATGCAGTCGCATTTCTTCGAGAATACGGTTGCTGAGCTGCTCAATGCCCTGGGCGTGTACAGCGAACTGACGCTGCGCCGTACGCTGGCAAATTCCAAGATGCTGTCATCGGATGTGTCGAGTGCTTATGATGCGTTGTATGCTTCGGCTTTCGACAAGAAGAATGTGGCGTATTTTGGCCGTGGGATGGTATTCAATAAATTCACAGGCGCCCGTGGCAAGTCCGGTTCCAACGATGCGAATGCGGAGTATCTGGCAGAGCTTCGCCGTATCCTCAAGAAGCATCATGTGCATTATCAGCTGGCAGAACTCGGCCGCGTCGATCTTGGCGGCGGCGGTACGATCGCCTATATCATGAGCCTTTATGGCATGCAGGTCATCGACAGCGGCGTGGGGGTCATCAGCATGCATTCTCCATGGGAGGCCACGAGCAAGGTCGATATCTACGAGACGCGCAAGGGGTATACGGCTTTCCTGCTTGAAGCATAAAGGTGCTGTGAGGCATATGCCTGCTTTTGTGTGCCGCTTTTGCAACGAAAAGAGCCTGTATCATCCGGATCTGGATGATACAGGCTCTTTTCGTTGCCTCTTTATTGCGTTAGTCTTCGATGGCTGTTTCGAGGGCAATCTTGATCATGTCATTGAAGGAGGTCTGGCGATCCTCTGCCGAGCAGCTCTCGCCAGTCAGCAGATGGTCGCTGACCGTGAAGAGTGCAAGTGCTTGGACGTGGAACTGTGCGGCAATCGTATAGAGTGCTGCCGCTTCCATTTCGACAGCGAGTACGCCATACTGACGGAGTTTGTCATTGTCGATTTCGTCGTCGTAGAAACGATCCGCCGAGAGGATGTTGCCTACTTTTACCGGCAAATCCAGGTTGCGTGCATTCGCAACAGCTTTCTCAAGCAGGCTGTAATCTGCAATCGGTGCGTAGTTGATGGATCCGCCGAAGATGTTGCGGATGATCGAGGAATCCGTGCTGGCTGCCTGAGCGATGAGGACATCGCGGAGCTTCAGATCTTTATGCATAGCACCGCAGGTACCGACGCGGAAGAGTTTCTTGACGCCGTATTCTTTGATGAGTTCATGGGTGTAGATGGAGATGGAAGGGATGCCCATGCCCGTACCCTGGACGGAAACGGGAACTCCTTTGTATGTACCCGTGAAGCCGAGGATATTGCGGACGGACGTGTACTGTTTCGGATTTTCGAGGAAGTTCTCAGCAATGAATTTGGCGCGCAGCGGATCGCCCGGCAGCAGGATGCGCTCAGCAATCTCGCCCTTTTCGGCAGCAATATGAGGTGTAGCCATGGTCATTCTCCTTTACATGTTCCGTGCAGATAAATTGCTATCTGTTCTGAAAATTTAAAACCTATGGCCTAATTATAAAAAAAAATAGAGAATAAGAAAAGCCCAGCTGTCCTTTTTCTATGCCGGAATCCCTTGATGTCACTTGAAATGAGCCGATTTGCGTACAAGATTGCCTAATCCCGTATATTCACGACAGAAATTGACAAATAGAGGGAAAATATGTTATAATCCCAGATGTTGATATAAGTTGTCAGGACAATCGCGGCAGCCCTTGAGGCTGATGAGGAAAGTCCGGGCTCCATAGGGCGAGTGTGCTGGATAACGTCCAGCGAGGGTGACCTCAGGGAAAGTGCCATAGAGATTTAGACCGCCTGACTCGTCAGGTAAGGGTGGAAAGGTGCGGTAAGAGCGCACCAGCAGACCAGGTGACTGGCTGGCTTTGGTAAACCCCACACGGAGCAAGACCGAATAGGGAAGGGATGATGCGGCCCGCGGAACCTTCCGGGTTGAGTCGCTTGAGCCGGCAGGCAACTGCCGTGCCTAGATAAATGATTGTCACCGCGCAAGCGGAACAGAACTCGGCTTACTGATGACTTATAACACGATGCATGCAACGAGGCTGCCCTTTCTGGCAGCCTGTTTTCATGTCTGGGGGGAATCTGAAAACAATCTGAAAGAATTTCATACGAAGCTAAAAAAGAATCATCAAGAGACAGGAATACGACGACTTTTGTCGTATTATATATATTAGAATTGGGTTTAAAAGAATAAGCTGAGTCCAGCCCAGGAGCGGGGGAACCAAGTTTTTGGGGTGAACGTCTGGCTCACGGTGTCAGGTCGCGCAGACCTTCATGGTGAAAAAGGCGAGGGTGGTCTTCTCTACCCTAACCCGGCAGCTAACCTCGTAAGCGAAGAGAGAGAGGAGTGGCTTTTTGAGTAAAGCAATGCGTATTTTCGCACTATCCATGATCCTTATGTGCTGGTTTTCTGTGGCGGGGGCTTCAGCGTTCCGCGTCGGAGACCAGGGCAGCGATGTAGCAGAGATCCAGGGGCAGCTTGCCAGCTTGGGCTACGATGTTGCAGCAGATGGTGACTACGGTCCCGCTACGGCAGAAGCAGTCAAAGCTTTCCAGGCAACTCAGGGACTCAGTGCAGACGGCCTTGTCGGCCCGTCCACTTATGCGGCACTGCTGGGCAAATCCATGCCAGAAGTCAGCCGTGGCACAAACTACATCTCACGCCGCGTTGTATCGGAGTCCATGAATTATCTCGGTGTGCCGTACGTCTTTGGTGGTACGACGCCGAGCGGTTTTGATTGCTCCGGTTACGTTCGCTATGTATTTGCCCATGCCGGCGTTTATCTGCCGCGCACAGCTGATGCACAGTATGAATGCGGCTATCCGGTGTCCATGGGCGAGCTCGTGGCAGGTGACCTTGTGTTCTTCTCCACGTATGAACCGGGTCCGTCTCACGTTGGCATTTATTTGGGCGATGGTGAGTTCATCAACGCTTCTTCGAGCCAGGGTGTGTCCATTGCTTCCCTGTACAGTTCTTATTGGGGTTCCTGCTATATTGGTGCCCGCCGCGTAATGTAATTTTTTGGAGAGGGGCTGAAGTCTCTCTCCCTTTTTTTGGAAAGGATGAGCGGATTGGGAGATATTTTCCTGGTGTTCCTGATTCTCTTGATGATTGCTTATGCGTATTGGGACGAGCTCTTCACGGAGTGATACAGCTGGCCGTTCACTGCTATCGGTGAATGGCCTTTCTTGTAAGCGGAACCAAAATTATTCTGAAATTTTCGTGTAAGCAGTTGCATATTGAGGGCTTTTTTTGTAAGATGGTATAACGTACAGGTCAGGAAGAAGGCGATGGTATGAAATCGAAACAGGCTTTCCACTTGGCTGCACTGGCGGAATGCCCGGGCCTTGGCAGCCACCGTTTGCGACTCCTCCTGGAGCATTACAGCAAGGCCGAGACCATCTGGCGCTTGCCTGCGGCAGAGCTGGCGCAGCAGGTGCCGATGCCGCGCAAACTCTGTGAGGCCGTGGATGCTTTCCGCCATGAACACCCATCGCGGCCGGCGGAGCTCTTTGAACTCTGTGCCTCGCGGCATATCCATCTCTGTACCATTGAGGATGAGCTGTATCCTAATATATTGAAGGAAATTTTCTCACCCCCAGTGGTCCTATACTATCGGGGAACACTTCTGCCTGATGCCCTGCGCATCGCGATGGTGGGAGCGAGACGCATGAGTCGTTATGGGGAGGCACTGGCCTTGGAGTTCGGCCGGAAATTGGCAGAAGCAGGCATGACCGTTGTCAGTGGTGCGGCGCGTGGTATTGATACCTGTGCGCACCGCGGTGTGCTTGACGCAGAGGGTCGGACTGTGGCCGTGCTTGGCTGTGGTGTCGATGTTGCGTATCCGCGGGAAAACAGACGTCTCTTGTCCGCAATCGCGGAACGAGGAGCCGTTCTTTCCGAATATTCACCAGGAACGCCGCCGCTGCCTGCATTCTTTCCCGCCAGGAACCGCATTATCAGCGGCCTGGCACAGGGAACGCTGGTAGTAGAGGCTGCGCGTCGCAGCGGCTCTCTGATCACAGCAGAGCAGGCTGTCAGCGAAGGACGCGACGTCTATGCTATTCCTGGCAGTGTCTGCTCACCGACGAGTGAGGGCTGCCATCATCTGATCCAGCAGGGCGCAAAACTGGTGATACGCCCTGCGGATATCCTGGAAGATTGCGGGTTCCCGCCCGTGGCTACGCGACGGAAGAACGTGCGCATGACACCGGAAGAACGTCAGATATATCAAGTCCTGTCGTTTGACCACGCATTGAGCATGGATGAGATCATCCTGAGCCTTCCCGCTGGGGAGTTGTCGAATTTGTCCTTCATGCTCCTCAATATGGAATTGAAGGGCCTGATTGTCGAAAATGAATTGCATGCTTATCGGCGTGCTGAGAGGGAGTGAAGGTTTGGCTGCAACGAAAGCAAAGACCGCAACATCAGCGAAAGCAAAGTCAAGATCCAAAGCAAAGACCAAAACGAAGAAGACGTTGGTCGTCGTCGAGTCGCCGGCCAAGGCTAAGACCATCGAAAAATACCTCGGCAGGAAGTACATGGTTCGCGCTTCGATGGGACATCTGCGCGATCTGCCGAAAAGTCAGTTCGGCATCGACGTAGAGCATGATTTTGCTCCGAAATACATCAATATACGCGGCAAAGGCGATTTGATCAAGGCACTCAAGAAAGATGCCAAGAATGCAGACAAGATTTATCTGGCAAGTGACCCGGATCGCGAAGGAGAGGCGATTGCCTGGCATCTGGCATTCATTCTTGGCATTGACCCGGCATCGGATTGCCGCATTGTCTTCAATGAGATTACGAAGCCGGCCATCCAGGAGGCTGTCAAACATCCGCGCAGCATCAATCTTGACCAGGTCGATGCCCAGCAGGCACGGCGCATGCTGGACCGCATTGTCGGCTACAAGCTTTCGCCGCTGCTCTGGCGCAAGGTGCGCAAGGGACTCTCGGCTGGACGTGTGCAGTCGGTGACGGTGCGTCTCATCTGTGACCGCGAGAAAGAAATCCAGGCATTCCAGTCGGAAGAATACTGGACGGTCGGCGTCAAGCTGCGCAAAGGCCGCTCGGCCATGTTCCAGGCAGAACTCACACAGGTTGATGGCAAGAAGCTCGGTGTCAATGAGGAAGGCGGCAAGAAGTTCGCCCTGCACAATGAACAGGCCGCTACGGCTCTCGTGGCGGATCTTTCCGCGCAGGATTTTGTAGTCGCGGGCGTCCGGCGCAGCGAACGCAAGCGCAAGCCCTCTGCGCCCTTTACGACGAGTTCCCTGCAGCAGGATGCCGCGCGCAAGCTCGGCTTCACTTCTCGTAAGACGATGATGCTCGCGCAACAGCTCTATGAGGGCATTGAACTCGGGCGCCATGGTGCTACGGGTCTCATTACTTACATGCGTACGGATTCCACGCGCATCTCGGAGTTGGCTCAGCAGGAAGCGAAGGCATTCCTGGCGTCCTCCTTTGGCGAAGAATATCTGCCGGAAAAGCCTAACGTCTATGTGACGGGCAAGAAAGCGCAGGATGCGCATGAAGCTATCCGGCCGACGAGCTTGCAGCATACGCCGGAGTCTCTGGAAAAATATCTGAACAAGGATCAGTTGCGTCTCTATACGCTGATCTGGCAGCGTTTTGCCGCCAGTCAGATGACACCGGCTGTTTATGATACGATGAGCGTGACGATTGAAGCCGGCAGCCGCTATCAGCTGCGTGCTGCCGGTTCACAGCTCAAATTCGCTGGCTTCACGAAGGTCTATGCTGGTGCCGATGCAACCAAAAAGGAGAAGGATGTGTTGCTTCCGGATCTTGCGGAACAGGATGCACTGAATCTTGCAAAGACATTGCCACAGCAGCACTTTACAGAACCGCCGCCACGCTATAATGATGCCTCTCTCGTCAAGACACTGGAGGAGAAGGAAATCGGGCGTCCTAGTACGTATGCACCGATCATCGAGACCATCCAGGCCCGTGGCTACGTGCAGCGCATCGACAAGCACTTCCAGCCAACAGAGCTTGGCTTCGTCGTGGTAGACATGCTGGAAACGTACTTCAAGGACATCGTCGATGTCAAATTCACGGCGAATCTCGAGAATGAACTCGATGAGATCGCTGAGGGCAAGGTTGGCAGGAATCAGCTGCTGCGCGAATTTTATGCTCCCTTTGAGGAAACACTCGAGAAGGCCGATAAAGCCATCGGCCATGTGGAGCTGCCCGTTGAAGTATCCAATGTCAAGTGCGAACTCTGCGGCCGCATGATGGTGGTCAAGCAGGGGCGTTTCGGCAAATTCCTGGCCTGCCCGGGCTTCCCCGAATGCCGCAATACGAAACCGCTGCTGCGTGATACGGGCGTCAAATGCCCTAAATGCGGCGGGAGCATTGTCGAACGACGCACGCGCCGTGGCCGTGTGTTCTATGGCTGCGAGAATTATCCGGATTGCGATTACACGACCTGGGATACCCCGCAGAAGGAAACCTGTGAGAAATGCGGTTCGTTCCTGCTCAAGCATCATTTCAAGAATGGCCGCGGCATGCTCTATTGCAGCAACGATGCCTGTGAGACACGCATCGACCATCCCATCAATAAAGAATTGGAGAAGATGCGCCAGCGGGCTGAGGCAAAGAAAAAGCGCGAGGAAGAGAAGGCTGCTGCCGATGCGTCTGCAGCAGGAAATGACAAGCAATAAGGGAAGATAGTATGAAACATGTCATCATTGTCGGAGCTGGCTTGGCTGGCTCCGAAGCCGCGTGGCAAGCGGCACAGCAGGGCGCAGAAGTCATGCTTTATGAGATGCGTCCCGCAAAATCGACGCCGGCGCATAAGACAGCGGGTTTTGCAGAACTGGTCTGTAGCAATTCTCTGCGCGGCGCAGGTCTTGAGAATGCCGTCGGTGTCCTCAAGGAGGAGATGCGGCGGCTCCATTCCATTGTCATGGAAGCTGCCGATGCAACACGGGTGCCCGCTGGCGGCGCACTGGCCGTTGACCGTCATGGTTTCAGTGATTATATTACGCGCAGGGTGACGGAACATCCACATATCACAGTCCGCCATGAAGAGGTGACGAGGATCCCTCTGGCAGATGATGCTGTCACGATCATTGCGAGCGGTCCCTTGACAGCAGGCCCGCTGGCTGAGGATATCGCGGCGCGCACCGGCGGGGATTCCCTGTATTTCTATGATGCCGCAGCGCCGATTGTCAGTCTCGAATCCATCGATATGACAAAAGCCTATCGCGCCTCCCGGTATGGGAAGGGAGAAGCTGCTTATATCAACTGCCCGATGAACAAGGAAGAATACGAGGCATTCTGGCAGGCTTTGACCACAGCGGAGAAAGCGCCGACCAAGGATTTTGAGAAAGAAAAGTTCTTTGAGGGCTGCATGCCTGTAGAGGTGATGGCCAGCCGCGGCATCGATACACTCTTGTACGGTCCGCTGAAACCCGTTGGCCTCGAGCATCCGGAGACAGGGGTACGACCGTATGCTGTGGTGCAGCTGCGTCAGGACAATGCCGGTGCGACCCTTTACAACATCGTGGGCTTCCAGACCCATCTCAAGTGGCCGGAGCAGCGCCGTGTCTTCGGTATGATCCCGGGGCTCGAGCATGCGGAATTCTTGCGTTATGGTGTCATGCATCGCAATACCTTCCTCAATTCGCCGCGTCATATGCGTCCGACGATGCAGTTCCGCGGCACGGATAACTTGTTCTTTGCCGGTCAGATGACGGGCGTGGAAGGCTATATCGAATCGGCTTCCTCGGGGCTGGTGGCCGGGGTCAATGCGGCGCGCCTGGCCCGAGGGGAAGAACCGCTCGTTTTCCCCGAGGAGAGCTGTCACGGAGCGCTTTGCCATTACATTACGACGAGCGAGGCCAAGCATTTTCAGCCGATGAATGTCAACTTCGGCTTGCTGCCGCCGGTGGCTACGCGCGATGCCAATGGACGCCGCATCCGAGATAAGAAAATGAAGAAGCAGCTGCTGGCAGAACGTGCCCTGGCAGCGATTGAAGCGTTTAAACCCCGGATTTTGGGCTGCTGAGTCAGCTGGAAGTGAGGAATATCATGAGTGAAGTACAATTCCATGCTACAACCATTTGTGCTGTGCGCAAGAATGGCAAGACAGCCATCGCTGGCGACGGCCAGGTCACATTCGGCCAGAATACCATCATGAAATCCACAGCCCGCAAGGTGCGCCGGATTTATCATGGCAAGGTACTGGCAGGCTTTGCCGGTTCCGTGGCGGATGCATTTACATTGTTTGAAAAATTTGAAGCCAAGCTCGAAGCATATAACGGCAATCTGACGCGGGCTGCCGTTGAGCTTGCGAAAGAGTGGCGTACGGATAAGATGATGGGCAAGCTGGAAGCGTTGCTTTTGCTGGCCGATGCCAATACCCTCCTGATGCTTTCTGGCAATGGCGAGGTCATTGAGCCGGATGGCGATGTGGCTGCCATTGGCTCTGGCGGGTTCTTTGCGCTCTCGGCAGCTCGCGCGCTCGTCAAGCATACCGATATGGAGGCACGGGATATTGCCAAGGAGGCCCTGTCCATTGCCGCTGACATTTGCGTTTATACCAATCACAATATCAGAGTGGAGGAACTTGACTGATGGAAAATCGTATAGAGACGATTGGCGTCAATGAGCAGACGCCGCGTGAGATTGTCGAAGAACTCAATCACTATATCGTAGGACAGGATGAAGCCAAGCGCTCGGTGGCCATCGCACTGCGCAACCGCTGGCGCAGCCGGCAGCTGACCGGCAGCATGAAGGAAGAAGTCATCCCGAAGAACATCCTCATGATCGGTTCGACCGGTGTCGGCAAAACAGAGATTGCCCGTCGTCTGGCCAAGCTGGTCAAGGCGCCGTTCATCAAAGTCGAGGCTACGAAATTCACGGAAGTCGGCTATGTAGGCCGCGATGTCGAGTCCATCATTCGCGATCTTACGGAAACGGCCGTGCGCATGGTGCGCCAGCAGCGCCTGGATGATGTACAGGACAAAGCAGCTGAGCTTGCTGAAGAGCGCATCCTTGATGTGTTTGTGCCGGAGCCGAAAAAATCACAGAATCCGCTGGGACGTCTTTTTGGCGGGGATGAAGAACCCGAAGAGAAAAAAGAAGGCGAACCCAAATATCAGGCTGGCCGTGAGTGGGTCAGGAAGCGGCTGCATAAAGGGGAACTTGAAAAAGAACTCATCGAGATTGATGTGGAAGAATCCGGCCGCCCGATGATTGGCATGTTTGCCGGTTCCAGCCTGGAGGGGATGGGCGACAATCTCCAGGATATGCTCGGCAATATCATGCCAAAACGCCATAAAAAGCGCAAGGTCAGCGTGGAACAGGCCCGCAAGATCTTTGCACAGGAAGAAGCAAGCAAGCTCATCGATATGGAAGCCGTGGCCGAAGAAGCTGTGCGCCTTACCGAATACTGTGGGATTGTCTTCCTGGATGAGATCGATAAGGTGGCTGTGAAGGGAGCAAGTTCAGGTGCGGATGTTTCCCGCGAAGGAGTCCAGCGCGATATCCTGCCCATCGTGGAAGGCTCGCAGGTCTCCACGAAATACGGCCAGGTCCGTACGGATCACATCCTTTTCATTGCAGCCGGTGCTTTCCATATGGCCAAGCCGTCAGACCTCATCCCTGAGCTGCAGGGGCGTTTCCCCATCCGCGTCGAACTCAAATCCCTGCGCAAGGAAGACTTTGAGCGCATCTTGACGGAGCCGCAGAATGCGCTGCTCAAACAGTATGAAGCCCTTCTGGCGACGGAAGGGGTCAGCCTGACATTCGAGCCGGAAGCAATCAGCCGGATCGCAGAACTGGCTTGTGCTGTCAATGAACAAGCTGAAGACATCGGCGCGCGTCGCCTGCATACGCTGCTGGAAAAGGTACTCGAGGATGTCAGCTTCCGCGCACCGGAACTCGAGGACAAGCAGGTGACCATCGATGCGGCTTATGTGGATCAGCGCCTGTCGGATATCGTCGTGAACCGTGACCTCTCACAATTTATCCTGTGATATCCTGTGATGGAAAGGGAGGATACCACAGACCCTTATCTTGCTTGTTGTATCCTGTATTCTTTTTTGTTTCTTTTTCGTGAAATTCTTGAAAAATCCTCAGATACATCTTTGACTATTTTGAAAAGTGTGATAAAATAAGGGTGGAAAAATTTTATCGGAACTGAATCGTGCAATGAATCAAAGGAGAATACGTTATGGCATCTTTATTGGAGAAAACCCGTAAAATCAATCGTTTGCTGCAGCGTTCGGAGAACGTGGAATACGATGGTATTTCGCGTGTACTGAGCAATGTACTCAATGCAAACGTATACATCACCAATAAGAAGGGCAAGATCTTCGGCTATGCTTTTGTGGATGATTTCGAATGTGACCTGATGATCGATAAGGTCATCGACCGTGGCGAATTCCCGAAGCATTATGTCAGCTGGCTGATGCGCATGGATGAAACGAATGCCAACCTGCGCTCTAAGACGGGCATGTGTGCGTACGAAGAGAATACGAAATGCTTGTTCAACGGCAAGAATACGACCATTGTACCGATTTATGGCGTAGGTGAGCGTATCGGCACCTTGATTGTCGCCAAATATGATGAAGAATTCACGGATGATGATCTGTTGCTCTGTGAATACGGTGCAACGGTTGTCGGCATGGAAATGCTTCGTGATCATGCTGAGAAAATTGAAATCGAAGCCCGCAAGAAAGCTACGGTCCAGATTGCCATCAACACGCTTTCGTTCTCGGAACGCAAAGCGGCATTCGCCATCCTCTCGGCACTCGACAGCACCGAAGGATTGCTGGTGGCCTCAAAGATTGCCGATCAAGTCAAGATTACGCGTTCGGTCATTGTCAATGCTCTGCGCAAATTTGAATCGGCCGGCGTCATCTCGTCGAAATCCCTCGGCATGAAGGGTACCTATATCAAGGTCCTCAATGAGTACCTGCTCGATGAAGTACAGAAGCTCCGCAACGAGTAAATCCTGCAAAAAAACCGCTGCCTCAACTGGATGATGAGGCAGCGGTTTTTTATTTTTCCAAGCGGTTCCCAGGACGTCAGGCCTGTGATAACTGCTTGAATTCTTCAAGCTTCTGCAGGGCGGCACCGGAGGCAATCACCTGACGGGCAATCTCGATGCCTTCAGCAATATCCTTGGCCTTGCCGCCGACGTAGATGGCAGCACCGGCATTGAGCAGGACGATATTCGTCTTGGGACCCTGCGCGCCCTTGAGGATGTCGAGCGTGACCTGGGCATTTTCTGCTGGGGTGCCGCCTTTGATATCTTCCTTGGTGCAGCGCTGGAAACCAAAATCTTCCGGTTTGATGGTGTAGCGGCGGTACCAGCCATCGCGGAATTCACAGATACTGGTTGGCGCGCTCAGGGAAAGTTCATCCAGGCAGTCCTGGCCGTAGACGACCATGCCATTCTTGACGCCGAGTTTCAAGAGAACCTGTGCCAGGGGTTCGAGCAGGTATTCGTCATAGACGCCCAGTACCATGCGTGTCGGATGTGCGGGATTGGTCAGGGGACCCAGGATATTGAAGACGGTACGGATGCCGAGTTCTTTGCGGATTGCGCCAACATACTTCATGGAAGCATGGTACTTCTGCGCGAACATGAAGCAGAGGCCAATCTTCTCAAGTTCCTCGACTACTTTTGCGGGCGGCTGGTCAAGGTTGACGCCGAGTGCTTCCAGGCAGTCGGCAGCACCACATTTCGAGGATGCGGCACGGTTGCCGTGCTTGGCGACTTTGACACCAGCTGCGGCGATGATCATCGCTGCTGTCGTTGAGATGTTGATGCTGTGCGCATGGTCGCCGCCCGTGCCGACGATATCGAGTACATCCATATTGTGTTCGACTTTTAGGGCATGGTCGCGCATCGCTTTGGCAGAACCTGAGATTTCATCGATGGTCTCTGCCTTGGTACTCTTCGTTGAGAGCGCAGCCAGATAAGCGGCATTCTGTACCTGCGTGGTCTCACCATTCATGATCTCATTCATGACGGTATAGGCTTCTTCGTAGCGAAGGTCTTTCTTGCTGACGATTTTCTCGATTGCTTCTTTTATCATGATGATGCCTCCATTTTCCTGTGTATAAATGACAGGGGACGTTACTGCTAACCTTACCATTCGTGTGTAACATTGTCAACATACTAGCCGCATATCCCCGCACATGAACAGAGTCTGGGAAGCCCACTTGGTTTTTGTGAATGGAGACGTTGACAAGAACATGATAACTCGTTATAATAGTAAGGTACTTAACGGGATGTAGCGCAGTTTGGTAGCGCGCCTGCTTTGGGAGCAGGATGTCGCAGGTTCGAATCCTGTCATCCCGACCATTTTGTGCGTCTGTAGCTCAGCTGGATAGAGCAACGGCCTTCTAAGCCGTGGGTCGCGGGTTCGAATCTTGCCAGACGCACCATGAATGAGACAGCCCTGGCTTTGCCAGGGCTTTTGTTGTAAGAATATCTTTTTCTTGCTATCATACCAGCTTCTATGATATGATAACGAAAGAGAATCGCATAGGTAATTTTGAGGCGGAGTCTGTTCAAAGACAGGCGCCGTCTCTTTTTGCACATGCTGGGGGAGAATATATCTGGTTGTTGTCAGGTGATTAAAAGGAGGAATTTTTGGGAATGGGAACTTTAGCGGCTATTATCTTTGTGCTGATGTATGCTCTGATTGTTTCGGAAAAGGTTCATCGCACGATTGTTGCAATGCTCGGAGCGATTCTCATGATCGTGGTTGGTATCATGCCTGTGGAAACAGCGTTGCACCATATTGATTTCAATACCTTGGGACTCCTGATCGGCATGATGATCCTCGTGAGCATCACAGCCAAGACAGGACTTTTTGATTATGTGGCCGTCAAGACGGCTAAGGCAGCCAAAGCACAGCCCCGCCGCTTGCTCATTTATCTGGGGTTCATCACGGCGATTTTTTCGGCATTCTTGGATAACGTCACGACGGTACTCCTGATGGTGCCAGTCACCTTTGCCATCACGAGCAAGCTTCACATCCATGTCGTGCCGTTCCTGCTCACGCAGATCCTGGCATCCAATGTCGGTGGCACGGCTACGCTTATCGGCGATCCGCCGAATATCATGATCGGCAGTGCCGTCAAGGAGCTGACTTTCGTGGCGTTTATCGAAAACCTCACGCCAATTGTCATTGTCTGCATGATTGCCGTACTCTTTATCATGAATGTCCTGTACCGCAAGCAAATGGTCACGAAACCGGAACTCCAGGCTGAGATCATGCAGATGGATGAGCGGGAGTCTTTGAAAGACCGCAAACTCCTGGCTCGTTCACTCTTTGTACTCGGCTTGACAATCCTGGGGTTCTTCACGCATTCCTTTACGCATATCGAATCCTCGGTCGTCGCGTTGCTCGGAGCTTTCCTGCTGCTGCTGCTGGCCGGCGGCAGCCAGCATGATGTGGATTTCTCGATGCGTAAAGTAGAGTGGGCTACCATTTTCTTTTTCATTGGTCTGTTTGTCGCGGTCGGTGGTCTCAGCGAGACGGGCGTCATCCGGGATCTGGCTACCCAGGCTGTGAATCTGACGGAAGGGGATGTCACGAAGACCTCGCTGCTCATACTCTGGCTCTCAGCGCTCGTTTCTTCGGTGCTTGACAATATCCCGTTCGTGGCAACGATGATCCCTTTGATCCAGAATATGGGAGCCATGGGCGTAGATAATCTGGAGCCGGTCTGGTGGAGCCTCTCGCTCGGAGCCTGCCTGGGCGGCAATGGCACGCTCGTCGGCGCGTCGGCGAACCTCATCGTAGCTGGCATGGCTGCTGACCGGGGCGTCAAGATCTCGTTCCTGAATTATTTCAAGATCAGTTTCCCCATTATGATCCTGACCATCGTGCTTTCGACCGTTTATGTCTATCTGCGTTATCTCCTTTGAGAGATGGCACTTCCGGGCCTGCATCTTGCAGGCCTTTTTCTGTGTTTCCTGCCGCTGCAGCTGGCAAGGCAGAGCGAAAACGGCAGGGAATGGCAGGGATTGGAAGATGGTGATAAGTTTTTGTCTTTGGGGCAGGATTTTACAGGCGTGACAAGAATATAAGGATACAGTATGATATGTTTGGAGGGGTTCTATTTGTCTAGGTTTGGTGGACGTGGGTACGGCATGTGTATCCTTTGTGTTGCAGTTGGTGCAATTCTCGGCGGTATGCTGGGAGAATTCTTGAAAAGTGTCCCGGCTTTGGCCGGGCTCATGCCGTCTCTCACTGCGTCCTTCCCCGTTTTCGCAATGGAATCGCCCGTGACGATTGACCTTTATGTCATCCGCTTGACGCTGGCGCTGTCGTTTACGCCCAATATCATGAGCATGCTCGGCATTGTCGTGGCAATCGTTTTGTATCGGAAATATTGCTGAAGTCCAGGAAGGGAAGGATTACATTGTTTATTTTGGCATCTGGTTCTCCTCGCCGCAGGGAACTCCTGCAGCAAATCGGCGCCAGTTTCCAGGTGGTAGTGAGTGAGGCAGAGGAACTTTCTGGTGCATCGCTGCCGCCGGGAGAATTGGTGAAGGAAAATGCTGTCCGCAAGGCGAAGGCCGTGGCGCGTGAGCATCGGGGAGTGCCGGTACTCGGTGCGGATACGGTGGTATTCCTTGATGGACGGGTATTCGGCAAACCGCAGGACGAAGCGGAGGCAAGGGATATGCTGCGCATGCTGTCGGGACGTGAACACGAAGTAGCGACGGGCTTTGCCTGGGTGACGGGATATGAAGTCCTCACAGAGGTCGTGACGACCCGGGTCTTCTTCGGCACGTTGAGCGATGCGGATATCGATGCCTACATCCGGACGGGAGAACCGATGGATAAGGCCGGAGCTTATGCCGTACAGGGGCGGGCTGCAGCATTCATCGAATCCATTGAAGGCTCTTTCTCTAATGTAGTCGGATTGCCTCTCTTCGATGTCTGTCGGCTGGCCAGAAAGGCAGGGATCGATCTCTATGACTATCATGGTGAAGGATCTACCACGGGAGGAACGACCGCGTGAAAAACTGCTGGCCTATGGTGCCTCGGCCCTGAGCAATGCGGAACTCCTGGCTATCCTGTTGCGTACGGGGACGCAGGAGGCTTCTGTCTTGCGCCTGGCGGAAGGTGTCCTGGCCAAATATCAAGATCTTGGCCTGCCGGCCATCATCCACATGTCGCCGCAGGAACTGATCGAGGTCAAGGGCATTGGCCTCGCAAAGGCAGCGACGATCCTGGCGGCAGTGGAACTTGGCCGGCGGCTGGCCACACGGGCAGCTCGGCAGGTCGAGGTGATCCATGGGCCAGAGGATGCCGCCCGCGTGGCGATGCCTCATTTGCGTTATGAGCGCAAGGAACATTTTGCTGTACTGCTGCTCAACACGAAGAATCATGTGCTGGGTCTGCGCGATGTGTCAATCGGCAGCTTATCTGCTTCCATCGTGCATCCGCGCGAGGTGTTCCAGATGGCAATCCGTTATGCGGCAGCTGCCATGATCCTCATACATAATCATCCGAGCGGCGACCCCAGCCCCAGCAGGGAAGACCTGTCTGTAACGGAGCGCCTGGTCAAGGCCGGCCATATCATGGATATCCCCGTACTCGACCACATCATCCTGGGAGATGACCGCTTCCTGAGTTTGAAGGAAAAAGGCATGCTTTCCTAAATAATTCTTGACAATTCCAGGTTTTCCCCATTACATTCGTCTATGAGATGTGTTACAATAATATGTATTGTTTCGATAGGAAATCTGAAGGGAGTTTATCAGTACAATGTGGAGTCTTTTTGGTGGTTTATCTCACGATATGGGTATTGACCTTGGCACGGCCAATACGCTCGTCCATGTGAAAGGCAGGGGGATTGTCCTGCGTGAGCCTTCTGTTGTCGCCATAAAGAGTGATACGGGAGATGTCCTGGCTGTTGGCGAAGAGGCCAAGCAGATGATTGGCCGCACGCCTGGCAATATCGTTGCCATCCGTCCGATGAAGGATGGTGTCATTGCTGACTTTGATGTCACGCAGGCCATGCTCAAATATTTTATCCGCAAGGCTATGGATACGAAGTCTTTTGTCCGTCCTCGCGTCGTGGTCGGCGTTCCTTCAGGTGTCACGGAAGTAGAGAAGCGCGCGGTCATCGATGCTGCTCAGCAGGCTGGTGCCCGCGAGGCGTATCTTATTGAGGAGCCGATGGCAGCAGCTATCGGTGCCGGGCTCCCTGTTGAAGAAGCTACGGGCAACATGGTGGTCGATATCGGCGGCGGCACGACAGAAATCGCGGTCATCTCGCTGGGCGGCATCGTGACGAGCCGTTCCATCCGCATCGGTGGAGATGAGATGGATTCGGCCATTGTTCAGTATATCAAGCGCATGTACAACCTCATGATCGGTGAGCGTACAGCAGAAGAAATCAAGATCAACATCGGTACGGCCATCGTGACGCCGGAGACGGATGTCTCGATGGAAATCCGCGGACGCGATCTCGTCAGTGGCCTGCCGAAAACGCTCACGATCCAGGCAAAGGAAATCCGTGAGGCGCTCAGTGAACCAATCTATAAGATTGTGGATGCCGTTAAGGCTACGCTTGAGAAGACTCCGCCTGAACTGGCAGCCGATGTCATGGATCACGGCATCATGATGACGGGCGGCGGCGCACTCCTGACAAATCTTGACCAGCTGTTGGCTCATGAGACCGGCATGCCGGTTCTCGTAGCCGAAGATGCTCTTTCCTGCGTAGGGGAAGGTACGGGCAAATCGCTGGAGAATATTGAGCTCCTGAAACGTGTGGTCATGACTTCAAAGAAGCTGAGACAATGAGCGGCAGATATCGAAAAAACAGAGGTACGGGCAAGAAAATAGGCATCTTGATCGTTGTCCTCATCAGCCTCTTCTGTATCATCTTCTTTTCGGCACGTGGCAGATTTCGGGCGCCTATCCTCAATCAGGCGGTTTCCGTCGTGGTGACGCCTTTCCAGAGTGCCATTTCCTGGGTGGGAAGCCAGCTCAATTATGTGACGAGCAACATCTGGGAAATTGCCACGGTGCATCAGCAGAATAAGATGCTGCGCAATGAGGTCGAACAGCTGCGCATCCAGAATCTTCATGCCAGTGAATACGATGCAGAAAATCAGCGTTTGCGTGCGCTGCTTGGTTATAAGCAATCCGCTACGCAGTTCAATCTTGTGGCCGCACGGGTGATTGGCCGTGAGTCGGCAACCTGGTCCAGTGTCATTGAGATCAATCGCGGTACGCGGGATGGCGTGGATGTCGATATGGCAGTCGTGACGGAAAAAGGACTGGTCGGCCATGTCATTGAGGCTGGTCCGACCTCCTCGAAAGTCGAACTCATCTTGGATCCGCGCTCCTCCGTCGGCACGCTCGTACAGCGCGCCGATTCCCGTGTTGCTGGTATTGTTGAAGGCGATATGGATAATCCAACCATGCCGCGCATGGTCAATATCCCGAAAACGGCGGATGTCGATGAAGGAGATGTCATTGTGACATCCGGCTTCGGCGGTGTTTATCCAAAAGGACTGATGGTCGGGACTGTGTCAGAGATGCGCAACGATGAGGGCGGCCTCTTGAAGATTGCCATCCTTGAACCGGCTGTGGATTTCCAGCGCTTGGAAGATGTCATGGTCATCACCGCTTCAAGGGAAGCTCCACCGGCACCGTTGAAGACGCCGCCGCAGACGCCAGGGACGGAGACGGATCCGGCGGCACAGGCAGCCGCTGCAGCAGCTGCTGCAGAAGAGAGCGATGCTGGAAGTCCCTCTGCACCGGAGGCATCCTCAGCTGACAGCAGTACGGCAGCCGGGGAGGGATCGGCACAATGAAGAAGTTTGGCATGACGGTGCTTTTCGTCATCGTCTTGTATGCGCTCCAGACCTCCCTGTTGCCGCGTGTCGCTTATCATGGTGTGACGGCTGATTTCATGCTGTTATTCGTGACATCGACGGCTTTCCTGAAGGGATCGCGGTTTGGCGCTCTGGCCGGCTTTTCTGTCGGTCTGCTCCAAGATCTGGCGAGTGGCACCTTTCTCGGCATGAATGCATTCACGAGGCTTTTACTTGGCTATCTGATCGGTAAATTCTCCGATCAGGTCTTCAAAGAGCAGTTTTTCCTGCCCGTGTGTGCGTCCATCCCTGTGACGATAGCGAACTATTTTATTTTGGCGTTACTTATGATATTATTAGGGTATCGCTTTAATCTGATGGTGCATCTGCAGTATACCTTGCTGCCGATGCTCGCATATCAGCTGGCCTTTGCTTATCCGGTCCATCGTCTGGCCTATGAACTCGACAAGCGATACCGGACAAAGGCGTGACTGCGCCCCTTGGGCAACACTGGTTTTGGCAATGATTAAGGCACCTTGCGGGGTGCCTTTCGTTATGGAAGAGGTACTATTTTGGGTGATAAAGACGATTTCAACAGCAGATTGAGGACTTTGATGATCGTGTCAGTCCTGGTCATCGCCGTGCTTATCGGACGAGCCGCCTACCTGCAGATCTATCAGGGTGAGTATTATGCGGGCCTGGCAGACGGCAACCGCATCCGCATCGTGCCTGCAATGGCACCGCGCGGGACGTTCTATGACCGGAATGGGGAACTGCTCGTCACGAATCGTCCTGGATTTTCTGTGTCGCTGCTGCCGTTGACGGCACCTATCTCGGATGATGTCATTGAGCGCCTTTCTGACTTGCTCAAGGTACCGGTCGAAGATATCAAGAAAAAGATAGCTGGTCACAGTGGCTTCGATCCCATCCGCATCAAGACGGATGTCACGCCGGATATCGTCTCGATCATTGAAGAACAGAAGAGTCAGTATCCTGGTGTTGTCATTGAAGTCACACCAATCCGCGATTACATCCTCAAGCAGGAGGGCGCGCATACTTTTGGCTATGTCAGTGAGATCAATGATACTGAGCTTGAGAAGATGAAGGATCAGGGCTATAAATCCGGCGATATCATCGGCAAGTTCGGTCTCGAAAAAGTTTACGACAAGGAACTGCGTGGCGAGAATGGCGGCCAGCAGGTTGAGGTCGATGTTTCGGGCAAGCCTGTGCAGATCCTTGGCCGCAAGGAGCCGGTGCCGGGCGATGATCTCGAACTCACGATTGACATCAAATTGCAGCAGGCTGCGGAGAAGGCTGTTGACGAGCAGCTCACGCAGATTGGTGCTCATGCGGCGGCTGCTGTCGTCATGAACCCGCAGACAGGCGAAATCCTTGCGATGGTCAGCCGACCGGCTTTCGACCCGAATCTTTTCGCGCACGGCATCTCGACCAAAGATTGGAATCAGCTCAATAACAATCCGTATCATCCGATGGATAACAAGACCATAACGGGCGAGTATCCGCCGGGCTCTACCTTCAAGATCGTGACGGGAACGGCCGCACTGACGGAAGGTGTCGTCACGCCGGATGAACAGATCTTTGACTCTGGCCATCACTGGCTCATACCAAAAGGCAACGCCGATGGGGAAGCACTCGGCTGGTTGAACTTCCGCACGGCTCTTGCGCACTCCGATAACGTTTATTTCTATGAAATGGGCAACCGTCTTGGCATCGACCGCCTCGAGAAGTATGCGCGCATGTTCGGCCTGGGACAGAAGACAGGGGTTGACCTTCCCTACGAGGCTTCAGGCCTCGTCGCCAACCGCCGCTATAAGGAAAAGAATTTTGATGACGGGGAATGGTACCTTTCCGAGACTTTCGACGCGGCTATTGGCCAGGGCTTCAATCTGGTGACACCTTTGCAGGCTGCCATGGTCATGGGCGAGATTGCAGCCGATGGCAAGCGCTACAAGCCGCATGTCGTCAATCGCATCCTGGCTCCCGATGGCAGCGTGGTCAAGGAATTCCAGCCGGAACTTCTTTCCCAGCTTGATGTGCCGGAAGAAGATATCAAACTCGTGCAGGATGGTCTGCATGACGTTACGAAATATGGTACGGCAGCTTCAAGTTTCCGTGGTTTTACTATTGATATTGCTGGTAAGACCGGTACGGCGGAGAATTCGCAGGGCCGTGATCACGGCTGGTTTGTCGCGTATGGTCCATTTGACAATCCGAATATTGTCGTCGCTGTTATCGTCGAAAATGGCGGTTACGGTTCTCAGTCGGCTGTGCCAATCGGCCGCAAGATCCTGGAGGCTGCCTTTGGTATCAATCAGGATAACGATGGGGATAAGAAATAAGCAGAGAGAAGATCCTTCAAGTAAGGGAGAGGGGAGTCGTCGAATCATCATGCAAGATGAGATTGTGAAGATCAAAGGCGGGAAACGGGGATTGCAGCTTAGTTTTGCAGAGAATGCTTCGTTTGAGGATATCTGGACGCATATTGAGGAAAAGCTTGAGTCTGGTTCCGGTTTTTTCCTGCGCGGCACCCTGGTCCTCGTGCCGCGTGAGCGTTTCTTGCACGAGGAACTTGAAAAGCTCCAGAAGCTGTTCCATGCGCATGGGCTCATCTGTCGGCCGACAACACGGCAGGACGCGCAAAGCGCTCCCGTTGTGGAAACAAAGGCCGGACAGCATAAGACTGCAGCTGGGCAGAAGCCGTCGGAACAGGTGCAGGAAATGGTTGTAGTCAACCGCACCTTGCGTGGCGGTCAGGAAATCCGCACGGACAGCTCGGTTCTCGTCTGCGGCAATGTGAATCCGGGTGCGCAGATCATTGCAGGTGGCAGCATCGATATCCGCGGTACCTGCAGAGGGCTTGTGCATGCGGGGGCGGCAGGTGATACGAGTTCATTCATCATAGCCGATCATCTGATGCCGACTCAGATCCGCATCGCGAATCTCATTGCCAGATCGCCAGATCATATGGAAATGACGGAACGCGCGGAACGCGCATCCATCAAGGATGGCCAGATTGTTATCGAACCGATAGAAAGGTAGGACAAGGGGTATGAGCAAAATTTATGTAATCACTTCGGGCAAGGGGGGCGTCGGCAAGACGACGACGACGGCCAATCTTGGTGTCGGCCTTGCGATGCGCGGCAAGAAAGTTGTTCTCGTTGATACGGATACGGGACTCAGGAATCTCGATTTGCTGCTTGGCCTTGAAAATCGTATCATGTATGACCTCATCGATGTCGCCGCGGGACGCGTGAATTACAAGAAAGCCCTTGTACGCCACAAGAAGTACGAGACGTTGTTCCTCCTGCCGACCTCCCAGGTCAAGGACAAGACGAGCGTCAATCCGGAACAGCTGGTAAAGCTCTGCGAAGAACTGCGCAAGGAATTCGACTACATTCTCATCGATTGTCCTGCCGGTATCGAGCAGGGGTTCAAGACGGCCATCGCCGCTGCGGATACGGCCATTGTCGTGACAATGCCGGAAATCTCGGCTGTTCGCGATGCCGACAAGATCATTGGCGAACTCGCGCGTGCAGAAAAAGAGGATATCAAGCTCATCGTCAATCGTATCCGTCCTCAGATGGTTGAGAGCGGTGATATGCTCGATATGAATGATATCAACGATATCTTGTCCATCGATTGCATTGGCCAGGTTCCCGATGATGAAATGGTTGTCACGAGTACGAATAAAGGCGAGCCATGCATCACGATGGAACATTCCCAGGCTGGACAAGCGTACCGCAATATTGTGGGTCGTATCTGTGGCGAGGATATCCCCTTCATGGAATTCCCGAAGGAGACGTTCTTCCAGCGGCTCAAGCGCCGGGTATTCGGGGATTAAGGAGGAGAGACAGGCATGCTTGATAACTTGATGCAGAGGATTTTTGGCAAGAGAGAGAAATCGGGCCGCATTGCGCATGACCGCCTCAAGGTCGTCCTGATCCACGATCGTGCTAATATTTCTCCGGAAGTCATGGAAAATCTCAAGAATGACATCATTCAAGTGATCTCGAATTACATGGAGATCAATCAGCAGGATATGGATATTGCCTTGGAGAACGATGAAGATTCCGTTGCTCTCGTGGCCAATATCCCAGTGAACCGCATGAAGCATGATGCGGGCAAGAAGTGAGAGAAGACAGTATAAATGATGAAGAAACGTTACTGGCGTCGTACCGATTTCATTCTCATCGCTGCCACGGCAGGCATCATCATCATGAGCCTCATCATCATTGGCAGTGCGACGCACATCAATACACCGAGCGAGGAGCGCTACTGGTTCGTCCAGCGTCAAGGAATTTTTGCACTGGTCAACGTCGCACTGGCAGCATTCCTCATGAACTTCGATTATAAGGTCCTGCAAGGCTATGGCAATAAGCTGTATGCGTTCAATCTGATCCTGTTGGTCGCCGTCATGCTAGTCGGCCAGTCGGCTCTTGGTGCGCAGCGCTGGATCATGATCGGTCCCATCAGCATCCAGCCCTCTGAGTTCTCCAAACTCATCATGATCATTTCGCTGGCAACGATGCTTGACGATAAAGTCGGCAGGATCAATAACCTGCGTGACCTCCTGCCAGTCGCCCTTTATGTGGGCGTCCCCTTCCTGCTGGTCCTCAAGCAGCCGGATCTTGGCACATCGCTCGTGTTCATGGCTATTTTCTTTGGCATGGTCTTTGCAGCAGGCATCAACCTGCGCTTGCTCGGTGGTATCTTTGTTGCAGGTGCGGCAGCTTGCCCGCTTCTCTGGCATTTCCTCAAGGATTATCAGAAAATGCGTCTGACGGTTTTCATGAATCCGAATGTCGATCCTTTGGGCTCCGGTTACCACATCATCCAGTCCAAGATTGCCATCGGATCCGGCATGCTCTTTGGCAAAGGCCTTTTTCATGGTACACAGAGCCAGCTGAACTTCCTGCCAGAGAATCATACGGATTTCATTTTTGCCGTGGTCGGTGAGGAACTGGGCTTCATCGGCGTGACCTTCCTGCTGCTGCTGTATCTCGTGGTGCTTTGGCGCGGCATCGTGACAGCCCGCGATGCCGGAGATACCTTCGGCCGCCTGCTGGCAGTCGGCATCACTTCGATGCTGGCTTTCCACGTGCTGGTCAACGTGGGCATGACCATGGGCATCATGCCGGTTACGGGTATCCCGCTGCCCCTGATGAGTTATGGCGTCAGCTCGCTGACGACAAATATCATGTCCATTGCCATCCTGCTGAACATCCAGAGGCGAAGACAGAAATTGGTGTTCTAGTGTACGCGGCTGCTGATAGAAGGCCGACGTCACAGGCAAAGCCTTCCCCGCAACGGGAGATCTTGACGGCTGCGTCCGTCTTTCCCGGCTCCATCGTGTGGATCGGGGAGGGCTCTTTTTTGAATTGATGAATTGATACGATATGAGCAAACGGCTTAACGGAGGAATGAACGAATGGTACGACTCGAACATGAAGTACTCCAGTCTGTATTGAAGCCTGCCCGCTACACGGGCGGGGAATGGAATGCAGTCAGGAAAGATCATGCAGATGTGGATTGCACGTGGGCACTGGCCTTGCCGGATGTCTACGAAGTGGGCATGAGCAATCTCGGCCTGGCCATCCTTTATGAGGTCCTGAACCGCCGCCCGGATATTGCGGCAGAACGTGTCTATGCACCTTGGGTCGATATGGAGTCCGAGATGCGCAAGCGGCATATCCCGCTCTTTTCCCTGGAAACGAAGACGGAGATTGCGGCCTTTGATTTCCTGGGATTCTCCCTGCAATATGAGATGATTTACAGCAACGTACTCAACATGCTGGATCTGGCGGGAATCTCGCTCTGGGCCAAGGATCGTGGTGAAGATATGCCCTTCGTGGTCGGTGGCGGTCCATGTGTCTACAATGTCGAGCCTGTGGCGGATTTCTTTGATTTCTTTATTGTCGGTGAAGGCGAAGAGGTCATCGTTGAAGTATCGGATGCGCTGATGGCCTGGAAGGCAGAAGGGCGTCCGGGAGGCCGCCGCGGCTTTTTACAGCGCCTGCTCTCGCTGGACGGCATCTATGTTCCTTCCTTTTATGAACCGGTTTACGATGCCAAGGGGAATTACCAGGCGATGCGCCCGCTTTCGGAACAAGCAAAACCCATAATCTATAAGCGCGTGATCAAGGATATGGATGAGGCAATCTCGGTGGAGCATCCCGTAGTGCCATATATGGATATCGTCCACAACCGCATCATGCTCGAGCTCTTCCGTGGCTGTTCGCGCGGCTGCCGCTTCTGCCAGGCGGGCATCTGCTATCGTCCGGCACGCGAGCGCACGGAGGAAAATCTGCGCAAGATGTCGCGGGGCCTTGTTGATGCGACCGGCTATGATGAGATGAGCCTGACTTCGCTTTCTTCTGCAGACTATTCCTGCCTCGGTCGGCTGGTCGATGATCTGATGACGGATTTTGCCGATGAGAAAGTCAGTTTTTCACTGCCTTCCTTGCGCATTGACAGTTTTTCGATTGAACTGGCACACAAGATGCAGCAGGTCCGGAAATCCGGCCTTACTTTTGCGCCGGAGGCTGGTACGCAGCGCCTGCGCGATGTCATCAATAAAGGTGTTACGGAAGAAAATCTCATGCAGGCCTGCGGTGCTGCTTTCCGTCAGGGCTGGAAGCAGGTCAAGCTCTATTTCATGATGGGCTTGCCGACGGAAACGGATGAAGATGTCATCGGCATTGCCAAGCTTGCCAAGCAGGTCGTGGATCTTTACACGGAAATCAAAGGCAAGCGTGGCTGCAAGGTCACGATTTCCGTAGCCTGTTTCGTGCCGAAGCCCTACACGCCATTCCAGTGGTTCGGCCAGCTGCCCATTGAAGAATTCCAGCGCCGTCAGCAGTTGCTGAAGGATCATATTACGGATCGTGCCATCACGTTCAATTATCACGATGCGCGCCTGTCTGTCATCGAAGGTGTCTTTGCGCGCGGTGACCGCCGTCTGGCCAAGGTGCTTTATCAGGCCTGGAAGGATGGAGCGAAATTCGATGGCTGGTCCGATCATTACAAGGATGAGATCTGGCATGAGGCCTTCCAGAAATGCGATATTGATATGGGGTACTACAATCTGCGTACGCGCAGTTTCCAGGAGCCATTGCCCTGGCTCATCACCTCACCGGGCGTCAACCAGGAATTCCTGCTGCGCGAATGGCATCATGCCATGTCGGCTGCCCTGACAGAGGATTGCCGCCGCGGGAAATGCAGTGCTTGCGGCATCTGCCCGAATCTTGGCGTTCATGTCATCGATTATCAGAAGCAGGAACTGGCACGGCTGGCAGAGGAAAAGGTCCAGGACAAAGCATCCAGCACTCCGGAGAACAGGGATGCGCAGGAGATGCGCGACCCTAAGGGACCGGGGCGTCAGCGTCAGCTCTTTGCCTGGCGTGCTGAGATCACCAAAGGGGAAGAACTCCGTTACGTTTCGCATCTCGATTATGCGAACATCTTCCTGCGCGCTTTTGACCGAGCAAAACTGCCGATGGCGTATTCGGAAGGATTCAATCCTCATATGAAGGTATCGTTTGCTTCGGCGCTTTCGCTGGGGGTGACGAGTGCTTCAGAATACATGGATTTTGAACTCACCAAACCTCTTTGCCAGCCGGAAATCTTTGACCGCTTGCAGGCAGAACTGCCGCCGGGGGTACGCCTGTTGAAGTTGCGGGAAATCAAGGGGCGGCACAAAGCGCTGATGTCAGAAGCGGATGAGGCCATCTATACGCTTCATATTCCCTATGCGGGCACGGAGAAAGAAGCAGCAAGGGCTATTGCTGCCTATAATGCGGCACCTGCAGCTATCTGGCATCGTGTCACGCCGAAGAAGACGCGTGATATTGAGACGAAGCAGTACATGAAGAAGCCGGTGACCGCTGTCCTGGCCGATGGCTTCCTGGATATGACCATGGATATCGCCATTACACCGGCGGGCAGTGTCAAGCCGCTGGAAATCCTCAGCCTGCTGCAGCAGGACTATCAGCTTGCCGTCCAGCCCGCAGAAGCCCTGATTGAGCGACAGGGCATCTGGAGCAAGGGTCGCAAGCTGATCGATTTGGTTTGAGCAGGATTTCGTGATTGGAAGTGAAGAGTATGAAGTCCATCATCGTGAATATTGTGCCGGAGGAAACGCGCATGGCTATCCTTGAGGATGGTGAGCTTGAGGCCGTGGAGATGGAGCGGGCATCCCATTCCCATCTGGTCGGCAATATCTACAAGGGCCGGGTGCAGAATGTCCTGCCTGGCATGCAGGCAGCTTTCATCGATATCGGCATGGATAAGAACGCGTTCCTGTACATCGGTGATGGCTTGCCACATGAGACCATTGAAGCCATGCCGCCGCATACGCGCATCCACATTGGCCAGAGCCTGCCCATCCAGATCGTCAAAGATGCCATCGGCACCAAGGGGCCGCGCGCCACCATGCACATATCCCTGCCAGGACGCACCGTTGTGCTGATGCCAACGGCTGCCTATATCGGTATGTCCCGCCGCATTGAGGATGAAGCAGAGCGCCAGCGCCTGCATGCGATTGCAGAGCGCATCCGCCCCGAAGGGATGGGACTCATCATCCGTACGGTGGCCGCCGGTCACAGCGAGGAAAGTCTTCAGGATGATGTGCGGTATCTGGTGCGTCTCTGGGAATCCATCCTGTCGCGTTACAAACTCAAGAAGTCCTCTTTGCTCTATCGCGACGCAGATCTCTTGATCCGCCTCGTACGGGATAACTTTACGGCAGCGATTGATGAACTTGTCATCGATAATGCCGATGCGTACCAGAGAGTACGGGAACTGGTGGCAGGGCTCTCACCGGAACTCGTGCCCCGCATCCATTATTACGATAAGAAGCAGCCGATTTTCCAGGCATACCATATCGAAGAAGAGATCGAGAAACTCGGGGACCGGGAAGTGGAACTCAAATCTGGCGGGTTCCTGGTCATCGACAAGACGGAGGCTCTGACCGTCATTGACGTCAATACGGGCAAATACGTGGGCAAATCCAATCTGTCAGAAACGGTTTACCGCACCAATCTCGAGGCTGCAGCAGAGATCCTCAAACAGATCCGGCTGCGTGATATCGGCGGTATCATCATCATTGACTTCATTGATATGGAAACGGATGAGCAAAAAGAAACACTGCTGACGTACATGCGCAATCAAGTCAAGCATGACCGCACGAAGACGAATATCGTCGATATCACGAGCCTTGGACTCGTGGAGATTACGCGCAAGAAGTCCCGTCAGAATATCGACAGTATCGTCTATAGCGAATGTCCAACCTGCCATGGCCGTGGCCGCGTGGAATCGCCGGAAACGGTGTCCATCCGCATCAGTCGCGATATTCGCCGTATGGAACGCAGTTCTCATGCCAGGGAAGGTTATGAGATTGAAGTCCATGAAAGCGTTGCTGAAGAATTGCGCCAGAATCAGCTCATGATGAATCTGGCTGCAGAATTTGGCACGGATATCAAAGTGACGGTCAAGCCGGGCATGCATCCGGAAAACTATACGATACTTCAGCAGGGCTGAGGTGTTTGGGAAGGAGAGATCTTCATGAGTATTTTGATCAAGGATACGACGCGTGAGGAACGCGAAGAAATCGTGCGCAGGACGCTCTCCTGTGAATCGGGCTGTGAGAATTGCTCCGGTTGTGCACTGGGCGTCGGTGACCCTTTTGAGATGTACAAACCGTACATCGAGGGTAAGATGGAGATTCGCGAGATCAATCGTCGCTTCAATGCTAAATACGGCATCCATTAATTGTATGCATGACCAATAAATAGCGTCAAGAAAAGCCATTGCCTGATTTTGCCAAGCAATGGCTTTTTTGGTGTTTAGCCCCCCTGGTTAGACCAAGGGGGCGTAATTGCACTGAAGTACAGAAGAAACGTGTTTTATGGAGAGAAAAGATATGAGATTGGAAAAATCTTACGGGAATTATGCAGATGGCAAGGCGTGAATTTGTGAATTTGTCAGAAGCGCAAGCATGTCCAGATCATATCTACATCCTGGTGGAAGTGCCACCGAAATGTGTATAGCGACCTTTATGGGATTTTTAAAGGGCAAGAGCAGCTTAGAGTACCCCTCGACTAAGCCAGGAGATATTTATTTAATGGCTTTCTTTATGGGCAGCCTGCTTGATGATCGTCTCAAGATTCTCGAGCATGGAGGTCAGGGCCTGCTTATTCTTGCTGGCATCGAAGCCGTTGACAGCATGGAGCGTATCGGAAAACTGGCCGGCCAGCGAATTCAGCAGCTGCCTTTGGAGGCGGGTGTTGTTGAGACAATCACCTTCAATCGATGCCATCCTTTCAATCAGTTCACAGGCCGACACCATCGTGGCCATACGCACA
>JAQYBD010000052.1 GCA_029338835.1 Selenomonadaceae bacterium | reverse complement strand
CGGCAACAAGTTCTGTTGCCGCTGATCTGTCTTTTTATCTTCACGCATGCGATAATGAACTCAATATTCCTTATGATGCGCCAGCAAGTACGCTTCGGCGTCCGCATTCCAAAACCCATCATGTTGTTCGACGAGTGCAGCACCATCCTCCACCGGCGCACCGTTGGCTTTTGCTTCTTCCATGGCCGCAGTGACGCCGAGAACCGGGCCTACGCAGGCTGGCGTGACATTGAAGAACGTCATATGGCGCTTCAAGGCGGCAGCCTGCTCCTTCTTGTCATGATACAAACGCTTGATGGCCGGAACCATATCGAAACAGAACCCCAGGGCATGGATGCGTTCAAAATTGAACGATGCCTGCTGGAAATTCGAGCGGATAAACATGTTGATAAGATCGCCTTTGGTCAATTTTACTTTTTCCATTCATTCCACCTGCTTTCTGAACACATCTTCAATCGTCATCCAATTCATCATCTGCATCACCAGTCCCTGCCGAAGCCGTTGCAGGGACGGCTGCTTTCTGGAATTTCGGATCCAGCTGGACATAGATGATAGCCGCCACAGCACCGATTACGCCAAAGGCAACCAAATTGAAATTTGTGAAGCTCGCGAAGACGAACCCCAGGAAGAAGAACGGCATCAGATATTTTGCTCCCATCATATTGATGACCATGGAGAAACCAACGACGACCACGAACCCACTGGCGACCTGCAGGCCATGCGTGACGAATGGCGGGATCATATCGAGCAGGCTCTGGATGGCTTCTGGACTGGCAAAGACAGCAACCAGCAGCGCAGGGATTGCGATACGCAGAGCCTGGACAGCCAGAGCGCAGAGATGACAAAAGTCAATCATGCGGAAATTCGCTTCTTCCGCATAGCGGTCACCTGCATGCTGGAAAAAAACGGTAACGGTACGTGCGATAACGGTCAGGACCTGGCCTGCTGCCGAAAGGGGCAGAGCAATGGCAATTCCCGTTGCAATAGACTGATTGCCGACAATGACCAGGATAGTAGAGATGATACTGGCCAATGCTGAATCTGGCGATTGTGCAGCACCGATATTCATCCAGCCCAGAGCAATGAATTCCAAGGTGCCGCCGAGAATGATGCCGGTCTGCACATCCCCCAGGATCAAGCCGATCAAGGTACAGGCAATCAACGGACGATGCGTCTGGAAGGAATCCAATACACTTCCCATACCGACAATAGCCGAAACAATAACGATAAGTACGACTTGCAAGGCACTGATTTCCACGATTCTTCACTCCTCTCAAGTGGATATGGTCAAATTTTTTCCATCAGATTGACTTTGGGATCGGTAGCAATCGGACGGATCTCCAATTCTACGCCATGTTTATCAAGGGCGCGGAATGCTTCTTTGTCGCTTTCATTCACAGAAACAGCCTTTGTGATCTGCTCTTTGCCCTGCTTGAACGACATACCGCCGATATTCAAGCTCTTGATGGGTACGCCTGCTTCCACCATGCGCAGGACGTCTTGCGGACAGGTATATAGGAAAAAGACACTATCTTCTGCATATTTTGGATTGTTGTATACGCGAACGGCTTTGTCCACAGAGACAACGCTCACTTTGATGCCCGGAGGCGCCACCTGCTTCAAAAGAGTCCTGCGGATCTCATCGCCAGCAACTTCATCACTGCAAATGATGATGCGCTCTGCGTTGGCTTCATGCGCCCATACCGTCGCAACCTGTCCGTGAATCAATCTGTCATCAATGCGGCATAATTTGATTTTCATGAGGAACCACCTTTCCCTTACACATTGTAGTTAAATTTCGTGTTTTAAATTTTATACGAAATTTTCTTTTTTCTTGACTCCTATTATATTTGTAAAGTTTTATTTTGTTAATTCTAAATATAAAAAATTTTATTTTTTATTATCATTTTCTCTCAATCAAGGGCACAAAAAAAGCGCAACAGCAAAATACTGTTACGCTCATATTGTTTTCCTGAGCCTTCCCGCTCACGGGGAAAGGAAGCCGCGTCAGCGTTGGAAGAGGTTCACCGCCTCAGAGACCTGCTTCTTTGCGCAAGATCTCAGCCTTGTCCGTGTGTTCCCAGGGCAGGTCAACATCCGTACGGCCGAAGTGACCGTAGGCAGCCGTCTGTTTGTAGATGGGGCGGCGCAGGTCAAGCATCTTGATGATGCCAGCCGGACGCAGGTCGAAATGCTTCTTGACGAGTTCTTCAATCGTATCCTCGTCTACTTTGTTCGTGCCGAACGTGTCCACCATGATGGATACCGGGTGGGCAACACCGATGGCGTATGCCAGCTGGATCTCGCAGCGATCCGCCAGGCCGGCGGCAACGATGTTCTTCGTGACGTAGCGGGCTGCATACGCAGCACTGCGGTCTACCTTCGTGGGATCCTTGCCTGAGAAAGCGCCGCCGCCGTGACGAGCCCAGCCGCCGTAGGTGTCGACGATAATCTTGCGGCCCGTGAGCCCCGAATCACCCTGCGGGCCGCCGATAACGAATTTGCCCGTCGGATTGATGAAGATGCGCGTATCTTCGCGCAGCAGGCCTGCAGGCACAATCGCCTTGATGACATGCTCGATGAGGTCCTTGCGGATCTGCTCGAGCGAAATATTTTCATCGTGCTGCGTCGAGATGACGATAGTGTCGACAGCAACAGGTTTATTGTCTTCGTAGAGGATCGTGACCTGGGTCTTGCCGTCCGGGCGCAGATACGGCAGCGTGCCGTTCTTGCGGACCTCAGCGAGACGGCGTGCCAGGCGATGTGCCAGAGCAATCGGCAGCGGCATGTACTCTTGCGTCTCATTCGTCGCATAGCCGAACATCATGCCCTGGTCGCCAGCACCGATGGCATCCTCGACATCCATATCGCCTTCGCGTGCCTCAAGCGCCTGATTGACGCCCTGAGCGATGTCCGGGGACTGCTCATCCAGCGAGACGAGGATGCCGCAGGTCTCGGCGTCAAAGCCGTACTTTGCCCGCGTATAACCGATCTCACGTACCGTCTCACGGATGATTTTCGGGATATCGACATAGCATTTCGTCGAAATCTCGCCGACAACATGAACCTGGCCCGTCGTCACGAGTGTCTCGCAGGCCACGCGGCCGTTCGGGTCTTTTTCGAGAATAGCATCGAGGATGCTGTCGGAAATCTGATCTGCCATCTTGTCCGGATGGCCTTCCGTTACGGATTCAGAAGTGAATAACATGCGTTTCTTGCTCAATTCATAAACCTCCTTGCTGGTTGTTGACTGCTTTAGGGAACAGATACGAACGGCAGAAAAAAAGCTCTCTATAAAAGAGAGCCTTGACGTACTCTCATCTTATAGGCACGAAACCTAAAGGAATTGGCACCGTTTTGACCGCGTCAATGGTTGCCGCAGCTTCATTGGGCCATTCCCTCCACTGCTCTGGATGAGTTCTTATTCTGCTTTGTTGTTATCATCATAACGTATCGGCGAAATTGTGTCAAGTAAAAAAATGAATACAGTTCATTTTTTACTTGACGTTTCCATGAGCCTGTCACTCGTCACGGAACTCCCGGATGACGACTTTCTCGGCCTTATCCGTCGCACTGAGCTGGACGCTGACGACCTCTTTCGAGGAAGTCGGCACATTCTTGCCCACAAAATCTGCGCGGATCGGCAATTCGCGATGACCACGGTCAATGAGTACGGCCAGCTGGATGGTCTTGGGGCGCCCCATGTCAATGAGAGCATCGAGTGCCGCGCGGATCGTGCGCCCCGTGTAGAGTACATCATCGACGAGGACAATGGTCTTGCCCGTAATGTCAACGGGCAGCTGTGTCGGATGCACGATTGGCTGATACGAGAGCGTCGAGAGATCGTCGCGATAAAGCGTGATGTCGAGTACCCCGACGGGTGGACGCTTGCCCTCAATACGCCCGATGGCGGCGGCAATGCGTTCGGCGATGGGTACGCCACGCGTGCGGATACCGACAATGACGAGATTGTCCACCCCTTTGTTCTTTTCGACAATTTCATGGGAAATGCGCGTCAGGGCACGGCGGATGCCCTCAGAATCCATCAAGATGGTCTTATCGGTCAGTACTGGCATAGAAATCCCTCCAGACTACAAAAAGTTGGTCGTACCAAAACATCAACGCTTATATTTGGACCGCAGCACCTTGAGGATGCTGGCCATATCTTCGGGCAGAGGCGCCGTAAAGGTCATGCGTTCGCGCGTCGCAGGATGCGTGAGCGACAAGCTCAGGGAATGCAGGGCCTGTCCCCGGATGGCAAACGGGCAGGCTTTGCGCGGCCCGTATTTGGGATCACCGAGTACCGGATGGCCGATACTTGCCATATGCACGCGGATCTGATGCGTACGCCCCGTCTCCAGGCGGCATTCGACAAGTGTATAGTCGCCGAAACGCTCGAGTACCCGGAAGTGCGTCACAGCCGGTTTGCCGTGTTCGTGGACAATGGCCATTTTTTTGCGATCCGTCGGATGACGGCCAATATCCCCTTTGATGATGCCGGCCTCCTCACGGATATTGCCACAGACAATGGCCTGGTAGACACGATGTGCCGTCTTCGTGCGGATCTGCTCCGCAAGGTCAAGATGTGCCGCATCGTTCTTGGCAGCCACCATGACACCCGATGTGTCCTTGTCGAGCCGGTGAACGATGCCCGGCCGGATCTCGCCGTTGATGCCAGAAAGGTCACGGCAATGGAACAGGAGTGCATTGACGAGCGTCCCCGAGTAGACGCCTGTGGCCGGATGCACGACCATGCCGCGCGCCTTGTTGACGACGATGATATCGGCATCTTCATAAAGGACATCCAGAGGGATATCTTCCGGCAGGATGGCGACGGGCTGTGCCGCAGGAATCGTAAGCGCCACCAGTTCCCCTGCCTGCAGCTTATAGTTGGACTTGCGCACTCTGCCGCTCACTTCTGCCTTGCCGGCTGCAACGAGCTTCTGGATATGCGCGCGAGAGAGTTCCGGCTCCATGCGGGTCAGGAACACATCGAGACGCTCCCCTTCCCGGTCTGCCGTATACTGTTTGCTTTCCTCCGCCATACATCACCCATCCGTTTCTTTTTAATCTTTCATGCGGAATACAATTGCATAGATCATGCTCGCTACGCCGAGGACAATGGCCACATCGGCGACATTGAATACCGGCCAGATACGAAAATCGAAGAAATCGATGACCACGCCGAGCCGTATGCGGTCGATCAGATTCCCCATGGCCCCGCCCAGCAAAGCCACACAGCCATAGTAGAAGAAGCCATCCTGACGGCGCAGCCGTTTGTAGTAGCAGCAAAAAACGACCAATAGCGCTGCTGCTGCCAGGATGAAAAACCAGCGAGCATGCTCCAGCAGACCAAAAGCAGCGCCCGGATTCAGCACATACGTCAGATGGAAAAAAGAGCCAAGTACAGATATGCTCTCGCCGGGCAGGAAAACTGCATCCACTGCGAATTTCGTCAGCTGGTCTACGGCCAGGATCAGGAAAAATAACACGAAAGCCATCTGGTGTCGCTTATCCTTCCTGTACCGGCTGTTCCGTTTGAGCAGCTGTCTCTTCCGCAGTAGTCACTGCTGGTTCTTCTTTTCCTTCAGGCACATGCTTCATGGCTTCTTCGAGGACGGCCAGTTCCGATTCAAGTGCAGCTTTCACACGGCAGAGGAACGCATTGCGCTCGCCGGTCAGCCGTGCGTAAGCAGCCTGAGCCTCACGGACCTTCTGCTCGGCATCCGCCGTCATCTGGCGGGCAGCGAGTTCAGCCTCACGTCGCATGTTCTGGCATTCCTTGGCCGTATTGTCGCGCAGCTCCTGTGCATTCTGCTTGGCCGACGTCGTGACCTCTTCCGCCGTCTTCTGAGCGACAAGCAGCGTATCCTTGAGGTTCTTCTCGAGCTTCTGATACTGGGCATTATCCTGCTGCGCACGCGCAAGTTCTTCCTTCAGTTTTTCATTCTCACGGAACAGCTTTTCATAATCATTGACGACCTGGTCGAGGAAATCATCGATTTCATCCTCATCATAACCGCGAAAACTACGTTTGAATTCTTTGTTGTGAATATCCAGTGGTGTAAGCAATGCTAAGATCCCCTATCTGTTAAATATAACGCTTGAGTACGACGACCGTGCGGCCCTTCTTGGTCTGGCCGCGTACTTCTGCGACTTCCAGGCGGCCGCGGCCGCGCATGGAGATGATGTCTCCTTCCTTGACCGTCTGCGAAGCACTCTTGACATGCTGCCAGTTGAGCTTCATCTTGTCCGCTGCGATATCGGCAGCAGCACGGCTGCGTGAAGAGCCGAAGCCCGAAGCCGCGATGGAATCAATGCGCAGCGAAGCGACCGTCGCACGGATCTCCTTGCAGCGTTCCTCGCGCGGCGCAATATCCGCCAGATCTGCCTCCTCACAGGCAACACCGACAGCGCCGATCTTCGTGAGATTCTGCAAGAGATACGCCGCCATCTTCGTATCACAGAGGATGCGCACGGAGTCTGCCGTCACCAGAAGATCGCCCAGACGATCGCGTTCGATACCGAGGCCCATCAGGGCGCCGAGTACATCTCGATGGCTGAGGCGCGCGAACTGGCCATTCCAGCTGGCTTTGAGGCAGGCGATATCGAATCCGGCCGGCGTCCCCTGGAAATCTTCATGGATATACATGGCACGCGCACGCTCGGCCCCCAGATAACCGCCGTCAAATTCAACGCGCAGATTGCCGTAGTTGGCTGCAACAGTCTCCGCGATTTCCTGCCCAAATGGATCCAGGAAGCCGCTGATGCGGAATTTTTGCGTGCGCTGCACGGTTTCGGCAAGGTCCGTGAGCTTGATGACGGCTTCCTCGCCTTCTGTGCCCTTATAGAAACGAATGAGTTTTTCTTTCTGTTCACTTGCCATAGATTATTTCTTCCCTAACTCCTTTGATTTTTCCGTCGCGGCGAGTACGGCGTCGATGAGGGCGCCGCGCACGCCATGCTGCTCCATGACCCGGACACCGGCGATTGTCGTACCAGCCGGGCTCGTTACCTGGTCGCGCAGGACATCGGGATGCTTGCCGGTCTTAAGGACCATCTTGGCCGCGCCCAAGAGCGTCTGTGCAGCGAGTTCAATAGCTGCCGGGCGCTTGAGTCCCGCCGCCACGCCGCCGTCAGCGAGTGCATCGATCATCAAGAACGCGTAGGCAGGGCCGCTGCCCGAAAGCCCCGTCACGGCATCCATCGCTGCTTCAGGAACCTCGATGGCCCGGCCAGCAGACGATAAGAGATCCTCCACAGTCTGTGCTGCCAGATGATCCGCATGGCTGCCACAGGCAAAGGCCGACATCCCCGCCCCCACTGCCAGCGGCGTATTCGGCATGACGCGCACGACTGGCTGCACGGGGAACGCCTCTTCCAGGACCTTAAGCGTCAAGCCGGCAACAATCGAGAGGATGATGGTCTCATTCCCGACTCGGCCTTTGACCTCTGCGATTGCCTTGGCTGCAGCCTGCGGCTTGATGGCCAGGACGAGTACATCGACCGTTCCCACGAAACTGTCCGCACCGACGCTCGTATGAATGCCATAGCGCTCCGAGAGTTCTTCACAGCGTTTCGCCTTGTGATCCGAAACATAGATGTCCTCGCGAGCCACCATCCCCTGCGTAATCGCGGCAACAATGGCCTCTGCCATTGCTCCGCCGCCGATAAAGCCAACCTTTCCCATGGGAAAATCTCCTTTCCATCCGAAATGAAAATAAAACCGTCAAGATCCCGGAAATGTCCTCACTTCTTGAGCCAGGGCATCTCTGCCGAAACCTTGCGTTCTTCCTCCGTGTACGTTACATTGACATTGCTCGGTGCGCAAAGGAATACATTATGGCCGACCTTCTTGATCTCGCCATTCAGTGCATACGTCGTGCCGCTGATGAAATCGATGATGCGCTTTGCGGACTCGGCATCCGTATGTTCAAAATTGATGACGACCGGCTTGCGTTCACGCAGGTTATTGGCGACCTGCTGCGCATCGTCAAATGTCTTTGGCTCGATGATGATGACCTTCATCTTGGCCGCTACGACATTCTCGCGTACCGAGGCACCGGAATGGAGATTGACCACATTGCCTACCTCCTCGCGGCGATCCTGACGGACGCCGGGCTCCTCTTTATCGTAAGGGCGCTTTTTCTGATCCTGATCCATACCTTCCTCCTCAAGATCCAGGGTTTCGTCTTCCGTATCAGAAAGCCCGAACTTGCCACAAATTTTATCAATGACATTCATGCGTAAACACTCCTCTAGTACTGACGCGGGCCGAAGATGGCTGTGCCGACCCGGACGATATTCGCTCCCTCTTCGACGGCGATGGTGTAATCATGGGTCATACCCATTGATAAATATGATATATTCGCGGTCTGGAAGGGAATTTCCTTTACCTGCTGGAAAATTTCATACATTTCGTGGAACAGGGGTCGGCAATCCTCGACATCCTCATAATTCGGCGCAATGCACATGAGACCGCGCAGCCGCAAATTCGGCAAGCCGTCGACAAGATCCAGCAACGGACGCAAATCTTCCTTGTAGACGCCGGACTTGCTTTCCTCCCGGGCCAGGTTGACCTGCACAAGGACATCCTGGATCTTGCCGAGTTTACCGGCTTCATGATTGAGTGCCTGCGCCAGATGCTCCGAATCGACCGAATGGATGAGACGGAAATACTTGACTGCCTGCTTGGCCTTGTTTGTCTGCAAATGCCCGATGAGATGCCAGGCAACGTCGCGATCCAGTACATCGAACTTGCTTTTTGCCTCCTGGATGCGGTTCTCACCGATATCCGTGACACCGGCGTCGATGGCCTCACGCATGGCTGCGACATCGTGGTTCTTCGTGACGGCCACAAGCTTGACGGGTGCATCCTTCGGCACACGCGTCCGCCGCGCCATAGCGGCTTTGATTTCTGCTTCTACTTGCTGGAGTCGTTCTGCGATCATGAAAAATCCCCCATTCCCCAGATGATCTCGCTTGTATGACGATAGATGATTTATGATTGCTTCTTCAAAGCGATGACAGCTGCCATGCGCCCAGTCCTGCCGCCATCTGCGCGGTAGGAATAGAAGATGGCGTGATTGCAGGCTGTACAGACAGCCGCACAATCGATATGGGCATGCGGGATGCCGAGTTCTTCCAGCTGGATGCGATTCGCCGCCCAGAGGTTGAGATGCACGCTCCCTGCCTGCGGCTCCGTGAAGAGTTCCTCATCATGTCCCGGGAACGCTGCGCGGAATCTGTCAGCAACTTCACTGCCCACCTCGTAGCAGCAGGGACCGATGGCAGGACCGATACCCACGAGGATATCCTCCAAACGGCTGCCAAAGTCCTGCTGCATCCGCTGCACCGTCTTCGCGGCGATGCGGCGCACTGTTCCCTTCCAGCCGCCATGAGCAATGCCGACGGCACGGCGCACGGGATCCAGGAACAGGATGGGCGTGCAGTCCGCAAAGCAGAGCAGCAGCGGCAGGTCCTCCTCATCCGTGATCAGTGCATCCGTTGCCGCAATGCTGTCAGCGTAAGCGAGCGCGCCACGCCCAGCCTCCGCGGCCGTCACACGGGCAATCGTCTCGCCATGGACCTGTTCTGGCGTCACGAGCCGACTGGCATCCAGTCCCAGCGCCGCAAGATAACGCTGACGGTTCTCAATGACGGCAGATGGCACATCGCCGACATGCAGTGCCAGATCCAGGGAAGCATACGGCGCATCGCTCACACCGCCCAGGCGTCCCGACAGGCCATGCACGGCAACACCTGCCGGAAAAGAAGAAAACGAGCCGCTCCAGATACCTGGAGCAATCTGTCCCAACTGGAAACTCATCGAAACACCTCTTTCTGCGGGCCAAGCCCGGTAAAGACAAAGACTGTCATGCAGCCATACGCTCAGCAGACACCACAGCGGTGGCAGCCCTCAAAGCACGGGATCGTCGATTCAAGCTTGGCTGAACGCTGCAGCTCTGCATAAAGATACGCCTTGCGGAACCCCATATCGAGGCGTTCCCAAGGGAAAAGTTCAGTTTCCGGGCGACGACGGTACAAGTAGAATGCCGGATCCAGTGCGCATTCTTTCATCGCCCGCTTGAAGGCCTTGCTGCCGCCGCCTTCGTGTGCGCGCAGCAGCGCTTCCCCAACGCGGCGGTCGCCGCGTGAGAGTACGCCCTGGATATAGGCTTCTTTCGGGGACTCGATATTGACGATGATGTGCTTGCGTCTGCGCAGCGTCTTCTCGAGACGCTTCAAGCGCTTCTCGACGACGCGGCGGTCAGCCATCGGCTCCCACTGGAATGGCGTGAAAGGCTTCGGGATGAAGGGATTGACGGAGAGCGTCAGCGTCCCCTTGCTGCCCTTTTCCTCCATATAATCTTTGAGGCGGTTTGTCATATCGATAATCGCATCGATATCTTCCTCTCCCTCGAACGGCAGGCCCACCATGATATACAGGCGGAAATTCTTGATGCCGGCCGCCAGTCCGAGATCCATCGACGTGAATAGATGATGCTCCTCAATCCCCTTGTTGATGACGGCGCGCATGCGCACGCTGCCGGCTTCCGGCGCCATCGTCAGTGTCTTGAGACCGCTCTCGGCCAGAGAATCGACCAGCTCCTTCGTGACGGAATCGGCGCGAAAGGAAGCCACCGACATCGAGAGTCCTTCGCCGAGGATATCCTTGCAGAGTGCATTGATCTCGGGATAATCGGAAATAGCCGCCCCCATGAGTCCAATACGCTTGCGGTACTTCAAGGCTTCCTGTACCTCTGCCTCAATGACCTTCAAAGACCGGTTCCGGGGCTTGCGGAAGCAGTAGCCTGCCATGCAGAACCGGCAATGGCGTCCGCAGCCGCGCGCCGTCTCGATGAGATAGAAATTGAATTCCGTGTTGTCCGTCACAACAACGGTATGCGCCGGCCAGGCATCAAGATCCTTGAGCCATTGACGCGCGATCTGCCCTGGCGCTCCCGGCAACGGCTCGATGGCAGCAAGCGTCCCATCCTCTGCATAATGATGTTCATAAAGAGATGGTACATAGACCCCCGGCACGCAGGCAAGACGCCGCAGCGTCTCCGCCCGTGTCAGGCCCTCGCGCTGCGCTGCCTGATACGCATCCATGAACGCCGGCATGATGACCTCGCCCTCGCCGATGATGAATGCGTCAAAAATGGCGGCAAGCGGCTCGGGATTGAAGGTCGGGCATGGACCACCGGCAATCAGGATAGGGTCACGCTCACCGCGTTCAGCGGCACGCACCTTGACTCGCCCGAGTTCCAAGAGCTTCAAGATATTGAAGTAATCCATCTCAAAGGAAACGGCAAAGGCAAGCAGCGAAAATTCATAGAGCGGCGTCTGAGACTCAATGGTCATGACGGGGGTCCGCGTATTCTCATAGCGCGTGATATCCTGCCAATCCGGCAGGAAAGCCCGCTCACAGGCCACATCAGGCCGCTTGTTCAAGAGGTCGTAGATGATGTGGAACCCGAGGTTCGACATGCCGACAAAGTAGGAATTCGGGTAGACGAGAGCGGTTCTCGTCCGTGTTCCCGCAGGATAACGGTAATAGCCGCGCTCCGCCTCGAGCTGCTGCTGCAGCCCTTTCTTCAGTTCCCAATCCAATCGCAAATTCCTCCACTCATGCGTTTTCCACGTTCATTCCCATTCATTGCGCCGACAGGCAGCAGGAACAGCCTGCGGTCTTCCCGCCATCCGTCTTCATTCGGTCTGCCCTTTGTCATGAGGTCCCTTCTGCTCCTTGCGGGCCTGCAGGTCACGAAGTTCTTCAAGGAAACTCGATATGTCCGCAAACTTCCGGTAAACCGATGCAAAGCGGATATAGGCCACATCGTCAAAATCCTTGAGCTTTTCCATGACGAGATTGCCGATTTCCTGCGAAGAAATCTCCTGGTCCATGGTATTGCGGATATCGCGTTCGATCTCATTGACGAGTGCGATGATGCGCTCCATCGAGATATCACGCTTGTCACAGGAACGGATGATCCCGTTCAGGATCTTGTCGCGCTTGAATACCTCGCGGCGGCCGTCGTGCTTGACGACCATCAGGGGCATCTTCTCCACGACTTCATACGTGGTGAACCGGCGGCCGCAGCCATTGCACTCCCTTCGCCGGCGGATGGTCGTACCGTCTTCTGTCGCGCGGGAATCCACCACCCGGCTGTCGGCTTTCTTGCAATATGGACATCTCATGGCTGCACCTTCTTTTCCTGTTTCTTCTGCCGTTTCTGGCGTTCGTGTCGTTCTTGTTTTTCCTGTTCGCGTGGGCGTACAAGGCACTTGGGGCCAAAACCAATCAAATCTTCACGGTGTGCCATATGCAGCGCCTTGCGGACGATATCGTGATTCTTCGGCAGCCAGTACTGCATGAGCGCCCGCTGCATCTTCTTTTCTTCGTAGGATTTGGCCGTGTAGACCTTCTCCCCCGTCAGCGGATGGATCCCCGTATAGTACATGCAAGTCGAGAGTGTCCCCGGCGTCGGGATGAAATCCTGCACCTGCTGCGGATGATATCCCATATCCCGGATGAACTCCGCGAGTTCAATGGCGTCGCTGAGTTCCGAGCCCGGATGGCTCGACATGAAATACGGCACGAGATACTGCTTCTTGCCGAGCTTCTCATTCATGCGACGGAATTTCTCGACAAAGCGCAGATAGACATCCCGGTTCGATTTGCCCATGAGCTGCGTCACACGGTCCGAGATGTGTTCCGGAGCGATCTTGAGCTGGCCGCTGATATGATACTCGCAAAGCTCGCGCAGGAAATCGTCCTTGGCGAGCAGCAGATAATCGAAGCGGATCCCCGAGCGCACGAAGACCTTCTTGACCCCTGGCAGACTCCGGAGTTCACGCAGGAGCTTGATGTAATCCGAATGATCCGCGACCAGCTGCCTGCACGGCACTGGCGAAAGACAGGGCTTGCCGCGGCACGTGCCGCGCTTCAGCTGACCGTCACATGATGTGCGGCGGAAATTGGCCGTCGGGCCGCCCACATCGTGGATATAGCCCTTGAAGCCTTTCATCTTCGTCAGGATTTTCGCTTCGCGCAGGAGCGACGCATGGCTGCGCCGCTGGATGATGCGTCCCTCATGCGAGATGATGGCGCAGAAATTGCAGCCGCCGAAGCAGCCGCGCTGCGAGACCAGGCTGAACTGGACCTCCTGGATGGCCGGCACGCCGCCCAGCTTGTCATAGACAGGATGCCAGGTACGCATGTACGGCAGGTCGTAGACCTCATCCATCTGCTCCTCTGTGAGCGGCAACGCCGGCGCATTCTGCACGACACACCACTCGTCATTCTGCTGCAGCAAGCGGCGGCCGCGGATCGGATCCTGTTCAAGATATTCGAGCTTGAACGCCTCGGCAAACTTATGCTTGTCCCGCCGTACTTCTGCAAAGGACGGCAGCTCCAGGTAGTCCCAGGCATAATCCTTGCTCGGTACGCGATAGCAGGTTCCCTTGACATCCTGGATATTCTCTACCGCAACGCCCTGCTGGAGATCTGCTGCGATCTCGAGGATTGCCCGCTCTCCCATACCGTAAATCAAAAGATCAGCTTGGCTGTCCACCAGGATGGAACGCCGCAGGGCATTCGTCCAGTAATCGTAATGCGCCAACCGCCTGAGGCTCGCCTCGATACCACCGATGATGATCGGCACCTCCGGATAGAGTTCCCTGAGACGGTTGCAGTAGACGATGGTCGCGCGTTCCGGACGATAGCCGGCTCGTCCGCCCGGCGAATAGGCGTCCTGGTGTCGGACCTTTTTCGCCGCCGTGAATTTGTTGAGCAGGGAATCCATATTCCCGGCGGAAACAAGGAACCCCAGCCGCGGCTTTCCCAGGCGGTCGAAGTCCTTGGTGGAATGCCAGTCTGGCTGGGGAATGATACCAACCTTATACCCATGTTTCTCGAGAAGCCGGCAGATGATGGCCGGGCCAAAGCTCGGGTGATCGACATAAGCATCCCCCGAAACAAAGACAAAGTCCAGCTGTTCCCAGCCGCGCTTCTCCATATCACGCCGTGAAATCGGTAAAAAGCCCTTCATCAGTTTGCATCCTTCGTAAACGTCTTATTGGCGACCTGGCCTTCCTTGCCGGCCTTGCCCAATGCCTTGCCATTGACGGTGAATTCGACAGCACCCGCATTACCGGCGCGAACCGTTACATTCTCCTGGCCCTTCCAGTCCATCGAATCCCCCTTCTTGAGCGTCCCCTCGTAGATGACCTTGCCATCGGCCTTGACTTCAATCCAGCAATCGTCGCTGAATTTGCCTGTGACCTCAACGCCGTCATACGTCTTCTGCGGAGCAGCAGCCTGCTGTTGTGTCTGCTGCGGTGCAGCAGCCGGTGTCTCCGAAGAAGATGACCCGAGCAGATACGCAGCAGCACCGACCACAACAATCAGGACTACCGCCAAAAGGACGAATTTGCTGCGGTTCGAGCCGCCCGCCTGCGATGCGGAGAAAGACCCCAGCGCAGGAGCCGGTTTCTGGATCTTTTGCTCCCGATGCACCGGAGTTGCCGGGCGCTGCGTTTTTTTCTGCGGAGCAGCGGACGGATTGTTCACGTTCTCTGCCTCAGCTGGAGCAGCCGGCGTTCCTGCAGCCTGCTGTGACTTACCTGCTGCGCGCACCTGTTGTGCCGGAGCTGCTGTGGTATTTGGTTCAGCCGGTGCTGCAGGCGTCTTCGCCGCCTGTGCAGCAGAATCTGCTGCGGCCTTTTCCGGATGACGCTCCGCCACGAATGCACGGACGAGTTCTGTAGCATTGAGCTTCAGATAATTGGCATAGTTGCGGATGAAGCCCTTCGTATAGACTTCGCCCGGCAGCTGTTCGTAATCCCCCTTCTCAATGCATTCAATATATAAAGCCCGGATACTCGTACCCTTCTCAATATCCTTGACTGTAAGCCCCTGTTTTTCGCGCTCTGCGCGCAGTTTATCGCCTACCATTCAATTCCCTCCTTGAATCAATAAGCCCTTGCATAGAGCCATCCCAATTCATTATACATGAAATCATAGTATTTGCAAATGATTTGCCGAAACCACAAAAACAGGCACTCACTTGCGCAAGTGCCCGTCCGAATGGCATTATGATGTCCGGCGGATTTCTGCCACGGCCTGACATAGTGATGCCGTGAACGCATCGACATCCGCTTCCGTCGTAAAGCGGCCGAGCGTGATGCGCAGGGCCGACCGCGCCTCGTCCGGCGACTGCCCCATGGCCAGCAGCACGTGCGAGGGCTCCAGTGATCCCGCACTGCAGGCACTGCCTGCCGAAACGGCAAAGCCCATGAGATCCAGCCGTATGAGCAGGGTCTCCTGGTCGACACCGGAAATCGCGAGATTGACATTGCCCGGCAGGCGCTGCTGTGCATCGCCATTGAGCCGCACGCCAGGTATCACCTGCACGCCCTGCAGCAGGCGTGTACGCAGCGAGAGCAGCCGTTCCGTTTCCGCGGGCATCTCCTGCTGCGCGAGTCCTGCCGCCCGGCCAAGGCCGACGATGCCAGGCACATTTTCTGTACCGGCCCGCTGGGAACGCTCCTGCTCGCCGCCGCAAATCAAGGGGCTTACGGCTAAGCCACGCCGCAGGTACAAGGCACCGATGCCTTTCGGTCCATACAGCTTGTGCCCGGACAGTGAAAGCGCATCCACCTGGAGCTGCTGCACATCGATAGGCAGATGCCCTGCAGCCTGGACAGCATCCGTATGAAAGAGTATCCCCTGCTGGCGGCAGATGGCGCCGATAGCGGCGATGGGTTCAATCGTCCCCACTTCATTATTTGCCATCATGATGCTGACGAGTATCGTATCGGGACGCAGCGCCGCCTCCACATCTTCCGGCGCCACACGGCCTTTGGCATCAACCGGCAGATACGTCACGGAAAACCGGTCTGTCGACAGCGAAGCACAAGCCCGCAAAACGGCATGATGCTCGACGGCCGTCGTCACGATATGGCCGCGCCCCCGCGCCGCCGCCACGCCCTTGATGAGCCAGTTGTCACTCTCGCTGCCGCCGCTCGTGAAAAAGATTTCCTCTGGTGATGCTCCGAGCAGCTCGGCCACCTGGCGGCGAGCCAGCGCCACAGCGCGCCGCGTTTCACGGCCGAACGAATAGAGGCTGGACGGATTGCCGAAGTGCTGTGTGAAATACGGCAGCATGGCAGCCAAGACGCGTTCATCGGTCGGCGTCGTAGCCGCGTAATCGAGATAAACAGGCTTCAACGCGCGCACCCCACTTTCTGTGAGACATGCCCCTTGTCGTTGCAGAGATCGTGCAGCGTGATGTTGTTGAGTACGCTGCTGATGCTGTCACAGACCTTTTCCCAGACACCGCGCGTCACGCAGTCACAGGCTCGGTCGCAAGGCTGTTCGGAAGATTCCGCACTCGTCAGCAGGCAATCGACGAGTGCGATTGGCCCCTCCACGGTCGTGATGATCTCCCCGATGGTGATGTCCTCCGGACTCCTGGCGAGCATATAGCCGCCCTGTGCGCCGCGCACACTCTTGACGATGCCGGCACGCCGCAGCGGCACCATGAGCTGCTCCAGATAATTCTCGGAAAGCCCCTGGCTCTTGGCAATGTTCTTCAGGCACACGGCACCCTCTCCGTAATGGAGCGCAAGCTCATAGAGTGCCGTCACGCTGTATCTTCCCTTAGTCGATATCTTCATCCCGGATACCTCATTGAACAATGATAAATAGAATATATGAAACGAATTCCGAGTAATTTCCTCGGATTTAAATCCTATAGACAATATAGCAGAAATACACTGCCCTGTCAAAAGACAGCTGACCTTTTCCATGAAGATATCTTCTCAGGCATCTTCATCCTTCATGGAAGCGTTCAGGCCAGCATTTCTTGAGGTAGTCACGCAAACGCTTCTCCTCGCCGTTCTCAGTCGGCTCGTAATAATGTGCGTGGCGCATGGCCTCGGGAAGATAGGCCTGGCGCCTGAAATGTCCCGGGAAATCATGCGGATAGACATAGCCTTTGCCGTGACCGAGCGTTGCTGCCCCCTTGTAATGGGAATCACGCAAATGCACCGGCACGCTGCCACAGTTCCTGCTGCGCACATCGGCAAGTGCCGCATCGATGCCAAGATACGCCGCATTCGACTTTGGTGATGAAGCAATGTACGTCACGGCCTGCGCCAAAGGGATCCGCGCTTCCGGCATGCCAACGAACTGCACAGCCTGCACAGCCGACATCGCGACGACAAGTGCCAGCGGATCCGCATTGCCCACATCCTCTGCTGCACAGATGGCGATGCGGCGCGCGATAAAATTCGTATCCTCTCCGGCAGCCAGCATGCGCGCCAGATAATGAAGCGCAGCATCGGGGTCGCTGCCGCGCATGCTCTTGATGAAAGCGGAAACCGTATCGTAATGGTTGTCGCCCGTCTTATCATACCGCTGCACACGCTCGCCCGTGATCTCATCAAGCAGAGCCATCGTGAGTACGCCGCCCTCTGGCGGCAGCAGTGCGGCTGCACCTTCGAGCAGATTGAGCGCCATGCGTGCATCGCCGTTCGCCAGCTGGGCGATGACCTGCAGCACCTGCTCATCCGCCGTGATTTTCCGGCTGCCGAGCCCACGTTCCTCATCCGTGAGAGCCCGCTTGAGGATAGCGAGCAATTGTCCATCGGTCAGCGGACGCAGCCGCACGATGCGCACACGGGAAAGCAGCGCATGATTGACCTCAAAGAACGGATTTTCCGTCGTCGCACCGATGAGTATGAGACGCCCGTCCTCCACATAAGGCAGGAGGACATCCTGCTGGCTCTTGTTGAAGCGATGGATCTCATCGATGAAAACAATAGTGCGGCGCTGATAATAGCGCCGGGTCTCATCGGCTTCCTTGACAATCTTGCGGATATCAGCAATGCCTGCGGAAACGGCATTGAGTTTCTTGAAATCGCTGTGTGTCATCTGCGCAATCATCTGCGCCAGCGTCGTCTTGCCCGTCCCTGGAGGCCCATAGAAAATCAGCGACGGGATCTGGTCGCTCTCGATCATGCGGCGCAGGAAATGACCAGCCCCCACCGCTTCCTGCTGACCGATGAATTCCGCAAAATTCCGCGGCCGCATGCGCTGTGCCAGCGGCTCGAACGCATGCAGAGCGCCGCCTGCCTCGCCAGCAGGCACGCTGCCTGCAAAACTTCCCGCCACAGAAGATCCGGCAGCGGGGCCAGCAAAAAGGTCCATGCCAAGCTCGCCCATCGCATCCTTATCGTCTTTCACGCGGCTCCCCCCTTATGACCGACCCGTTGAACCGAAACCGCCTGTGCGCACGCTGCCCAGGCCAGCTGCATCCTCCGTTACCGTCAGATACTTCTGGAAGATGCCCTGTGCAATGCGTTCGCCGCGTTCGATGACGACCGCTTCCTGCCCGCGATTCCAGAGCGCAATATAGATATGTCCCTCATTCTCTTCATTATTATAATAATCCGCATCGACAATGCCCACGTTGTTCATCAACACGAGCCCGCGCTTGACAGCCAGGCTCGAACGGATGTGGATTGTCAGCATCTCATCCGGCTGCATATACGCTTTGAGTCCCGTCGGCACCATGGCCATCTGCTGTGGGCCGATGACCGTCCGCTCCGCAGCCTCAAGATCGTAACCAGCGCTCGCCGCCGTCTTGCGCTGCGGCAGCACAATCCCCGCTCCCTCATACGAAGACACGACAGCAAAGCCGCGCCCCCTGATCCCCTTCTCCGTGACCATATCCTTATCCATGCCATGCATCCTTTCTTGTCCAAGCTCTTCTACCAGATACCAAAAACAGACACCAAAAAGGCCCTTCTGCACGCAATGTGCGCAGAGAAGGACCTAGGCAGGCAAAAAGGCTCAGGCCTCTTCGCTCTTCTTCTCACCGGTTACGGCAAACGCTCCCTTGACCGGGCGTGCCGGCGTGATTGTGGAGATGGCGTGCTTGTACACCATCTGCTGCTTGCCCATGCTCTCGAGGACCACCGTGAAATTATCGAATCCCTTGACATTCCCTTTGATCTGGAAGCCATTGATGAGATGGATCGTCACGGCGATATTCTCCTTGCGTACTTGATTCAAGAAACTGTCCTGCAAGTTGATTGTCTTATTTGGCATAGGAATAAATCCCCCTTACTTCTATGATTGCTGTCATGTAAAGAGATTCGACTCCTTTGGCCAAAATCCTGCCAGATCCTGCAAAACGTCTGCGAAAAGTTCCTGCTCTGAGCAATCATCCAACGCATACCAGTGAATATACGGCATCTTGCGATACCAGGTCAGCTGGCGCTTCGCAAAATGACGCGTTCCCTTCTTGATGGCATCAATCGCGTCCTCGCGCGTCCATTCACCTGCCAGATACGCTGCCATTTCCTTATAGCCAATCCCCTTCATCGCAGGCATCTCGCGCGTCACATGCGCATCAAGCAAAGTGCGCACCTCCTGCTCCAGCCCCGCTTCCATCATGAGGTCGACGCGACGGTTGATGCGCGCATAGAGAGCTGGGCGCTCCCAGGCAAGGCCGACGACAAACGCATCGTAAGCCAGCTCCTGTCCATCGTCATACGCACGGCTGCGCGAAATCTGTTCGCCGCCGAAATACGCGACCTCAAGCGCCCGGATGACGCGCGGGATATTATGTGCGTGAATCGTCTTCGCCGATCTTGGATCTGCCTGCACGAGCCGGGCGTAAAGGGCCTCACGCCCCTCACGCTCGCAGAACGCGCGCATCTCTTCACGGAATGCCTGATGTTCCCCTGTCTCATTGAAGGTATAATCCTCAAGCAATGCCTTCAGATAAAGCCCCGTACCACCTGCGATGATGGGGATACGCCCCTCTGCATTGAGTTCCCGGATGATGGTACCGGCCTGCTGCTGGAACTGCGTCACGCTGTACACCTGTGCAGGCTCCAGGATATCGATGAGATGGTGCCGGATACCGCGCCGTTCTTCCAGCGTCGGCTTGGCTGTGCCGATATCAAAGCCTTTGTAGACGAGCATCGAGTCACCCGAAATGATCTCTGTGCCGAGCCGCTCGGCTAAATCGAGCGACAGGGCCGTCTTGCCGGAGGCCGTGGGTCCCAGGATGACAATGACTTTATCTTTGCCGGACTGGCCGGCCTTGCCTGACGCAGCCGCCGCTGTTGACATCTCCGCTGACACCTCTGCCCTCACAATTCTTTCGTTTCACCCGGCTCGACAATATGCACCTCAGCGCGCGTCATTGCTTCCGTGATTTCCTTGTAATGGCGCACATCCTGATTGATGATGGGCCAGGTGTTGTAATGCACGGGGATCACATGCGGTACATTGAGGAGCTGCGCAGCCATGGCCGCATCCTCAAGGCCCATCGTATAATTGTCACCAATCGGCAGGATGGCATAATCGAGCGTATCCTTGTGACCAATGAGCTGCATGTCGCTGAAGAGTGCCGTATCGCCGGCAAAGTAAATGACCAGGTCTCCCATGTAGATGACATAGCCGCAGGCCACGCCGCCCGCAACACCTGCGCTGTGCTGCGCGAGTGTCATGCGCACCTTGCCGAACGGCAGCGTCAGCGAACCGCCGAGGTTCATCGGATGCTGCTTGAGACCGGGCAAGCGATCCTCACAGACAGCCAGGACCTCGGGAATGCCCACGAGTTCCGCCCCCGTGCGACCCGCGATCTCCGGTGCATCGCCGAGATGATCGCTGTGTGCATGCGTGATGAGAATATAATCGCAATCCACTTCCGCCGGCGTGATCGTCGCCTTCGGATTGCCCGTCAGGAACGGATCGCAAAGCACCTTGTACTTCCCATCATCGAGCAGGAAACAGGCATGACCATAATACGTGTATTTGACCATATGACTTCCATCCTTTCTTGGTAAATGTTATCCTAATAGTAGTATATCATGTGATTCGATAAAAAAGCGAGGTAATGTTCATGTCCGAGCATCGATTTCATCTGCCGCAGCTCACTGCTGTTTCTTCATCACCGGCCGTACCAGAGACAACCGGCCTGCTCGTGAGCGGAGGACGCCCCCCGGAACCCCATTGGCTGCAGGAGGCCGCCAACGGCCGCCGGCTCATCGCCGTCGACCACGGCCTTGATGCCTGCCAAAGAGCGGGACTCCGCCCCGCCTGCCTCATCGGCGACGGCGACAGCGCCACGCCCGCGGCCTGGCAGCAGGCGCAAGATACCGGCATCCCCATATATGCCTTCCCGCCCGAAAAAGACGACACGGACACGCAGCTGGCACTGACGATTGCCCACGAACAGGGCATGCCAGCCGCACTGCTCACCGGAGTTTTCGGCGGCCGCTTTGACCATGCCTGCAGCACGATTTTCAGCTGTGCTGCAGCTCCCTTGCGCTGCGTGCTGGCCGATGAATGTGAAGCCCTCTTTTACCTCAAAGACGGCGAGGACATCACCATCACCTGCCATGCCTGTCCCACGGCCATCTCCCTGCTGCCGCTCACACCACTTGCAGAAGGCGTGACCATCACCGGAGTACACTGGCCGCTGCAGGACGCCACACTTCCGCAGCTCCTACCCCGCGCCGTCAGCAATGTCCTCGAACCGCCGCAGGATACCTTCCACGTCTCCCTGCAAAAAGGGATCCTCGGCGTTTACCTCGTCTGGGGCAAAGGCTGAAAGCGGCGCTGGCGCACCGCTTCATAAAGCACGACGGCTGCCGAGACACCGACGTTGAGCGACTCCGCACGGCCGTACATCGGGATGTAGACTTTCTGCGCCGCTGCGAGCAGCTCCCTGGAGACCCCATTCCCTTCATTGCCGAAGATGATGACTGACGACGGACGGAAATCCGCCGCAAAAAGCGGCTGTGCCGTCTCGTCAAGCGCCGTGGCCAGGAGCTGCCAGCCTTCACGCTTCGCCAGCGCACAGAGTGCGGCAGGCTCCATGTCATGCAGGATCGGCAGATGGAAAATCGAACCCATTGAAGCACGCACGACTTTGTCGCTGTAGATATCGACGGATCCCTTCATCAGGATGACGCCATCTGCGCCGATTGCATCAGCCGTGCGGATGATCGTGCCGGCATTGCCAGGATCCTGCACGCCGTCGAGTACCACATAGAGCGCAGCGCCTGTCGTCCGGAGCTCCATGGATTGCCACGACGGCTGGCGCATGACAAGGAAGATGCCCTGCGGCGTATCCGTCGCGGCTACACGCCTTGCCAAGGATTCCGAGATCTCATAGAGCGGGCCGAGTGGTTTGAGTGCCTGCAGCAGTCGGCTGCCGCGTTCCTTCTTCGCAAGTTCCTGCGTATAGAGGCCGAATTCAAGCTGCCAGCCGGATGCAGCAGCCATCTCCGCGAGGCGCACGCCCTCCACGCGGAAAAGCCCTTGCTTCTGCCGATGCTTGCGCAAGAGCAGGCTCTCCATCTGCTTGATTTTCTTGTTGGCCGGACTGTCAATGCGTTCTGCCATCACCGTCTCCCCCCATCGTTCTCTGCTTCGTCTTGCCCTTTATCCAAAAACAATAAAACTATATGAGAAAACGGGCCCGCGAGGCTCTGCTTCAACAAGCAGGACTTCGACGGGCCCGCATCGTTACCGGGATATCACCGGGATAACGAATTACTGGTTCTCCTTGGCAACAGCAACGAGCTGTGCGAAAGCCTTCTCATCGGAGATGGCGAGGTCAGCCAGCATCTTGCGGTTGACTTCAACACCAGCCTTCGTCAGGCCGTTGATGAGCTTGCTATAGGAAATGCCGTTCGTGCGAGCAGCGGCATTGATACGAGCGATCCAGAGACGACGGAAGTTGCCCTTCTTGGCACGACGGTCACGGCGTGCATAGTAGAGAGCCTTCATGACGGTCTCATTTGCTTTCTTGAACTGTTTGCTCTTGGAACCTTTGTAGCCCTTTGCGAGCTTCAGGATCTTCTTATGACGTCTATGTGCAGTCACGCCTACTTTAACTCTTGGCATGTTCTTATCCTCCTAAAATCTATCTATCGTCAGTCCCTGGGATTAACCGTTCGGGAGCATGTTCTTTACGCGGCCAAAATCAGCGCCAGCTACGAGCGTAGCCTTGCGCAGGTTGCGCTTGCGCTTCGGAGACTTCTTCTCCAGGATGTGGCTCTTGAAAGCCTTGTTACGTTTGAATTCACCGCTGCCCGTTACGGAAAAGCGTTTTGCTGCAGCTCTGCGAGTCTTAATCTTCGGCATTACTGTTTCCTCCCTTAATCTGCGTCTTGTTCGACTTTTTCTTCGATGCCTTCTGCACCTTCGGTGCGACGATCATCGTCATATTTTTTCCTTCAAGTTTGGCATTGCGCTCGACGGAGACGCGGTCTCCGAGCTGTGCAGCCACGCGAGCGAGTACCTCCTTGCCGAGTTCCGGATGCGAAAGCTCGCGGCCACGGAACATGATCGTTACCTTGACCTTATTCCCTTCCTCGACAAAGCGAAGTGCATTCTTCAACTTGACGTCAAAATCGTGTTGCTCAATGTTCGGGCGAAGCTTGACCTCTGTGATGTTGATGGTCTTCTGTTTCTTCTTCGCTTCCTTCTCCCGTTTCTGCTGCTCATAGCGGTACTTGCCGAAATCCATGATGCGGCAGACCGGCGGCTTGGCCTTCGGAGCGACCTCGACGAGATCAAGATGCTGTTCCTCTGCCATGCGCAGTGCTTCGCGAGTCGGCATGATGCCGAGTTGTTCGCCCGTGGCGCTGGTCACGCGGACTTCGCGGATGTGGATCTGTTCGTTGATGCGTAACGATTCCCTGCTAATGGTAAAAACACCTCCTACAAGATAATGTATAAATAAGAAAGAAAAAAGAGGCGGCACAAAGCCACCTCTCATCGTTTCATGCTATAAACCCGACTGGCCTTGTGTCAGCAGGTGAGAAGCGGTGGCTCCTTCTTGTTTCGTACTTGACAAGTATATCATGAGGATATCGCCTTGTCAACCATGCTTTTGTCAAATCCAGACAAAATATCAATATTCCTGTACTCTCGTCTTGACCTTGTCCTGCAGGTAAGCGATGAACTCTTCGACCTTCATGGACTGGCCATTGTTCTTCTCGCCGTACTTGCGGACCGTGACCGTACCATTCTCCATCTCCTGGTCACCGATGACGAGCGTGTACGGCGTTTTCTTGACCTGTGCTTCACGGATCTTGTAGCCGACCTTCTCGTTGCGGTCATCCACTTCGACACGCAGGCCGAGATCGAACATCTGCTGGCAAAGCTGGTGCGCATATTCACCCTGACGCTCCGTGATTGGCAGGATACGTGCCTGTACCGGTGCAAACCAGACCGGGAACGCACCAGCGTAGTTCTCGATGAGGATGCCGATGAAGCGCTCGATGGAGCCGTAAACGACACGATGCAGCATGATGGGGCGATGCTTCTCGCCATCCTCACCGATGTACGTCAGATTGAATTTCTCCGGCATCTGCATGTCGTACTGGATCGTACCGCACTGCCACGTACGGCCGATGGAATCCTTGAGATGGAAGTCGATCTTCGGGCCGTAGAACGCACCATCGCCCTCATTGACGATGTAGTCGAGGCCGCGATGCTCGAGAGCTTTGCGCAGGCCATTCGTTGCGCGTTCCCAATCCTCATCCGAACCCATGGAATTGTCCGGACGCGTGGAGAGTTCAGCGACATACGTCAGACCGAACGTCTTGTACACTTCATCGAAGAGATCGATCGTATGCTGGATCTCCTCCTCGACCTGATCCGGCGTAACGAAGAGATGCGCATCATCCTGCGTGAAGTTGCGGACACGGAACAGGCCGTGGAGTTCGCCGGATTTCTCATGGCGATGGACGAGACCGAGTTCGCCGAGGCGCAGCGGCAGATCGCGGTAGCTGTGCTGCCTGGAGTTGTAGACGAGCATGCCGCCCGGGCAGTTCATCGGCTTGATGGCATAATCTTCGCCGTCAATCTTCGTGAAGTACATGTTCTCTTTGTAGTGATCCCAGTGACCAGACGTCTCCCAGAGCTGACGGTTCAGGATGATCGGCGTCTTGATTTCCTGATAGCCATAGCGGCGATGCACCTCACGCCAGTAATTGATGAGTTCATTGCGGATGACCATGCCGTTTGGATGGAAGAACGGGAAACCCGGGCCTTCCTCATGCAGGCTGAAGAGGTCGAGCTGCTTGCCGAGCTTGCGGTGATCGCGCTTCTTGGCTTCCTCGAGCATGTGCAGATACGCGTCAAGGTCAGCCTGCTTCTCAAAGGCCGTGCCATAGATGCGCTGCAGCATCTTGTTGTGTTCATCGCCGCGCCAGTAGGCACCGGCAATGCTCATGAGCTTCAAAGCCTTGACCTTGCCCGTCGAAACGACGTGCGGGCCAGCGCAGAGATCCGTGAACTCGCCCTGCGTGTACATCGTGATCTTCTCGCCTGCCGGCAGATCCTCGATGAGTTCGACCTTATAGTCCTCATTCTTCTCCTTGAAGAAAGCCAGAGCTTCCTCGCGGCTGACTTCCTTGCGCTCGAGCTTGAGGTTCTCCTTGACGATTTTCTTCATCTCTTTCTCGATGTCGGCAAGGTCGGCTTCCGAAAGCTGATGATCCATATCGAAATCGTAGTAGAAACCATTGTCGATGGCCGGACCGATGGCCAGCTTGACATTGGCATCCTTATAGAGACGTTTCACAGCTTGAGCCAGGATGTGGGAAGCCGTATGACGCAGCGCCCAGCGGCCATCCTCATCCTCAAACGTCAGGAACTCTACCTTGCAGTCTTTATCGAGTACAGTCGCGAGATCTTTCGTCTCGCCGTCTACCTTGGCAGCCAGGACTTTCTTTGCGAGGCTGTTGCTTACTTGTTTCACGAAATCCTGGATGCTGACGCCGGCCGCAACCTCGCGTACAGCACCATCTTTCATGCTGATCTTCAACATAATGTATGCCCTCCTTGAAAATAGGAAAATCAAAAAAGCTCCGTCCCGATGAGGGACGAAGCTTAAGCATCGTGGTTCCACCCTGATTGCCATCCTGCCTTTGCCGCAAGATGACCACTCAGCATTTGTTAACGAAGGATGTACTCCGTCCCCGCCTACTCACCAAGGGCATTCGGCGGGGAAGCTTGAAAGGGGTAACTGCGGCATGCTCTTGACGCACTCTCAGCAAATGCACGTCTCTCTGTAAGAGGGTGTCCTCCGCAGCCATGTCTTTCGCATCGCTTTTGTCGATGGCTTTATTATATGAGCCTAGTATCCCCTTGTCAAGCCATTCTTCATTTTTATTTTCCCATTTTTTCACGCTCCTGCGGACGCCAAAAGGCGTCTCAGGGCATTGCGATCTACCTTGCCTCGGTCATTGAGCGGAATCTGCGGCAGAAAGATCAAGCTGTCCGGGACTTCAACGGGTTTCAGGGACTGGCGCACTGTCCGGCGGATTGCCTGCTCCCCTTCCCCTTTCTCCGCGACAAGGAACGCAGCCGCAGCATCGCCGCGCAAGCGATCCTTCACGGGGAGGACCACTGCATCTGCCACCCCCGGCAAAGCCTTCAACAAGAGTTCAAGGCGGACAGTGCTGAGCTTGACGCCACCTTTGTTGATCCAGGCCGCACGCCGGCCACCAAAAATCAGTTCTCCCTTTTCATTCAGATGTCCTGTATCCTTGACCGTAAAGGGAATCCTGGCACCACTCACATGATACGGCGTGTCGACATAGATGAGGCCGTCATCCCCGACACTCACACGGATGCCCGGAAAGGGCCGGCCGAGATTGCTGCTGTCCCGATCCGGATCCTCACAGATGGCATACGTAATGTAATTGAGTTCGCTCGCTCCATAATAGAGCAGTATCGCACCTGCGGGAAAAAGCTGCTGCAGACGACGCAGCATGGCAGGCGTCAGCAGCTGCGACCCCGTGAAAAGCATCCGGAGCCCATCATACGGCGCTGTCATCGCCCGCCCCAGGAGCTGTAGTTTCGTCGGCACGAGATAAAGCACATCCACCGCATGACGGCGCAACAGCTCTTCCCAGACATGGCAGCGCATCAACCGGCTCGTCACGACCGTGCCGCCTTCATAAAGCACGGAAAGCCAGCTGTTCGTGTTCCCCGTAAAGCTCAGGCTGCCCTGCAGGAACAAGACGGTCTCTCCATCGATGCTAAAGATCTCATCCTGCACGGGAAAGAAGCCTGACCAGCTCTCATACGTGCGATACATGACCTTCGGTGTCCCCGTCGAACCGGAACTCAGCACCCCGAGGATATCGGCCTCCTCATGCGGCTGCTCCGGCAGTCCCGAAGCATCAAAGAGCTGCACACCGCCCGACCTGCAGCGCCAGATGCCCTGCAGGTGATTCTCCTGCAAGATTGCCTGGAGGTCTTCCGGTCTCATTCCATGATGCAGCAGGATGGGACGGACTCCGACGGCCTGCAGGGCCAGGAAAGCTATGGCCTGTTCGAGGAAGTCATCGGCCTCTACCAGCACATCGCCGTGCACTCCGAGCGAAGAAGCCGCCAGGGCCATGGAGGCCACGCGCTGCCAGAGCATCTCATACGTCAGGCTCTCATCATCGATGACCAGAGCCTCCCTCTGCGGCTGACGACGAGCCTGCCAGAAAAGCAACGCTGCATAATTCCCCAAGCCTCTTTTTTCGCCATCCACGTTGCGTTTTTCAAGATTCCCGATTCTTTCACGCATGTGCGCGCACTTCCCCTCTATCCGGATTCACCACATTTCCTCCCGCCATTCGTTCCAGCAAGATGGCTTCTCCCATACCGCCGGCGCCCGCGATGGACAAAAGGCCCAGACCGCCGCCTGCAAGCTTCAGCGACTGCAGCAGATGCAAAGCGATGATCGCGCCCGATGCCCCGTACGGATGGCCGTACGCAAGCGCCCCGCCAAGACGGTTATAGCGGGCCAGGCATCCTGGATGCGCGCGGTCAAACAGCACATCGATGACGGCAAACGCTTCATTGAACTCAATGGCCGCCAGATTTTCATAACGAAGCCCCTGGCGGTGCAGCAGGACATCGGCCGTGCGCATCGCACCGCGTGGGCTCTCATCCGGCCTGCCGCCAACTGCAGCCGTCGCCACGATGCGCGCAGCTGGCTGCAGGGAATGACGGCGCAGGAAATCACCATTTGCCAGCAGCAGGAATGCCGCCCCGTCATGGATGGCACAGGCATTGCCGGCATCCAGAAGCGTCCCCGGGCCAAAATGCGGCAGCAGCCGGTCGAGCAGGCGCTGCGAAAGGCGCGGCCGGATGCCACTGTCCCGTCGGCAGTCGCCCACGGGAACAATCACGTCAGCCAGCAGCCCCTGCTTCACGGCCTCTCCGGCCAGGTGATGGCTGCGCAGTACAAAGGCATCGAGTTCCGCCCGCGTCACCTGCTCCGCCTCCATCACGCGTTCTGCCCCCTTGAGCATCGCATCCGGCGCAACATCGCCCGGTGCAAACTGTGCCGTCTTGTACGCGCCTCCCGGCACCAGAGAGTACCGCGGATCATGCTCTGCATAAATGCGCAAAGGCTGCAGCGAAGCACTCTCCATGCCGCCCGCCAAAAACAGCTCTCCCTGGCCAGAGGCAAGCTTTGCCGCCGCCAGCGAGATGGCTGCTGCGGCCGAAGCGCACTGCATATCGACCGTACAGGCCGGCACTTCTTCCGGGATGCCCGCCAACAGCGCCGTCAACCGCGCCAGATTGCCGCCCGTCCCCACAGCATTGCCCGCCAGCACGCCGGAAAGCGCGTTGGCGGGCAAACCATACCGCGCAAGCAATGCCCGGATCACCGTGCTGCCCAGCTCTTCCGGACGCACATGAGCCAATGCGCCGCCACGATGCGTTATCGGCGTGCGCAGCCCCCCCAGGATATAAACCGCTTCGCCCTTCATCGAAAGCTCAGCTCCATTTCTCGACGGCTTCATTGACCTTTGCACCGAGGAAAGCCGCCATCAGGCACTTCATGATATCCCCGGGGATATACGGCAGGACGGCCATGACAAGCGCTGCCTCGAGGCTGACATCCATGACGAGCATCATCGAGATGAGGCCACCGATATACGTCACAGGAATGCCGATAACGATATCGACCAGCGCATACCGCTTGAAGCTTGGCCGATTGCCCTTGAGCGCACTGATGATCGGATACACGACAATCCAAGCAAAGATATAGCCGCCCGTCGGCCCGAACAGCTTGCCGAGTCCAGCTGTGCCGCCGACAAAGACCGGCAACCCCACCACACCCAGCAGCGTGTAGATGAGCAGGGCGATCAGCGTCTGCTTCGGCGTCAGTACGAAAGCCGTCACGCCGAGTGCCAGCGTCAGCGCCGTGACCATCCCCGGCGTAAACGGCAGCGGGAACGAAATGTACGCCGTCACGCAGCAAAACGCCACACAGAGTGCCATCTTGGTCATATCACGTACGGTCAAGGAAGATGATTGCGAATACATAGATAAATTACCTCTTTTCTCGCGCCTCGCTTTGCAAAGCGGAAGAACGCATGAATCCAGTCAGCAGGAATGCTGCACACGTTTTTTATTATAAAATAGCAGCAGCTTATCGTCAACAACCCATAATCGGTAAGTTGACGATAAACTGCCGCCAGCATCGTAATCGCAACATCATGCCTGACGTCGAGGACCAGCTGTCCGGACCGTGAGTTCAATCTCATCTCCGGCAAACGAAGCGCCATGGAAACGCAACTCGGCACGCGTCGCTCCGGCCAGAGCCGGATGCAGCAACGCCGCTTCAAGAATGGCCAGTCCTGGCACCAAAGGCCTCATGCCCGCATGCAAGGGATTCGTATCCCCGACCGCCCGCACAAAAGCGTGAACATCCTCCGCTGAAAACCGCAGCCGAAGGACTTTTGCAGGAACGTCTCCCACCACGGACAAGCGCAGCTGCCGCACAGCAGCCGGCTCCTGCCCGCACTCAGACGGCTGCGGCGGAACGGGTGCCGCATGACCCAGCATCATCACGAGCGTCAGACGCCCCGAGGCATCGGCCGCCATGAGTTCCATCACACCATGCTGGTCACGCAGCACACGGGGAACTCCCTCCGTATCACCGGACCTGCGCTCCCAGATTGCCCGGCCAATCAAAGCCCCTTCATAACGAAGCCCCTTGAGCTGTGCCGTCATGCGCGCCAAATCACGAAACATCTGTCTTGTCCTCCCGAATATATACACACGCACAGGACTACAAAATCAAGGATCAGAAGAAGTCCCCGCCGTCTCCTCCGTCGCCGCCATCATAGCCGCCACCGCCATCATAATCATGATAGCCATCATTGCCATCATAACCGCCGCTATAATCATCATCGCCATAACCGTAATCGTCATGGCCATAATCCGAAGATCCCCCGTAGCCATAATCGTCATAGTCATCATCCTGCCCGGAATCGCTGCTGTAGTCCTCGTCGTCATCTTCGGACCAATCCGCATCGTCATCATCGTGCCAATCATTCGTATCGTCGTCCCAATCCGTATCATCAAAATCCATATCGGCACCGCCATCATCATAATCATCAGCCTGCTGCGCCAGGGCATCGCGCTGCATGGCGGCCGCTTGATCGATATGGGCTTGTGTTGCCTCTGCGTCATGATGATGCATGAGCGCCGCACCGGCTACCACACCCGCAAGCCCCGCTGCAGCCGCCATGCGGCTGTCATGCTGACGCTCCTGCGCACGCTGTCGACGGATATCGCGCAGCGCCTGCCGCTGATCTGCCGTCAGCACAGGCGGGCGCACCACGCCAGAAGGAGTCTGGTGCAGCGAAGAAGACGCAGGTGCCGCAGGCCTTGCCCCCGCCACAGACTTATGCACCGGAGGATTGCTGGCATCCGCACGCCTGGAAGAAATCGCTTGCTTTGCTGGCGGCGATATGCGGTTAGCCACAAAAATAACCACACCCAAAACCATAATCAGCAAAAGAACCGTACCCATGAAAACCGCTCCTTTCCGCTTCATTTGCAAGACCATGCCGAAAACGCACAAGTCGGGAACTTGTGCGTTTCACGAGGCAACATGCCGCCTTATGCAGCTCAGCCGGAAATCAGGCGCATGATGAGCCAGACTGCCGCAGCCGCACCGACAAGCAGCAGGAGCGCCGGCAGCGCCACAAAGAACAAAAACGCCAAAAGCGCCGCGCCACCCACCACGAGCAGCAGCTTCGTCCCCCAGCCCATCCGTCTAAGACCCGTATCGCCAAACGAGGAATGCACATAAATGCGAGAATGCGGACGCGGCCTCTCCACGCACTCCTCCTCCGTATCCGGATTCTCATCAATCGTGACTCCCTGATAATCCTCTTTTTCCCGGCGCGACATCACGCGCACCTGTGGATCCTTCTCTTCGTCCAAAAAATCACCTTCACTTCTCAAACCGTCCAGCTCATGCCGTCAGTCCTCGCCCGTACGGCGGAATTTCAAAAGCTCCTGCGGCACGGGGCGCCCCTTGTGGTAGAACTGCCAGTCCGCATCCCCCAGCTCACGCTGCACGCAGCACGGCACACCGAATGCCAGCACATTCGCGGGAATGTCCTTTGTCACCACGCTGCCTGCCCCAATCACGGAATTATCGCCAATCGTCACGCCCGGCACCACGATGACTCCGGCGCCCAGCCAGACATTCCTGCCGATATGGATGGGCAGATTGTACTGATACCCCTGCTCGCGCAGCTCCGGTGCCAGCGGATGATTCGGCGTAGCCAATGTCACATTCGGGCCGATCATCGTATAATCCCCGATAAAGATCTCACCGTCATCCACTGCCGTCAAGTTGTAATTCGCATAAACCTGACGGCCGAGATGCAGATGACGCCCGCCCCAATTCGCATGCAGCGGCGGCTCGATATAGCAATCCTCGCCCATCTCCGCCAGCATCTCCCGCAAAAGCGCCTGCCGCTTCTCCTGTTCATGCGGCCGTGTCATATTATAATCATAGAGCTTCTCCATGCAATCAAACTGATCCTCCATCAGACTATCATCCATCGGCCAATAAAGCTCTCCATTCGTCAACTTATCATGAGCTCTGCGCATCGTATCGCCTTCCTTCATCCGGTATTCTTGTTTCTATCATTCGACAAGCCCTTGCCATTTCCCTGCTTGCCGCCAAACAACCAAAACCACATGCCAAGGTCATCTCTCACCTCCGCTACGATAAATCTGTAAATATCTATTTTATACTATACAAATTTACACTTTGAATGTCTTCACAAACATCCTTCCTGTTTCATTGCGTCCGATTTTGCCCTGCCGAAGCAGGCAGCTACTTTCGTTTGATATAACGCT
>JAQYBD010000051.1 GCA_029338835.1 Selenomonadaceae bacterium | reverse complement strand
GAAGCAGCTCCTTGTATTCCTTGCTTGTGAATTGGCTGCCCTGGTCCGAGTTGATGATGGCCGGAATGCCGTATTTCTCAACAGTCTCCCTCACTGCCTGTACGACGTTGCTTACCTCGAGGCTGTCTGAAAGATGATGCCTGACGATGCGACGGCTGTTCCAGTCGATGATTGCTGTCAGGTACATGTGCCCATGCGGCATCGGGATGTAGGTGATGTCAATAGACCACACCTGGTTTGGGAAGGACGCGGTGTAGTTCCGCAGCAGATATGGCACGATGGCCTCCTCGAAATTACGCTTGGAAAGGTTCGGCTTGGGATAGACGGCGTAAATCCCCATCTTCTGCATCAGGCGGCGCACTGTCTTGCGGCAGACCTGCACGTCATCCTCTTGCAGCTTTGTGACAAGCTTGCGGGAGCCGAGATAAGGACACCTAGTATGCCAGAAATCAATACGGGCCATAACGGCCTCGTCGAAGGCAGGAGCTTTGCTCATCGGCTCATGCGGCGTATAGAACAGGCTGGAGCGGTTCAGCCCCAGCAAGGCGCACTGACGGCGTATGGACAAGGAACTACCCTTTTGGATCATATTCCGGGATGTCTGAGAGGGGAGCTCCAGCTTGGCGAAAGCAGCCCTGAAGAAAGTCGCGTTCGAGCGTCAGCTGGCCGATGGTCTTGATCATCTGGTCATTCTTTTTCTTCAGGTCTTCCTCCTTTCTCTGAGTTGCCTTGTTCTCAGAATTTGCGCTGAACGCGCGATGGGCATGATGCAGGAAATCCTGCTTCCATTTTCGGACCATATTGGGATTCAGGCCGTTCTCGGAGCAAATGCCGTTGAACTCTTTGTCGCCCTGCAAGATGGACAGGACAGTCTTCGCTTTGAATTCAGCCGTGTACTTTTTTCGTGGCATGATAGCAACCTCCGTTTCATTACTGCTACTATATCATGCACTCCTAAAAAATTCACGGGTGGTCTAAATCCATGAGCCCATTATAATCGTCTGATTGATACGGCAGCATCTTACGGCAATGAGGAAGGTGTCGGCGAGGCCATCAAAAAGAGCGGCTTGCCGCGCGAAGAGCTCTTCGTGACGACGAAGCTCTGGGTGCAGGACCATGGTTATGACAATACGCTGAACGCTTTTGATACTTCAATGAAGAAACTTGGCCTCGATTACCTCGACCTTTACCTCATCCACAAACCGTATGGCGATTATTACGGGGCCTGGCGTGCTATGGAACGCCTCTACAAGGAAGGCCGCCTCCGCGCCATCGGCGTGACGAGCTTCTGGAATGAGCGCCTCGCGGATCTTTTCAACTGCAACGAGGTAAAGCCTGCCGTCAACCAGATCGAGACGAACGTCTGGAACCAGAAATGGGATGAAGCAGCTTTCATGAAACAGCACCATATCCAGCAGGAAGCCTGGGCACCGTTTGCCGAGGGCAACAACGATGTCTTCAAGAATCCGGTTCTCCTGCAGATCGCCCATAAATACAATAAGACGACGGGGCAGGTCATGCTGCGCTGGCTGCTGCAGCGCGGGATCGTCGTCATCCCGAAGTCCGTGCATAAGGAACGCATGGAAGAAAATATGAATGTCTTTGATTTCCAGCTTGACGAGACGGATATGGAAGCCATCCGCTCTCTCGATACGAAGAAGAGTACGATCTACGACGAAATGGACCCGCAGATTTCCCTCTTCATCGGCTCGAGGAAGATCCATGACTGATCGTTCCGATAATTTTCTGCAGGGGCCGCTGGCTGGCAAGCTCTTCCGGTTTGCCATGCCCGTGGCCTTTACCATTATATGTGAGCAGCTCGTCAATGGCACAGACGTACTCGGACTCGGACAATTTGTCGGCCCCGAGGCCATGGCCGCTGTGGGCAATGATATGCCGGTCCTGACTCTGCTCATATCGCTCCTTAAATATATGGCCAGCCCAACATTGGATATGAAAAAGATCCTGGCGTATTTTAAGGAGTAACCCATTTGCTATTCGTGAGGCACATAGCGTATTGCGGAATCAGCATTGTACATATGGGCGTCATCCTTGTAGAATAAAGATGTCAAAGGAAATCAGCAAGGATTTCGAAAGATGTTTGGTATACACAAAACAATGAAGCAATACAACGAAAAAATGAAAGGATGATATACATGGAAAACTTCGTTTTCACCTATCCGACAAAGAACTATTTCGGCAAAGGCGCGGCGAAGGAGGCACTCGCTGCCGAGCTGCCCAAGTACGGCAAGCACGTCCTGCTCGCCTACGGCGGCGGCAGCATCAAACGCAACGGCATCTATGATGAAGTCATGGCACTTCTTCAGGAACAGGGCAAAGAGGTCACGGAGTTTCAGGGCATCATGAGCAATCCGACTTATGCCAAAGTCCAGGAAGGTGCGAAACTCTGCCGTGATCACAAGATCGACTTTATTTTGGCCGTTGGCGGCGGCAGCGTCTCAGACTGCTGCAAAGCCGTATCGGCACAGGCAAAGCTCACCAGTGACCTGTATGACTACGAATACCAGGAAAAGAAAATCCCGCAGGACGGCATCCCAATGGGCGTGATTGTCACGGCCGCCGGTACGGGCAGCGAGCAGAATGCCGGCGCCGTCATCACGTACGAGGAGAAAAACTGGAAAGGGGCTCTCTGGGGTACGCCGGCATCGTTTGCCGTGTTGGATCCGTACTACACAAAGACCGTGCCGCAGAAACAGGTTCTCTCGGGTGCGTTCGATACGCTTTCCCACTGCATGGAGACGTATCTTGGCACGCCGCGCCAGCCGAATCTCTCCGACCGCATGAACGAAGCCGTCATGCGCTCCGTCATTGAGAACACGCGCAAAGTTGCCAAAGACCCTGAAGATATGAACGCACGCAGCGAACTCTTCTGGGCCGCGGCCATGGCCGAGAACGGCATCCTGAAACTCGGCAAAGTCACGGATTTCCAGGCGCATATGATTGAGCATCAGCTCGGCGCCTTCACGAACTGCAATCACGGCTGCGGCCTCGCGGCCATCCAGCCAGCACTTTACCGCCATCTCGCCCCTGCCGCCCGCAAGCAATACGCGCGCCTCGCCCGCAACGTCTTCGACGTGAACGGTGAGGAAGCAGACGACGAGACGACACTCGAGATCGCCCTGAAAGGCATCGAGAAGCTCGCCGCCTTCCTCAGGGAAATCGGGCTGCCGACGACGCTGACGGAGCTTCTCGGCGAGGTAGACGATGCGATGCTG
>JAQYBD010000050.1 GCA_029338835.1 Selenomonadaceae bacterium | reverse complement strand
CCGCAACATCCCACTTCTGGAGCGTCCGGACTGTCACACCAAGCATCTTGGCAAAATCTTTCGGTTTATAGGTATTCATACTCATATTATACCATATATACCTATTATATTCTATATTTTATTTAACAGTTACAAGCTCCTAAAATAATATCACGGCAAAACGAAAAACAGCTGGACAAGGGAACATTGCCCCGCTATAATGAATTTGTCGAGTGATCGACCTACTCAAAAGCACTTATATTTTATACTATGTTCTTGCTTTTTGGACACCTTCAGGGTGTCCTTCTTTTTTTGTCGGAAGATGCCCCTCTTTCCAGGAACTCCTGCCTCCAGAAAAAAGAGCCGGCCCCTGCGGGCTGGCTCTTATTCCTTGGCGGACGAGGATGCCGTACTGATAATGAACTGCACGATCTCATTCATCGGGGAAGAAGGCGCATAGGCATGCGGTGCTTCCACCGTATCGCTCGACTGCAGGACATCCTTTGTATCGTAACGCTGGACCTCCGAATGGAAAATCTGATACGTTTTCCTGTCTGGATCGAAACGCATCGCGTAGATAAAACGTCGATTGATATCTGCCCGCACCACGGCGACATCCGCATTCCAAAGGGTACGCGGCACATCATTCTCAACCACAGTCTCCGGAGCGATCGTATCAACATCGACATAGTACCCCGTCGAACCATTCGCATCGACAAATTCCATATGTTCCGCGGCCAGGCAAATACTGCTCAAAAGCATCATGCAGACGGCCAGCAGGCACGCAACCCTGCGAAAGTTCATCCTATAATCCCGCTTTCTTCTTTCTCGAACGTCCGTGACGTCGTCTCTATGTATTATTCATATCTTCAGCATATGGCCACTTGGCCAATACATATATTTTATAGTATACAACGAAACAGAGAAAAAGACAAAAGACTTTCCAAACGAAGAATGGATTCCAAGGTCAGCAGATGCGCGGTACGAGATTGCCCAGCGGCATATCGACAATGCGGATGCCGCCGATGCCCGTGCGCAGGCCAACCTGGCCCGGCGCTTCAGACGTGACCTCGCCAATGAGGCAAGCGTCCTTGCCATAAGGATTGGCACGCATCACGGAAAGTACTTCATCGGCTTTCTCAGCCGGCACGAAAGCGATGCATTTTCCCTCATTGGCCAGGTAAAGCGGGTCAAAGCCCAGGATATCGCAGACGCCCTGGACTTCCGGACGCACGGGCAGAGCATCTTCATCAATGAGTATACCGCAGTGCGAAGCCTCGGCAATCTCATTGAGTACAGCGGCTACACCACCGCGCGTCGGGTCGCGCAGCACCGCGATATCCGGAGCCGCGGCCAACATGGCTCTGGTCAGGGAGTTAAGCGGCGCACAGTCCGTCTGGATCGTATCCGGCAGCTCAAGGCCATGACGGCCAGCCAGGATGGTGGCCGCATGGTCGCCGATAAAGCCGGACAATAAGATCTTCATGCCCGGCTGCACGTGGCGCGGCGAGATATGCGTGCCGGGGATAATGTCACCGATGCCGGCCGTATTGATGAAGATACCGTCAGCCTTGCCGCGCTCAACGACCTTCGTGTCGCCAGTGACGATGGCAACGCCGGCCTTTGCCGCCATCTCATGCATCGTGTGAGCGATCTTGCGAAGATCCGCGATGGGAAAGCCTTCTTCAAGGATCATGCCAACTGAAATGTAGCGCGGTACAGCGCCCGTCATTGAAAGGTCATTGACCGTGCCGCAGATGGCCAATTTGCCGATATTGCCACCGGCAAAGAACAGAGGACGAACGACGTAGGAATCCGTCGTGAACGCCACATTGCCGCTCATCTTCACCTGAGCGCCATCGTGGAGTTCATCGAGCAGCGGATTCGAGAACTCCGGCAGGATGACCTCCTGCATGAGTTCCTGGCTCATCTTGCCGCCAGCGCCATGCGCCAGAGTAATGTATTCATCTGCCATATTCAAATCTCCCTTGTCCATATTTATACCAGGCTGCACAAACACCTTCCACCGAAACCATGCAGGGGCCTACGGCATGCGTCGGCACACATACCTTGCCGAAGAGCGGGCATTCCTTCGGCGTCACGATACCGCGCAGGACTTCGCCACAGCGGCAGCCAGGCTTGTTCTGCCCCATCGGCACATCGAGCGGCAAGAGACGTTCGATATCATATGTACCAAAGGCCTCCCGCATGCGCAATCCCGATCCCGGGATCACGCCGATGCCGCGCCAAGCCGCATCAGCAGGCTCGTAGACGAGTTCTGCTGCTTTGCGCGCCGCCGGGCTGCCACCGGGGTGAACGACACTGCCATATTCATTCTCGATGCGTGCCGTCCCCTCCGTCACCTGCTTCATGAGGCGATAGAGCGAGCGCAAGATCTGCAGGGGTTCAAAGCCCGTGACGACGCCAGGCATATGGTACTCATCCACGAGGAACGAGAAGACTTCCGTGCCTGTGATGACCGATACGTGTCCCGGCAGGATGAAGCCGTCGACGCGGACCTCCGGATCATCGAGCAGGGCCCGCAGAGCCGGCGGTACAAGTTTCTGCGCAGACAGCATATAGAGATTCGTGATGCCCTGTTCCTTGGCGGCCAATACCGTAGCTGCCGCCGTCGGAGCCGTCGTCTCAAAACCAACGGCGAGGAAAATGACCTTCTTGTCAGGATTGTCTTTTGCCACCTGCAGGCTGTCGAGTGGCGAATAAACGATGCGGATGTCCGCGCCTTCCGCTTTGGCCTCCATCAGGCTCGACTCAGAGCCTGGAACCTTGAGCATGTCGCCGAACGTCGTGATGATGACATCCTCGCGCTTGGCATAAGTGATGGCCTTGTCCATATAATCATCGGGCGTCACGCAGACCGGGCATCCCGGCCCGGATACGAGTTCCACCTTGGGAGGGAGCATCTGGCGCAGGCCGGCACGAAAAATAGCCACTGTATGGGTACCGCAGACTTCCATGAAACGCAGAGTATGATCTGCCTGCTCTGCCATGCAGCCAATCTCTTTGACCAGCCGGGACGCGAGTTCCCGTTCTTCCTGTTTCGTCATACCTGGCCTCCAGCTGCCCCTTCCGGGATGTCTGTAACCGTACGCGGCGCACCATTCATCTCAGCCAGCAGCGCATTGGTTTCTTCGACTTCTTCTGCCGTTACAGTCTGGATGGCAAATCCGGCATGAACGAGTACAAAATCCCCGACTTTTGTTTCCGGCAGGAGCATCAGGCTGATATCGCGCGTAACACCTGCGATATCTACCTTACCCACGGAATCTTCCACAGCAATCACCTTAGCGGGAACGGCTAAACACATTTTCCATCAACCTCCATGTGCGGATCATTCCATCTGATTCTTGACATCTTCTTCTGCGACGATATCGTAGTCCATCGCCCGGACTTCCTGGCGCGGGCGCGGTGCAATGCCCCAGTCCTTCAGGACACCGATTGCTTCTTCTACCACAGCGGGCAAAAGATCCAGCATGCCGGGACTGAGTTCTACGCCAGCCTCCAGATCGAAAGGCTGCGCACCGAGGACGACGACTTCAGGGACTTTGTGGCCCGTGACCGTCAAGAGCGCCAGGACATCCTGTATCCCCACCTCATGCGCACTGAGCTTGTCCTGGAAATGCGCCATGACTTCATCGTTGCGGAGATGGAAGCGCGTGCCAGGCGCAGCGCCGCCATTGATGGAATCGATGACAAGGAGTTTCTTCGTCCCCGTCACATACTGTGTGAGTTCAATGCCGAGCGTACCGCCATCAATGATCTGCACGTCTCCCGGGAATTCATAATGACGATCCAGATATTCTGCCACGCGCACCCCGAAGCCCTCATCACGCAATATGATATTGCCGACACCAAGGACCGTGACCTCAGCCGGATGAAGCACATCGTCCGGTGTTACGGACGGCTTGCTGCCATTACCGAATGCATCTTTCACTTTGCGCACCTCTCCTTTTTCTCTTTGACGCGTGCAAGCAGCCAGTCACACCAGGTGTCAAGCCCTGTCTCTTTCGTGCAGGAAACCTCGACGACCGTCATGCCCGGATGCAGGGTCGTGATGTCTTCCTTAGCCGCAGCCATATCGAAATTGCAATAGGGCAAAAGATCTGCCTTGTTGAGCAGCGCAATGGCCGACTCCTTGAAGATCAGTGGATACTTCATGGGTTTATCATCACCTTCCGTAATGGAAAGCACCACGCCCTTATCATCTTCGCCCACGGCAAACTCGGCCGGGCAGACAAGATTGCCGACATTCTCAACGACGAGCAGATCGAGATGATCGAGATCAAGCTTTTGGGCAACCGTCTGCACCATCGGTGCATCAAGATGACAGCCGCCAGCCGTATTGATCTGGATGACCGGCACGCCATGCTTCTCGATGCGATCCGCATCCTTGCTCGTGAAAAGATCCCCTTCAATGACAGCCATCTTGAGCTTGTCCTTGAGTCTCTCCATGGTCTTTTCGAGTACCGATGTCTTGCCCGCTCCCGGTGAGCCCATGAGATTGATGACGTAGACGCCCTTCGCCTGAAACAGCGCTTGGTTCTCAGCCGCGATGCGGTCGTTCTCTCCCAGTATATTCTTCATGACCTGAATTTCAGCCACTTAATCCACCTCCAGATATTCTACCTGCATCTCGCGCCCCGAAAGGATGGACAAGACACCATCCTTGCATTCCGGGCACCAAAAATCGTAATGTTCCACATGGAATTCCTTGCCGCATTTCGTGCAGCGGCCGATGAGCGGCGTGCGCTTGACGACAAGCTTGGCATTTTCAGCAATCGTCCCCTTCGCAATCATGTTGAACGAAAACTCCAAGGATTCGACGACCACTCCGGACATCTCGCCGATCAGCAGGCCGATTTCCGCAATGCGACGTGCCTTGTTCTGCCGCGCATAATCGAGTGCGATATCGAGTATGCCCTCGGCGATTGCCATTTCATGCATAAAAACCTCCCAGGGGGGATGCCCCCACATGACAAGAAACGCCCCCCTGCCATCTTTTGATCTCGATAGCTGGGAAGGCGTTTCCTGTATGACATGTTACGGCTCGATCATAAAGCGGCTTCCAGGCCACGCGCCTGCAGGACACCCAGGATATCCATGAGTTTCGTCTTGGCAGGACTGTAGTCTACCGTCGTCTCACCATCGTGTGCATGGATGTGAACAAAGAGTACGCCCGGGAGACCCAGCAGAGCCTTCTCGACTTCTTTTGCGCTTTCATCCGTATAACCTTTGACCGTGAACTGGAGACGCGTATTGCCGTTCGTCTCGCCACAACCACATTCTTTACACATTATGTCATATCCGCTACTTAAAACATAGACAAACGTATCTATGTCAAGATGTTTCGCTACAATCTCACGATTTGTAGTTCCTTATTCATCGTACTCGCTCTCTCCGTCCCAAAGGACAAGCTACTGGCGTTTTTATAGCACTCAAAAGGCGTAAATTCCCGACTAGCCACCGGTACATATCAACAGTATCTTGTTTGTGATATTCTGTCGATTACATCTAGTAGCTTTCTCCTTTCATAATATTTTGTTTTTGCGTATTGGCTCGCCAGCCTTGCTTGGTTCTCGCATTTACCACTGTCCAACGGCTACCATCAGGGTGCTATCCCGTAGTTAGACGGACTGTCTCAACCGTCTCTGGCTTATTTCCAGCCGTTCCGACTGCTGTAAAGTCAGCACAAACTAACTCAATGGATTTTTTGAGTCTTTAGCACACTTCTACACTTTTGCTCATATTTTAAACACCCTTTTAGTTACTTAAAAGTTCCTCCTTCATTCCCTTGACGGGAAATATTCCTCATTTCTTTTTCGGCTGGCCTTCCTCGCCGATTTCCGGTGCATCAAGCGGTACATGCTCCAGGAATTTCACGCCGGAGAACATGCTCGAGGCCTCGCCTTCCGCCTCCATGACATCAGCACGCAGTACCATGTAGACATGGCCGATGGCAAAGAGGATGATGAGCCAGGCAACGATATGATGAACCCAGTGCGTGACCAGCTCGTCACCCAGCACCACATTGACCCAGCCAAACAGGATACCGCCGACGTTGCTTGGCTCCGTCATATAATACATCGCAAACCCCGTCAGGATCTCAATGAGAACCATGACGTAAAGTGCCACATACGAAGAACGTGCCAGCGGATTGCGCAGGTACGGATCATGCCCCGGCTTCAACAGCATGTAATGCAGGGCGACATCGATGACATCGCGATAGAAGAAGCCTTTCCAGACGCGCGGGAAAAGACGGTCGCCAGGATAGCGGATATAACCGTAAATGCGCAGGATAAATGCTGCACAGAAAGTGAAAGCCGCGATAAAATGGATATTTCTGACCCAGTCCATCGACAGGGATGTATACGTCGGTTCAATGCCCATGACGGTGACCGGCTTGGTGATCAAGAGGCCCGTGATGAACAGCGTGATAATGCAGAGCACCATGATCCAATGGAACATCCTCAGAAACGGACTGAACAGGTAGTAGACTTTCCGTTTTTCTTCTTTCATTCTACTGATCCTTTCCTTTCCACCATACTCGACGCTCATTTCTCAACATGAGTGCCGGAATACGGATCCGTGGTGATGATGCTGAGTTTCTCGCCCTTGGCATTGTACATATGTGTTGCGCAAGCCATGCACGGGTCGAACGAACGGACAACCTTGACAATCTCAAGCGGCTTGTCGGCAATCTTGACCTGCGTATCCATCATGGCCATCTCGTAAGCACCATGGCCGGCCTCATCATCGCGCGGGCAGGCGTTCCAGGTCGTCGGTACGACTGCCTGATAATTGTCTGTCTTGCCATCCTTGATGACGATGTAATGAGAGAGCGCACCACGCGGAGCTTCGTAGAGGCCGACGCCCTTGGCCTGTTTCGGCCAAGTGGAAGGCTCCCACTTCTCCATGTTCGCCGTTTTCGTATCGCCGGACTTGATGTTCGCAATGAGCTTGTCAAAGAAGAACTTATTGATTTCGGCATTGAGCTGGCAATCAAGGCCACGGGCAGCCGTACGGCCGACCATCGTCGGGAGCCAGACTTCCGGAGCAAGGCCGAGGACCTTCGAAACAGCATCGATCTGGTCAAGCATCATCTTCTCAGCCCAGGTCGGCTCGCCGAGCATGCCCTTCTTGGCCTTCGTATAGATGATGATATAACGGGCGAGAGGACCGACTTCACAGAGCTTGCCACGCCATTTCGGCGTCTTGAGCCAGGAATACTTGCCGTTCTCGTTGAGTGTCTTCCAATCGGTCGGCGTACCTTCTTTCGGGCCTGTGAACTTGGCCTTCGTGACGCCATCCCAAGGATTGAGATCCTTGTCCCCTTTTTCCGGGTACTCGTACCAGGAATGCTCGACACCTTCCGTGAAGACTTCCGGAGCATTGAGATCCTCTGCATTGATTTCGTAAACCTTGGCTGCAGCCATGCCCTTGCCGAAATCTTCGACCACGCCATTGCAGCGGACGAGCAGATTGCTGAAGAAATCACCGTTTGACGTGCCGGAAACCGGCTCAAGCGGATACGAGCCATAGCCGAGTACGCGCTCTTTGGCAAGACCGCCGCCATCGACGCGGCCAGCCTTGACGTAAGCGGCACCGATTGCCAGTACATCGGGAATGTAGAAATTGTTGACGAGCGTGCGTCCGAGATTGATGGCACGGTCGACAATGCCGAGACGTGCCGTATTGACCGGGGCATTGCCATCTTCCATCGAGATGGAGCAGGGCATGCCGCCGACGACATAGTGCGGATGCGGGTTCTTGCCGCCGAAGATGACCTGCGGCGTAACGAGGTCGCGATGCTTGTCGAGCATCTCGAGATAATGCGCGATGGCCATGAGGTGAACCTCAGGCGGCAGCAGCTTGTAATCCGGATGATCCCACCAGTTCGAAGCAAAGATGCCGAGCTGGCCGCTCTCGACGATAGCCTGGATCTTGCCCTTGATTTCCGCAAAATACTGCGGCGTAGCAGCCGGGAAATCGTGGTCATATGCTTCCGTCACACTCGTACCAGGAGCGCGGAACGGCAGCTTGTAGGCATTGAGTGCCGTATTCTGCAGATTGGCCGTAGCGACAGGATCTGCAGCCAGAGCCTCGACCGGGCTCACCCAGTCAAGTGCATGCAGATGATAGAAATGGACGATATGATCCTGGATGGTCAGGGTTGCCGCCATGATATTGCGGATATAATGTGCGTTTTTCGGGATCTTGATGCCGAGTGCATCCTCGACGGCGCGCAGGCTGCCCAGAGCATGTGCCGACGTGCAGACGCCGCAGATACGCTGGATATAAGCCCAGGCATCACGCGGGTCACGATCCTTCATGACGAGTTCGAGACCACGCCATGCCGTACCGGAAGACAGCGCATCCGTCACCTTGCCCGAAGCTTCATCGACCTGGACTTCGACGCGCAGATGGCCTTCAATTCTTGTGATTGGATCAACTACTACGTGTTTCATTTATTTATTCACCTGCTCCCCGTTCTCTTCTGCTTTTGCAGCAGCATCGCGTCTCTTCTTCTGTACCACGCTGGCAGCCGCATGCGCTGCTACACCGACAGCCGTTACAGCAGCAAGTCCAGCACCAATCTTGTCGACATCACCAATCGGCTGGCCGAACTTCGGCAGGCGCTCGCTCATAGAACCTTCATCCCAGAAATGTGCATTCGAGCAGCCAATGCACGGCGCACCGGACTGGATCGGATAGCTCATGCCCTGGAACCAGCGCAGGTTGCCGCAGGAGTTATACGTCTCCGGGCCACGGCAGCCGAGCTTGTAGAGGCACCAGCCAGCCTTCGAACCTGCATCATCGTAGCTCTCTGCGAACATGCCGGCATCAAAGAACGGACGGCGATAGCACGTATCATGGATGCGGTTGCCATAGAACTGCTTCGGACGGCCTTCACCATCAAGCGGCGGTACCGTGCCAAAGAGGGCAACATGCATGACGACACCCGTCATGACTTCCGGGATCGGCGGGCAGCCCGGCACGCAGACAACCGGCGTCTTGCCCGTGAATTGCGTGATCCCAGAAGAACCCGTCGGGTTCGGGCTCGCTGCCTGGATACCGCCGGATACGGCACAGGTACCATAGGCGATGACAGCTGCGGCATTCTCAGCGGCACGACGCAGGGTGTGCGTGAACGTGTGCCCGCCCGACATGCAGTAGACACCATTATCCTTCGTGCAGACTGCACCTTCGACAGCCAGGATGTACTGGCCTTTGTACTTCTCGATGGTTTCCTCGAGATGAGCCTCAAACGGCTCACCACTGGCTGCACTCAGGAGATGATCATACTCCAGGGCAACCTGGCTCAGGATGACATCCGATGCCAGAGGCGAACCGGAACGGATGAACGACTCATCGCAGCCCGTACACTCATGGCCATGGATCCAGATGACAACCGGCAGCGGTTTCTTTTCCGCCGCCTCGACGACTTTCGTGAGCTTGTCAGAGCTCAGTCCCATGAGGGACGTCAATGCTACGCAGCCTTTGATGAAGCTGCGGCGGCTCATGCCATTCTTGAGATATACATCCCACATACTCTCCCGTTTGTCCACTTTGTTACCTCCTCATGATATCCCTGCGGATACTGCGCGGTATTCCCCGGAGAATGGCGGCTCGTTTCCATTCTGGAAGAAATTCTCGCATTGTTGTGGCTTCTTTATTCTCATTATACGCTGAAATGCTCAAAATATCTACATCTATGCCAGTAACATTTACTATAAATTTTATTAATTGCATTATTTACATAAACATTACCAGCTTATTAGATAAATAAAATCTATGTAACGAACATCCATACAATGAAGTCAATTATTAAGGAGAGGATTTTCATCCGTATAACCTCTTGCTTGTTCCGATTCTCAACCGAACAGCAGACAAAAGAGTGCCAATATAACAGAAAAAATTTTTTGAGGAACATCAAGAATCTTCCAGCAAGAATGCATAAATCATGAAAAATCCTTGAAAAAATGAAAAAAAAGCGGTATACTCTAACTTGTTCCGGGGACGTAGCTCAGCTGGGAGAGCGTTCGGTTCGCATCCGAGAGGTCGAGGGTTCAATCCCCTTCGTCTCCACCAGAAGGAATACCAAGCAGGCGTGTTGCCTGCTTTTTTTATAAATAAAGTTGTAATTATTGACATTACAAACTTGGCGTGATATGCTGGACTCATCAAGGAATCTCAGGCACAGGAGCCGGGATATGTTTTGAGCAAGAGGAGGATCCCCATGACAAAAGAAGAAGTCTTACAGCATGTACAGGGTGTTATCGATGCGCCGAGCGCTTACGACGGCCTGAAGGATATTGCCAGAGGGTATCTGGCTGCTGTCGGCAAAGCCGATGAAAAAGAGCAGGCTCAGAAACTCATTGCTGCCCTCGAGGAATGCGTCTGCAGCATTGACGAGGTACTGCCCTTCTTTGCTTCCGACAAAGCCAAGGAATTGTTCGGTGCCGAACAGGCCGCTGCGATGCTCAAGCAGGGCCAGGACGTCAAGGCCGCCGGTGGCGATACTTGTTTCTGCCCGGCCTGCACCAACGGCAAGTTCGTACTCGATCACAAAGACCTGCTGCTAAACGCCTGAATGACACGCCATCTTCCAAGGTCTGCACAAACAGGAAGGCTGCCGCATCAAAACGATGCGGCAGCCTTCCTGTTTTTCATATGCGATTTGTTGTATCAGTTGCGGAATACGCTCATATCAAGACTCGTAAAGCCCTCAAGGAGTTTCTCGATTTCCTTGACAATCTCGGCCACACCGCCATGCTTGCGGCTCTCGACGTTGAGCGGCATCTGCGGATCATGCAGCGACATGCGCAGGAGAGCCCAGCCATTCGGGAATACGAGGCGCACACCTTCGTACGACGGTTTCGCGATGCGGATACCGGCCTTTTCTGCCCGCTGCTCAAATGTCTTGAGTACGCCCTGGCCATACGCGCGGAAATCTTCCTCGCCCATGATTTTCATGCGGTACTCCTTGCTCTCCACCGGCTCGCCGAGCTTCTTGATGAGCGCGCCGAGATCACGGCCCTGGGATTTGGCTTTCGTGGCTGCAATCAGGAGCTTGACTGCCAGGTATGCGCCATCATCGAGGTAGTAATTCTCGGAAAGCGCACCATGACCGCTCGTCTCGATGGCCAGAGGCGAGACGACACCGGCCTCGTTCTGGCGGATGCACTCGTCGATGACATTCTTGTACCCGCGTTTGTAGCGCAGATGCTTGAGACCAAGCTCATCCTGCAAGAATTCCGTCAGTTCGTCACTCGTCACGGAGTCCGTGATGATCGTGCTGCCCGGATAATCGGGAGCCAGGATGGCCGCCATCATGGCAATCAGGGCATTGCGGCTGATTTCCTTGCCATTCTTGAGGACGGCACTCATGCGATCCACATCGGTATCAAAGATGAAGCCCAGATCTGCATGCGCATCGAGAACGGCTTTCTGGATGGCAGCCATGGCCTGCTTGTTCTCCGGATTCGGGATGTGATTCGGGAAATGACCATCGGGTTCCAGGAAGACGCTGCCCGACGTATCGGCACCGAGACGTCCGAGGACTTGCGTCGCAAAGAAACCGCCGGCACCATTGCCCGCATCGACGACAATGTGCATGCCTTTAAGCGGCGTATCGCCCATGTTGAGGGCTGCACGGATCTTCTTGCGCAGATGATGGCAGTAACGGTCAATGAGATTGTATTTCTGGACTTTTGCCAGATCGCCTTTTTCTTCTGGGAAACGAGCGGCAGACTCAAGGATGGCGATGATATCCTCATGCTCGACGCCACCATCCTTCGTGAAGAACTTCAAACCGTTGCGGTTATACGGCAGATGGCTGGCCGTGATCATGATGGAACCATCCATCTTCGTTTCCGGGAAGACGATGGACATGAACATCGATGGTGTGGAAGCCAGGCCGCAGTCCACCGTTACAACGCCTGCTGCTGTCAAAGCTTCCAATACGGCTTTCTTCAGCATCGGTGCCGAGATGCGGGAATCATGCCCCACAGCCACGCGCAGGTCTTTGAGCTTCTTGCCCGTCTTCGTGCTGAGGAAATCGAGAAATCCCGACGTGATGCGGTTCGCCGCTTCTGCATTGAGCGTCACCGGTTCATCCACCACGCCCTCAATGGAAACGCCACGCACATCGCTGCCATTGGCCAGCTTCAACAGATTTTTTTCGGATATAGCCATTGATATGCCCCCTTAAAAGACAAAATTTGCAGGTTATTTCTACAATCTTGTATTCCATATCCTCATGCCATTTTCCTGCCTCAGGACAAGAATCCTTTGCGATTGAAAATTTTATGGGGTATCAGGGAGAAGGACAGGACAGTGCAGCATGCATCAATCCTGCTTTTTGCCCGTACCGAGTACAATCTTGCTGAAGATGCCCAAGAAAGCCACAAAGACCAGGAGTCCCAGCCATTCTGCCGTATCAGCGAAATCCTTGCCGACAATGGCAAGCGGGGATTCTGAACCGCCATTCGAGACGGAGACAACGATCACGCCGGCCAGCAGGACGCCGACGATGGATTCACCGACAATGAGGCCCGAAGCGAACAGCGTGCCGCGGCGTTCCCCAGCCTTTGCCTGCTCCGCACCAAGCTTGGCCTTCATATGCTTGCGCAGGAAATAACCGAGTACTGCACCGACAACCAATGGCGTCTGTACAGAAGGCGGCAGATAGATGCCCATGCCAACGGCCAGCGGCGGCAGGCAGAGGCTGTGCGTATTGCGCTTGAGCAGCTGATCGACAATGACGAGTACGACACCGAGGCCAAGGCCGATATATACGTACTCCCAGGCCAGCGTACTCGAGAAAATCCCCTGCGCGATGGTCGTCATGAGAGCGGCCTGCGGAGCGGCAAGCGCCTGCGAGGGATCCATGTCCGGACGCGGCAGCGCTCCCGGGAACCCATATGCCTCATACAAGAGATTCAGCACCGGTGCAATGACGAAAGCACCGACCACGCAGCCCAAGAGCAGGGCAACCTGCTGACGCCATGGCGTAGCACCAACGAGATAGCCCGTCTTGAGATCCTGCATATTATCATTGGAAATGCAGGCAATGGCCATGATGATGGATGTCGTGAAGATGGCTGTGGCCGTCGCGAATTTCTCACCGCCCGGCAGTGCAAAAATACCGAATGACGAGCAGAGCCCATACATGACGAGTGAAGCCACGATAATGGCCAGGATGCCGATTCCCGAGATCGGGCTCGAACTCGTGCCGACGAGACCGGCCATGTAGGCACAGGCTGCGGCGACGAAGAACCCCATGAGTACGGCAACGCCGACACCGACGATGACAAACGTCAGATTCTCTGTCAGCGGCAGGCCTTCCGGGCTGACAAAAGCGTAGAAGATTCCCAGAAGGCCAAGGACCGTCACACTAAAGACGAGCGCAATGCTCTTGACGCTCATATCGATATCCATGCGATGTTTGCCCTTGTCCTCAACCGGCATACGCATGGCAGCCAGAGATTCTCTGACACCATCAACGACCGGGCGCGCCAGCGTGATGAGCGTCCAGATGGCTGCCACACCCATGGCGCCGGCACCGATGAGCCGCACGCGGTCCTGATAGAGCTTGCCGGCAAATTTCTGCATCGTCATGCCATCCGGCAATGCCGATGTGATCGTATAATACGGCACGAATCCGACCCAGGCGATCAGGATACCGACCAGCATCGAAAGGCCGGCTGCAATGCCGATGAGGTAACCGGCACCGACAAGTGCCGTAGAATAACCGAGCGGCAGCTGCGTCATGCCACGGCCAACCGGGATCCAGAGCGAAAGTTCTGAGCTGAGGACCTGCAGCGCATTCGTGCAGAAAGCGATGAGGCCTGCCAGGATACCACCCGAAGTGATCTCCTTTACCCCCGAGCCCGCCTGGTCTTGCTTACTGCTGCTTCCCACCTTGAGGATCTCTGCTGCAGCCACACCTTCCGGATAAGCCAGGTCACTGTGGACGACCATCGCCCGGCGCAGCGGGATGGTGAACAGGACGCCCAGGCAGCCGCCGCAGGCGGAAACCAGGAGCGTCTGCCAGAATTCAAAGCCCTGCCAATAACCGATCATCAGCATGCCGGGTATGATGAAGATGATGGCCGACAATGTGCCGGCTGCAGATGCCTGAGTCTGTACCATATTGTTCTCAAGGATGTTGGAATCCTTGGCCATCTTGAGTACAGCCATGGAGATGACGGCAGCCGGGATGGCCGACGAAAAAGTCAGACCGACTTTCAATCCGAGATACACATTCGAAGCGGTAAAGATGATGGTCAATACCGCACCAAGCAGCATACCGCGGACGGTGAGTTCAGGCAGGCGCAGTTCGTGCTGCATGAACTCATTGTCTTCAAGTTTCATAACGATTGCTCCTCACTATTTTGAGAATATTCCATGTTTGTACATCACAGGCGTACAAAACACAAATTACATTATACCATAATCATTTTCATTGTAAACACATTGATTGCGCCAATCAATCGAAAATACATGGAAGCAAAAGAAAAGCCCTGCTTTTTCAATCAAGCAGGACTGTAGCAATCGTATAGAAACAAGTAAGGTAGAGCAGGACATAGATCAAACGTCTCACGAAATCTTTCGGCACATGAGGATAGGCAAGATGCCCGCTGACAATCCCTAAAGCCAGGGCAGGCAGCAGATAGATGAATTCATTCCAGGCCGGACCAAAAGACAGGCCGCCAAGTGCATAACTGGTCAGCGACGTCGCATTGCAGAGGAAAAAGAATACAAAGCAGGTTGCCCGCATGACCTCGATCGGCATCTTGCTGTAAGCCAGATAGATGAGGAATGGCGGGCCGCCCATGCCGGCCGTGATGGACGTGAAGCCCGAAAAGATGCCGGTAATCCAGGAGTTGCGCGGGCATTCCCGGATACGGTAATGCAGGGCCTGGATGGTTCCGAGAGAAAGCAGCACGATCACGCTGATGAAGACCTTGAGCGCGGCACTCGAGGCATGGTCGAAGACAAAGAAACCGATTGGCTGCCCGCAGAGTACACCAAGGTACAGATAAAGGACAAGTTTCCGGTTGGCCGTCCGCAGCGCAAAAACCCCCTGTGCCAGATTGGCACAGCAGGCCAGCATGAGCATGACCGGCACCGTCAGTTTGGGATCATAGAAGAGCATCAGGAGCGGAGCTGCCACGATGACAAGCCCGAAGCCCGTGATGGACTGCAGGACGGCTGCCAGGAAAATGGCCAGTGCCGGATAAATATGCCCCTCCAATCCCCAAAGATAGGCAGTCAGCATGCAGTCATCCCCTTTCACCATACTCGCCATTTGCCAGATACTTTCATCGTACCACGAGGGAGCAAGACGAAAAAAGGCAGCAAAAACAGGGATATCTGGCAAAATCCCCAAATATCCCTGTTCCTATGCACAATTTGCGAAAATACTGCAGCAAACTGCCGTTTTACTCACCAAAGAATTCATTCTCAGCTGCAATGCAGAGCATGTGATAAACAGGCAGATGGTATTCCTGGATGCGGAAGGTCTCATCATCCGGCACGCGGATTGTCACATCAGCCAGACCGCGCGAGTGGATCTTGCCGCCCGATTTGCCCGTCAGGGCAATGGTCTTGACGCCTTTGACCTTGGCCATCTGCAGGGCATAGATGACATTTGTCGAATTGCCCGACGTCGAGATGGCAAGCAGCACATCCCCCTCATTCCCCATGCCGAGGAGCTGCTGGGCAAAGGAGAGATCCGGTGCCTGATCATTGGCAAAGGCCGTATTGAGAGCCACCTGATTGACAAGTGAAAGTGCCGGCAGCGCTCCCTGCAGATTCTCAAGGAAGTACTCCGCTTCTTCCGGACAAACCTCATGCATTCTCTTCGCCATTTCCGGACCGAGCTTGCGCGGCAGCAAAAAGCCTTTCATGAGTTCGCCGACAATATGTTCCGAATCCGAAGCACTGCCGCCATTGCCGCAGACAATGAGCTTGTGGCCGCCATGATAACCGTCACAAAGCAGGCGGACAGCTGCCACCAGGTCTTCCCGGCAGACGGAAAGTGCCGGATAGCGCGTTATGAGTTCGTCTACCGTCGCAAGAGTCGTTTCTTTGATCATATCATACACTTCTTTCTTAACGTAATCATGCATCAGCGATTACGGTAACGATCAGCCATCGACTTGGTATCGCAACCATTCATCTCCGCTGTCGGTGGTTTGATGTCCTGGACAGGAGTGCGTCCATGCGCCTCCTCCGGCTTGTCCGGCCGCATCTCCAGAGGCTGGCGATAGGCATTGCCTGCTGCATGGCTGCGGTCATTGTTCTTCGTGCCGCGGAACTTGTTCCAGAGCCAGCGTACCACCATGATGGCCATGACAATGAGGATACCATTCATGATGAGGCCGAGGATATCTGCGAACATGCCGCCGCCCATACCGAACAGGCTCGAGAGCAGCGAGCCCAGGAGCATGCCGCCGGCGAAGATGCCGATGCCGCGCATGATGCTGCCAAGACGGCTGGAACTCTGTGCCTGAGTGTTCGTCCCCGCTGCCGCATTCGACTTGCTGTTTGCTGCCGGGGCTTCTTTATTCAGGCTCTTGGCATCCTTGGAGGGCGCATAAGACGAGCCGTTGCCTGAAACGGACTTGCTCGCATTGTTGTTCGTGCTGGCCGCCGGAGCCTTCGGCGCGGCCGGAGCCGACTTCGGGATGCTCATCCTGGCACCACCCTTGGCTGCATAAGCCGTTGACTGTGCGGCCTGCGGCAGCACCGAAAGGGAAGGCGCAGCCGTCAGGACCATGGCGCCAACCATGACTGCGGATAAAGTCTGCTTGAGATTCATAAAATTTTCCTCATTTCTATCTTCTATCTGACAAAAGCACGGAAATCGTTCGTCATATCAGTTTTCCTGCCCGGAAAACCATCATTCCAGCCATCATTCCTCATGGTAGGATTTGATATCTTCAGGGAAGGCATAGATCTCGCCAACGGTATCGAGTTCGCCGGAGAGATAGCGATCGATATCATCGACGTCGATGTAAAGCTTGCAATCGATGTCGAGATAACCCTGCTCCTTGCCACCGGAGAGATCGCGGATTGCCATCAGCTTTTCCCGGAGCTTCAAGAGTTCGCTGCGGGTCGCATGGACATCAAGCTTGATCTGCGGCACACCATATTCCTTCAATACCTCATCCATGGTCATACGCTGGGACATAATATTCATCCTTCCTTTGACTTTTTGATTTATAAGTTCATTTTAAGCAATCACAATGAAGATTCTCTGAAAAATCATCAATCTTTGCGGCGTTCCTTATCCTGCAGCCGGTCGAGGATGCGCTGCAGCTGGCGCTTCTGACGCAGATGCGTCTCATACTCAAGGTCGTTCGAATCCACGCGCATGCGTTCCTGCAGCAAATCGATGCTGCGCTGCAACCGGGCAATCGCTTCATTTTCTGCCATAAAATCCCGCCTTTCCTGTTCATTCCATGGTATCATTGTATCATATATGTTGAGATTTTTACCACAACGAGGTGATTTTCATGACTACAACGAATGATACGGAAAAAGGGCGTGACATATTCCAGCCTGACAGTTTTTTCAAAGAGCAGCAAAAACTGGACACCACACGCCTGCAAGCCATGAAAGAACGGGGCCAGAAACTCGTACTGCTGCGCACCGTGAGCTTCCTTGCCATGATTTTCGCGTTTGCCGCCGGCTACGACGGCCAGCGCCTGTTTGCCGTACTCGGCCTCCTGCTGCTCACGGCTTTCGTGCTGCTCGTGCGGCGCCACCAGCGTCTGGAGCGCGAGCGGCTGCTCTGCCTGAGCCATCAGGCCTGCATCAAAGCCAATCTGGACCGCCTCTCAAACAAATGGATGGAAGCCGAAGACGATGGCCGGGATTTCCTGTGTGAGGAACTGCCACAGGGAGCAGATCTGCCGATTTTCGGGCACGCCTCTCTCTACCAGTATCTATGCCGCGCCCGCACGAAAGACGGACGCGCACGGCTGGCTGCACTGCTTTCCCCGTATCCTGGCCCTGCCCAGGAAATGGCGGCACGCCAGCAAGCGGTCAAGGAACTCGCCAGCCAGCCGGAAAAAGCACTCGACTTGTTGGCTCTCAACGGCCTGCTGCCCTTTTCCTATGATGCCGCAGCCTTCTGTGACGCCATGGCACGCCGCCGGGAACCGATGCATCCCGCCGGAAAGGCCATCTCTTATCTGTTGCCGTTCCTGTCTTTCGGCTCGCTCATCGCTGCCTTGCTGGGCGAAATCACCTATACCATACCGGGTCTGCTCTTTCTCGCGCAATTCCTGCTGGCCTTGCTGACACTCCGCCGCCACAGCTCCCTGCTGGATCCCCTCTGCCGCCTGCCGCAGGATCTTGCGATCTATCAGACCATCTTTGCACGCGTCTCTGCAGCTGAGGTCACAAGCAGCAGGCTGCGCGAACTCCAGGCCATCCTGAGAAAAGGAGGCGGTGCCGCAGAAGGACTCGCTGCGCTCGCCGCTGTCGCCGACAAGGCATCCATGCGGCGCAATGCTTTCATCCTGCTCATCGCCAACACACTCTTCCTCTGGGATTTCCACTGCACGGACTCATTCCTGAACTGGCAGCGTCGCTACGGGACCTCGCTGCGCGGCTGGTTCAAGACCTGGGCTGAACTTGAGGCACTGCTCTCACTGGCCGTCCCGGCCTGGACACGGACGCATTGCTGCTGGCCGGTTTTCCTCGGCGGCCAGCCAAGCCTGATTGCCTCCGGCGCCACTCCTCTCCTCATCCGGGAAGAGAATGCCGTACCGAATGATGCTGCCTTTGCTGCAGGAACCTCCATCATCACCGGATCCAATATGAGCGGCAAGACGACATATATGCGCACCTTGGCCACCAGTGCCATCCTCGCCTACGCCGGCGCCCCCGTCTGTGCCTCCTCCTTCTCGTTGACGCCCATGGCAGTCTACACCTCCATCCATGTCAGTGACGACCCGGCCAAGGGCATCTCGACCTTCTACGCAGAGGTCCTGCGCATCAAGCAGATGGTCGAAGCCTGCCGGCAGGGACAGCCGCTCTTCCTCTGCATCGATGAAATCTTCAAGGGGACCAACTCGGCAGACCGCATCACAGGCGCAGAAGAAACGCTGCGTCATCTGACACAGCCCTGGTGCATCACCCTCGTGACCACACACGATTTCGAGCTCTGCGACCTCACTTCACCGAATCATCTGCCCATCCACAACTATCATTTCGAGGAACATTACGAAAACGGGCAGATCCATTTCGATTTCCAGCTCCGTACAGGTCGCTGCCATACCACGAATGCCCGCTACCTGCTGAAGATGGCCGGCATCCTCCCCTGAGTGCAAGTTCTCGATTTCTTAGGAAAGGAACATTGTATCCACACCTTTTACCTGCTAAAATAGAATTATCTGAGACCGGATGGCAGAGAGGGGATATACGGCATGTATCATTACGAATTTACATTTGCTTCGTTCATCATCCTGCTCCTATTGTCCATACTCAGCCTGAGCCGGAATTACCTGCCCACCCGCCGCAACTTCTTCTTTCGCTGCTTGCTGGCATCAGAATTCGTGACCCTCATCTTTGACGTGCTATCTTCTGAGATGGACATGTGCCATGGCCTTTTTAGCCCCGGGATCCTTTATCTCAACAACATGCTGTTCTTCCTGGGCTTTGTCTGGCGTTCCTTCCTTGATTTCTCTTACGTCGAGGCCCTTGTCTCTGAACGCTGTTCCTGCCGTGGACTGCCGCACTGGCTTTCCCGGCTGCCGGTACTCATCCTGACGGTCGTCATCCTCAGCTCAATCGTGACCGGTGCCATTTTTTCCATTGATGCCGCAGGCTACCACAGCGGCTCCGCCTACATGCTGATTTATTGGCATGCCTATCTTTACCTGGTATTCATGCTATACATGTCTGTCATCGGGCTGCAGCAGGAAACCTGGACAAAAATAGAGAAGGCTTCCCTGCTTGGTGCCTGCTTCATCCTCATGATCGGCTATCTGGTGCGCATGCATGCCCAGCCTTACCTCGTCATGAACTCCTTTTACATGCTCGTCATCCTCATCCAGTATTTTGCTTTCCAGAATCCGGATTTCTCATTGGACCGCAAAACCGGCGCGCTCAACCAGGATGCCGCTGCCTCTTACATCAAGGAACTCGATTCCCGTGGTGATTTCTCACTCTTTGCACTCGTACTCAACGATTATGCAGAAAGCCGGACCTTATACGGTGAAAGTCAGATGACAGCCGGCATCCAGGCCATCACGGAGTATCTCAAGCTCTTTCATCCGGATTGCCAGATTGCCTATACGGCTGCCGGTCGCTTCCTGATGCTCACGCCAGCTCCCATGAACTTTCGCCACATCCGGGAAGAACTCGATCAGCGCATGCTCTCGCCCTGGCACGGTCCACATCTCCATCTCTACCTGACGAGCAGTTATGCCACCTTCCGCGGCTCCCTGCCGCCGCAAACCAGTGCCAGGCATTTCCTTGACTACACCGCTGCCGCACTGCAGCAGGCAGAGCGCCATCATGAAGTCGTATCGATGCATGCAGAGCTTTTTGCTGCGGCAGACCGTGCCACCAGCATCCGGCAGGCAGTGGACCGGGCCATTGAGCAGGATACCATACAGATCTACCTGCAGCCCCTTTACGGAACGAAGGAGAAGCGCATCATCGGCGCGGAAGTCCTGGCGCGCCTGCACGATGAACAGCTGGGCTTCATACCACCGGACGTCTTCATCCGCACGGCCGAACACAGCGGTACGATCACACAGCTCGGAGAGCAGATCTTTGCGAAGGCCTGCCGCTTCGCCGCCAGCAACGAGCTGCAAAAACTCGGCCTCAAAAACCTCAACATCAATCTCTCACCGATCCAGTGCCGCGACAGCCAGATGGCAAACCGTCTCTGCCGGATTGCCGCACAATACGGTGTCCCCATCCGCACCTTTAAGTTTGAGATCACAGAATCCACGCTGGTCTACGAAATACGGCTGCGCCAGAACATAAAGAAACTCATGGATGAGGGTGCCGTCTTCTCGCTCGACGATTTCGGCACCGGTTACTCCAACCTCATGCGCATCGCCAAATTCCCCTTCAGTGACATCAAGCTTGACATGAGCTTTGTGCGCATGTATTGCCAGACTGGCAAGCCCCTGCTGCCAGCTATGGTTGCAAGTTCCCAGGCAGAGGGCAAAGAGACCACAGCGGAAGGCATTGAAACGGAAGAGATGGCAAAAAGCCTGACATCACTCGGCTGCGATATCCTGCAGGGCTACTATTTTTCAAGGCCCCTGCCTGAACAGGAATTCCTCTCCTATCTGCAGGAACAGAAGCCTTGACTGCAAACGAAAAAGGTTCGCGACTCACTAAGAGTCCGCGAACCTTTTTTCGTATGGGCTGCAAACTCACAGCCCGTTCAAGAGGAGGTATGTGTCTGTGTAGATGTATGGAGAGAGGGACAAGGAATCAATGAGCCTGATGGAATGCCGCCTTGCCCGGATATACAGCACTATTGCCGAGTGCTTCTTCGATGCGCAACAGCTGGTTGTACTTGGCCACACGCTCTGAACGCGACGGTGCGCCCGTCTTGATCTGGCTCGTATTGAGGGCGACGGCAAGATCTGCGATCGTCGTATCTTCCGTCTCACCGGAGCGATGGGAAACAATGGCCGTATAGCCTGCTTCATGTGCCATCTTGATGGCTTCGAGCGTCTCGGAAAGCGTGCCGATCTGGTTGAGCTTGATGAGGATGGAATTGCCGCAGCCGAGTTCGATGCCCTTCTTGAGTCTCTTCGTATTCGTGACGAAGAGATCATCGCCGACGAGCTGGACCTTGTCGCCAAGGACCTTCGTCATCTTCTGCCAGCCGTCCCAGTCTTCCTCATCGAGACCATCCTCGATGGAATAGATGGGGTACTTCTCAACGAGGGACTGCCAGTGTGCAATGAGTTCATCTGAGGTGAACTCCTTGCCGGACTTCGGCTGCTTGTAGAACCCCTTGCCCTTTTCACTCTTCCACTCAGAAGAAGCCGCATCCATAGCCAAGACAAAGTCACGACCCGGTTCATAGCCGGCATTGCGGATAGCCGTAAGGATGTGTTCAATCGTATCCTCATCGCTCTTGAGGTTCGGTGCAAAGCCGCCTTCATCGCCGACAGCCGTCGTCTGCCCTTCTTCCTTCAGGAGTGCCTGCAGCGCATGGAACACTTCCGTCGCCCAGCGCAGGCCCTCGCGGAAAGACGGGGCTCCGGCCGGCATGATCATGAATTCCTGCGTATCAACGGAATTCGTCGCATGAGCGCCGCCGTTCAGGATGTTCATCATCGGTACCGGCAGGCGGTTGCCGTTGAGACCGCCGAGGAAACGATAGAGCGGGATGTCCTGGGCAATCGCTGCAGCCTTGGCGGCAGCCAGTGACACCGCGAGGATAGCATTGGCACCGAGATTTGACTTATCCTCCGTGCCATCGAGTGCCAGCATGATGCCGTCCACGGCATAGATATCCGACGCATCCACGCCGACAAGTGCCGGTGCTATCTGCTCATTGATATTCGCAACCGCCTTGGCAACCCCCTTGCCACCGTACTTGGCTTTATCGCCATCACGCAGCTCCAACGCCTCGAATTCTCCCGTCGAAGCACCGGAGGGGGCTGCAGCCCGTCCGACAGAACCATCCGCGAGCGTCACCTCGGCTTCTACCGTCGGATTGCCGCGGGAATCGATGATCTCCCGGCCGATGACCTGCATGATCTGCAAATATTCTTTCATAAGGAACGCCTCCTTGATAGTCGTTTTCAATTACATGTCCATCATAACATAATTGATACTTGTTTTCAATAAAAACTTTTCTCAAAGGCTTTTCTTTTTATTTCAACCTTCATCCTTATCGTAGCGTGCTTCCCGTCCATCCGCTGTCTCATTTGTTACAGAGCTGCACAAAGACACGAAAAGAATCACGATTCATATATTTTCTTTACATATTATTCTTTTATTGAACAATATTCCTGTCAATTATATATTTTTTCTATAAAAAGCGAGACAAATGTCCTTTTCTATGTTATCATAGACTCTATCTAAAACAGTTGTTCATATATAAAAGACATTATACCAATTATTAGGAGGCTGTTCCATGGAATCATTCATCCCCGTCCTCAATGCCATCGACTCCTTCATGTGGGGTCCGCCGCTCATCACGCTGCTCGTCGGTACAGGCATCTTCCTTACCATCCGCTTGAAGCTCCTGCAGGTATTCCGCCTGCCGCATGCGCTGCGCTTGATCTTCAAAGCCCAGAACAACGGCCGCGGTGACGTCTCGAGCTTCAAGGCTCTCTGCGTGGCACTCGCCGCCACAGTCGGTACCGGCAACATCGTCGGTGTCGCCACAGCCGTCAAGGTGGGAGGCCCCGGCGCGCTTTTCTGGATGTGGGTCGCTGCCTTTTTCGGCATGGCCACGAAATACTCCGAAGGCCTGCTGGCCGTAAAGTTCCGCTCCGTCGATGAAAAAGGCGACATTGCCGGCGGCCCGATGTTCTACATCCGCAACGGCATGGGCGAAAAATGGAAGCCGCTTGCCACCTTCTTCGCTTTTGCCTGCATTGGTGTCGCTTTCTTCGGTATCGGCACCTTCCCGCAGGTCAATGCCATCGTCGATAGCATGCAGATTTCCTTTGGTTTCCCCAAGGTCGCAACCGATGTCATCCTGACGGTATTCATCGCCGCCATCACGCTCGGCGGCCTGCAGAGCATCGCCAAAGTCGCTTCGGGCGTCATCCCGTTCATGGCACTTTCCTACATCGCCATCAGCCTCGGCCTCATCGTCATCAACATCGATCAGGTTCCGGCTGCCATCGGTCTCATCATCTCCGATGCCTTCACGGGTACGGCAGCAGCTGGTGGCTTTGCCGGCTCCACGGTCATGATGGCCATGCAGAATGGTATTGCCCGCGGCGTCTTCTCCAATGAATCCGGTCTTGGTTCCGCACCGATTGCCGCAGCTGCCGCCAAGACGAAATGGCCGGCTGAGCAGGGTCTGATCTCCATGACGGGTACCTTCATCGATACGATCATCATCTGCACGATGACAGGCCTCGCGCTCGTCCTCACGGGTGTCTGGCAGGGAGATCTGGCCGGCGCAGCCATGACGAGTTCCGCCTTTGCCAGCACATACGGTTTCATCGGCAGCCAGATCCTGACCATCGCACTCGTACTCTTTGCCTTCACGACCATCCTCGGCTGGAACTACTACGGCGAACGCGCCTGCATCTATCTCTTCGGCACGAAAGGCGTCATGCCGTATCGCCTGATCTTCATCGCACTGATTGCATCGGGCGCTTTCCTCAAGCTCGAGGCCATCTGGGTACTCGCCGATATCGTCAACGGCCTCATGGCCATCCCGAACCTCATCGCGCTCATCGCACTCTCCGGTGTCATCGTCGCGGAAACAGATCGCTATCTCAACCGCCGCCAGCGCGCCAAACGCATCATAAAGCACTGAACATCAAGAATTATACGATACTGGGACTTTTGAGGAGGGAATATGCGGACATGAGCGGAGCGTTGCCCGCATATCCCCGGAGTCTCTCTGTTCCCTTGCAGCTACAAAGGCCATTGTCTTACGTCAATCGCACGTAAGGCAATGGCCTTTTTTTCTGTCCCGTAGTAAAATAAAAGTACTACGCATTCAGAAAGAAGGTTTTTCCTACGGGTACGCACATGCATACGCTCCTGAAATCAAATCGGCAGGTCTTCCTCGAAGGGATTCACGATGGCACACCGATTGCCCTCGGATACTTCGTCGTCTCCTTCACGCTGGGCATCGCCGCCCGCAACGCAGGCCTTGATCCCCTGCAAGGCTTCCTGGCCAGTTTCTTCAACAATGCTTCAGCCGGCGAATACGCAGGCTTCACGGTCATCGCAGCCGATGCCCCATACCTTGAAATCATCCTGATCACGCTGGTGGCCAACGCCCGCTACATGCTCATGAGCTGTGTCGTCAGCCAGAAATTCCGTCCCGGCACCTCCATCTGGCATCGCATCTTCGTCGGATTTGACATCACCGATGAAATCTTCGGCATCACCATCGCGCGCCACGGCTCCCTCAACCCTTATTACAATTACGGCGCCATGGCGCTGGCGCTGCCCGGCTGGTCACTCGGCACGGCACTCGGCGTCGTCGCCGGCAACATCCTGCCCGGCAGCGTCGTCAGCGCCCTCTCCGTGGCACTCTACGGCATGTTCCTCTGGGTCATCATCCCACCGGCCAGGACCAACCGCGTCGTGGCGGGACTCGTCCTCTTGAGTTTTGCCCTGAGCTTTGCTGCCTCGCTCGCTCCAGTTCTTTCCAGCTGTTCCTCCGGCACGCGCACGATTATCCTGACCGTCGTCATCGCCGCACTCGGCGCCATCTTCTTCCCCATCGATGAACAGGCGGATCCTATAGCAGACGATGAAGAAGGAGGCGATGACCATGCAGCATGATATCTATATCTACCTCTTATTGATGTCCGCTGTGACACTGGCCATCCGCATCCTGCCGCTGACCCTGATCCGCGGCCAGATCCGCAGCCGCTTCTGGCGTTCCTTCCTGTTTTACGTTCCTTACGTGACACTGGCTGTCATGACCTTCCCCGCCATCACGCAGGCCACGCAGACGCCCGTGAGCGGCACACTGGCCCTGGTTTTCGGCATCGCCCTTGCCTGGTACGGTGCCAGCCTCTTCAAGGTCGCTGCAGCATGCTGCCTTGTCGTATTTCTCAGCGAACTCTTTTTACTATGACGGACATCCCCATTGTCTTTCATGAAACTATAAACTTGAAAAACGGGCCCGAAGACCCGATTTTTCCTGCTGTCATTGTTTCGCTGGAGTTGCGAAGAAGATACGATCTTAGGCGCGGACGACCGAGATGCGCTGCTGGATGTGCTTGCCCTGCTCGATCTCGTCGACCATCGCGATGGCGTAATCGGCATACGAGATGATGGACTCATTCTTGCTATTGAGCGTGAACGTCTCGCCTGCGAGCAGGTACTTGCCCGTGCGCTCACCGTCAGCCTGGAAATCGGCTGCCGGGCTGATGTATGTCCATTTGACATCCTGGCGCTGACGAAGCTCAGCCAGAGCCTTGCCCATGGCCGTAGCGAGCGGCTTGAATGCCTCCGGGAAGTCCGGCGTATCGAAAAGCTGTACCTTGTGTTCCGGATCTACATAAAGAGAGCCAGCACCGCCGACGATCAGCAGGCGCGTATCTGTGCCCGAGAGGATGTCAGCGAGATGCTGCGTCGTCGTGGAATGGAGCGGCAGTGTCTCTGGCGTCCAGGCGCCAAAGGCATCGACAACAGCATCGAAGCCAGCGAGATCCTCCTTCGTGAGATCGAGGATATCCTTCTTGATATATTCCTTTGCCTGCGTGTCATTCTCCGCATGACGACCAAAAGCGACAACCTCGTGACCGCGATCCAGTGCCTCCGCGATGACTTTCTTTGCGACACGGCCATTTGCTGCTACAACTGCGATTTTCATGATAACATTCTCCTTTTCAACGGGTTTCCCCAGCTCTTGTATCCTGTTTATGTAACATACTTAATTACATCTTATGGTTATACTATAGTACAGCATATTCTATATGTCAATATTTTTATTACAACAAAACAAAAAATGTCTGCAGTATTCTCTTCTCCACAAAAAGGCCGGGTAAAGCAGCGTGAAAAATCGCCGCTTTGCCCGGCCTTGGCAATACCAAAATCGATATATCATCAAGAACACGGAGAATCATCCGGTGTTGCCCCGGCCAGCAGCCGGGATTCAACGATAGATGCATAGAATACGCGCCCGTAATTGGCATTGTCTGCCAGGCGCCAAATCGAATACACCTGCTTCATATTGCCTTTGAGTGTGCGGATACAGAAGACGACACTGCTCACCTTTTGGCTGTGCGCATCGCTCAGCTGGACCCGCACGCATTCCCGGACACGATCCCTGTCGCAGGGACAAATGAGATGCGATTGCTTGCCCTGCGTGAACGCCATGAACTCATGGACATTCTGGCATTCGAAGAGTTCCAGCATCGTCTTGTTGATGAAAAGAATCTTGCCTTCCATCGCAGCCTCACAAACCAGCAAGGCTGTCGGCAGATTGCTCGTAATCGTTTCCAGGTTGAATCCCAACGACGTCCTGTTGAGCTTTTCCATCGTCTCCTCATAGACGCGATAATGATTGCGTCCCCGGAGCTTGACGGCATAAAGTGCCGTATCCGCCTGGTGGAAAAGCTTGGTCAGCGTCATATCTGCGCCGGTATAGAGTGCATACCCGATGGACACGGAAAAATCATGCGATTCACCGGCAAAGCAGAAATACTTCGGCTGTGCCGAAAAGGCCTTGACCTTGTCCAGGACCTCTTCCGGCGAAGCATCCTTCATGAAAACGACGAACTCATCGCCACCGTTGCGCCCGATGATGTCATTCTCGTCAAAGGCAGCACGCAATTTGCGCGCCAGCGTCCGGAGCGCTTCATCGCCGGCCGGATGGCCATGGAGATCATTGATGAACTTGAAAGCATCGATATCGATGCTGACCAGTGCCCCCGGGGTATCTGGATGATGCAGCAGCCAATCCTGGATGGCACGATCGAGCCCCATGCGGTTCAAGATGCCCGTCAGAGAATCATGACGGGAAACATATTGCAGATTCTGCTGCGAAGCTGCGACCTTCTCCACCATGGACTGGAAATTACGGCTCAATTCACCGATATCATCCGGCTGATCGTCGTGGATATCGACATCAAAATGCCCCTGTCCCACCAGTTGGGCAGCACTGATAATCTTCTGCAGGCGCAGAGACAAACGGTTGATCATATAGAGCGGCAACAGGGAGACCAGCAGGCAGACAAGAACCAGCCCTACTGCCATCTGAGCCATGGCCTGATGTGTTCGGGAATAAATCTGGCGGACCTTGCGCAAATCCATGAGGTTCATATCGTTGCGCAAGGATGAAACGGAAGCTATGCTGTCCTGCCCATCCCATTGGTAGGAGACCATCTTGGCATCCGTTTTGCCCGATATCTTCACCTCATCGGTCGAGCTTTTGAGATGGATAGCCTTGTCCTCCAGAGGTACCCCCAGTGGAGTTTCTGGAGAATATACCATCTTGCCGCTGCCATCGCTGAGGATCATGATGCCATGGTTGTCGTTCTGTGGCTCATCACCATATATCTCTTGCATGAACTCTTCAAAATCAAGATCCACGCCCACAATGGCTACCATCTTGCCCTCTTGGAAAACCGGACACAGATAAGAAATGACATACCGAGCCAAGGTTGCTGAATAATACGGAGCCAGCCAGACGGGTTTTCCCTGTTCTGTCATGTAAGCAAAAGCCTTGACATGACGCGGAGCAAGAGAGCTGCCCTGCTCACGGAACTGCTCCTGCACATCCTGGAACGTCCCATCCTTTGCCAGATCCGCTTTCCATACTGCGGTAGCATTTTCCGAAGGATAATACAGATAGTAGGAACAAATCAGGGAAAGCCCCGGCACAGCATCCTGGAAGTCATTGTCCACCAGTCTGGCCATATCCTGCCGAAAAGCAGCATTCACAGGCAGATGAAGCCCCTTCATTTCCCGTTCTACCGAGTTCGTCGCATAATCCACGATATTCTCAGAACGCAGCAATTCTGCATCCATGGCAGCCGTCTGCTTATCCACGATGTGATTCATATTCTGCAATTCATAGTCATGGGTCAGATGTGAAATTGTCCAGATGCTGATGGCACCCATGCAGATAGCCATCAAGATCATGCCTGCAATACATACAGCCAGGACCTTGTGTTTCAGCGAGTAAAACAGCTTCATGATGAATCCTTCCCGTTCCGGCAGAAATGAAGCTAAGGCCAGTCATCACGCAGGAATATCAAGACAGAAAGAAACCTGTCCCCGGCTAAACGGAGATTCAGCCATCATGGCTTACAGAACACGAATCCTTGACAGAATGATGCCTGATATTGGTTTCTCCTTATATGCCACATAATATGCCACATACTATTATCATATAGTATTCGCCGACAAAACAAATATTCCTGTTTTTATTTCAAGAACTTTTGCCCCCCCCAAGAGGATAAACAGATTCTGACAACAATTCCGGTTCGGCCGGCTCTCCTTTGATCCCTTCGGGACGTTCCGGGAAGAATACCTGCAGGACACGCGCATCAGCAGGCTTGCCCGCATATGCCCCGATCAGGAAGAATACCAGGGAAACCGTAATGCCGATGGTGATCTGATGGAGTCCCATGACCTTGAACCCCAGGCCCTGCGTCAGGCAGTAAGCAAGTGTACCGCCGCCCATCGAAAGGATGGCGCCAAGCTTGTTTGCTTTCTTCCAGAACAGGCCGAAGAGCAACGTCCAGAAGAAGGCCGTCTCGAGTCCGCCGAAGGCAAACATATTGATGATCCAGATGAGGCTCGGTGGCGTCAGGGCAATGAAGAACACCGTTACACCGATGGCTGCCGTCACCACGACGGAAAGCAGGCGCAGACGGCGCGCCGGGACTTCTTCTCCCTGCTTCTGCTTGTAATGGAGATAGACATCCTTGACGATGGCAGACGACGCGACAATCAAGAGACCCGAGATCGTCGAGATGGAAGCCGCCAGAGGGCCGATGATGGCAAAGCCGACGAGAGCCGATGGCATGGCCGCAACGATGGTCTTCGGGATGATGTAGTCAACGCCGCCGTAATCGGCCGGCGATCCCGAGAGTACGCCATGCGCCAGGATACCCGTGAAATTGACGCCGATATTCATGAAGCCCACGACCACCGTACCGATGAGCATGGCGCGGTGCAGGCTTTTCGTATCCTTGTAACTGATACCACGCACGACAGACTGTGGCAGCGCAATCGTACAGATGCCCACGAGGATCCACTGCGTGAGATAGAGGCCGACAGGCATATGACCGGCAGAAAGCGGTTCCAGCATCTCAGGATGCTGCACATGGATATTCTCCATGATAGCCGTATAGCCGCCGCCTGCGGATAGTACGTAATAGAGAAGCAGTACGATGCCGCCCATCATCATCAAGGCACAGCAGGTATCCGTGAAAGCCACGGCTCGGAACCCGCCAATACTCGTATAGACGACGACCACCAGGCCAAAGAGCAAGAGCCCCGTCTCATAGCTGTAGCCCGTGACCGTCGCAAAGAGCTTGGCGCCACCTACGAACTGAGCCGTCATCGTACCGCAGAAGAACAGTACGATGATGAAAGCCGCCATGGCCGCAAGGCCATCGGACTGGAAGCGTTCGCGGATGATATCGACCACGGTCACCGCATCAAAGCGGCGCGAAAGCAGGGCCACGCGCTTGCCGAAAATGCCGAGGACGAGAAAGATGGACGTGACCTGTACCACAGCCATATAGATCCAGCCGAAACCGATGGAAAAGGCCATGCCTGGGCCGCCGACAAACGAACTCACAGAACTGTACGTGGCGACCGTCGTCATGGCCAGCACAAAGCCGCCAAGATCGCGATTGCCGATAAAATACTGGGAGACGAAATCGCGTCCAAGCCCCTGACTCGAGTGCCTGACCCAGAAACTGATGCCCACCATGATGCCCATGAAGACCAGGAGCGGCAGCAGAGCCATGAGATTCCCCTCATTTGCCATGACGAGCCACCTCCTCATCCTCAAGCGGCATATCGCGGAACACGAAGTGCGTCAACGCTCGGACACCTGCGATGGCAAATATCCATACACCGATGCTCGACATCCAGACCCAGACCGGCAGATGCAGGAACTCCGCCTGCACCCCGGACAGGCCAAAACCTGCTACCATCCAGAACACGATCAGCACGAGGAGCAGGACTCCTGTGGCACCAGCTTCTTTCTTGACCTGCTGGTACTTCTCATAATTATTCATGTTTTTCCTCCTTGTACAGTCGCACCTTAGACCGTGCGTACCGTCGTTTTTATGATAGCACTATTGACAGGAAATGCCAATAAAACAAAGAGCAGGAACCGTAAAAAACAGTTCCTGCTCTTTGCTATAGAATGTCTCACAAGGTAATATGGAAGCAAACACCAGCTGCCGCCCGCAAGCGGCAAGCCGGTGTTTGGCTCAGTCCGCGTTATGCAGCATCCGTGATGTTGATCTCATGACCCTTCGCTTCGGTCTTGGCCGTCTTCGGCATATGGACTGTGAGAACACCATCCTTGTACGCAGCGGTGCATTTGGCATCATCGATGTTGTCGATATAGAACGAACGGCTCATCGAACTCGTATGACGTTCACGGCGTACATAGTTGCCCTTCTCGTCCTTCTTATCGGTCTTCTCATCCTTCTTCGTAGCGATGGTCAGATAGTTGTTCTCATACGTAAGGGAGATGTCTTCCTTCTTGAGACCTGGCAGCTCAGCCGTAAGATCGTAGCTGTCGCCATTATCTTTGACATCAACCTTGAACTCCGGAGCTTTGAAGCTCGTCATGAACGGTTCATCAAAGACGTCCAGCAGGCGATCAAATACGTTGTCTTCCTTCGCTAAATCATGACGTGATGCAAATGGAACCAAACCAAACATAATCAAGATCCCCTTCCTGAAGTCTCAGCCCGTGGCATGAGCCCTGCGGCTCTTCGTCCGGGCCATTTTCTGTCTTGCGTAATTGTTGTTGAGGTTACGCCCGGAGATCTGAGATTCGCTCTCCGGCCTCCCGGCCTTCCAGCTCTCTCAACCTCCTTACAATTCTTATTATACTCATATTAGTCAAAAAGTCAATAAGTCAAAAAGAAAAATTTTATTTTTTTTACAAAAATGCATAAGAAAAGCGGGACACCTGTACGTCATGTACAGGCAGCCCCGCTGCAAAGCTCTCACTCAGTCCAGTGCCTTGAATGCCTGGTCGAGATCGTAGATGATATCGTCGATATGCTCCGTGCCGATGGACAGGCGGATTGTCGACGGCGTGATGCCAGATGCCAGGAGTTCCTGCTCGTTCATCTGAGAGTGCGTCGTCGAAGCCGGATGGATGACAAGCGACTTGACATCCGCGACATTGGCCAGCAGGCTGAAGACCTGGAGATGGTCGATGAACTTCTTGGCAGCTTCAGCGCCGCCCTTGATCTCGAACGTGAAGATGGAAATGCCGCCGTTCGGGAAATACTTCTTGTAGAGTTCATGATCCGGATGATCCGGCAGAGATGGATGGTTGACCTTATCGACATGCGGATTCTTGGCAAGATAGTCGACAACCTTCAGAGCGTTCTCCACATGGCGCTCAACGCGCAGCGACAGCGTCTCCGTGCCCTGCAGCAGCAGGAAAGCATTGAACGGGGAAAGCGTTGCACCTTCATCGCGCAGGATCAGCGTGCGGACGTACGTTGCAAATGCTGCAGCACCGACATCTTTGGCGAAGCTGATGCCATGATAGCTCGGGTTCGGCTCGACGAACTGCGGGAATTTGCCCGAAGCAATCCAGTCAAACTTGCCGCTGTCGACGAGTACGCCACCGAGCGTCGTGCCATGGCCGCCGATGAATTTCGTAGCAGAGTGGACGACGATATCGGCACCGTATTCGAACGGACGCAGCTGATACGGCGTCGCGAACGTGCTGTCAACGACAAGCGGGATCTTATGCTTATGAGCGATGTCAGCGACAGCCTGGATGTCGATGAGGTTGGCATTCGGATTGCCGATGGACTCAATGTAAACGACGCGTGTATTCTCCTTGATGGCCTCTTCGAAGACCTCGACGCCCTTCGTCGGGTCGACGAACGTCGTCTCAATGCCGTAATTCGGGAACGTATGCTCAAAGAGGTTGTACGTGCCGCCATAGATGGTCGTGGCGGCAACGATGTGCTGTCCCTGGTGAACGAGAGCCTCGAGCGTATACGTGACAGCCGCAGCACCAGATGCCACAGCGACAGCTGCCACGCCGCCCTCCAGAGCCGCGATGCGCTTGGAGAATACGTCTTCCGTCGGATTTGTCAAGCGGCCGTAGACATTGCCGGCATCCTTGAGTGCAAAACGATCCGCAGCATGCTGGGCATTGTGGAATACGAAAGACGTGGTCTGGTAAATCGGTACAGCGCGTGCATCCGTAGCAGGATCGGCCTGCTCCTGACCAACATGCAGCTGCAGCGTTTCAAAATGGTACTTTCTCTCTTCACTCATGAATAACGGCCCCTTTCTATCACGGCTCACCCAACGGTGTGTAAACATATCTGATTAATATGTTTACATTATAATTGTAACCTTGTAACTTGTCAAGGGCGAACTTCATTTTTTTGCGGCCGCCTGACCCTGCCCTGCCGGAACCTGCGTTGCGGCCTCTCCAGCAGGAACCTGCGCCATAGCAGGACGGTCCCAGATATAGCCGCGCAGATTCACCTGCTGGATGAGATCCGTCATGGCTTCACGGGCCAGATACGAAGCCGTCCCCGTCGTGGAATAATCGTCATCATAGAAACGGGAAGCCTTCTTATCGACTACCTTGTCCGTCGCACGGTCATACACCACGAGTTCCAGCGAAACATAGCTGTGCAGGATGATGTCGCGGTCCCAGCGCCAGCTCATCGTCGTGTACTGGACGTAGTCGTTGATGACAGGGATCACGACAAGGTCGGCATCGAGCTTCTCGGCCACGGCTCTTGCCATCGCCTTGAGTTTCTGCGAGCCATTGTCATTCTCGGCCTCATCCCAGGCAGCCAGGCAATCCTTTTCCGGCAGATACTCCACGCGATGCAGCGTGCCGTTGAGCGGCACGTGCAGAGCCCGGTCAATCTGCCCTTCGAGTTCATCCGTGACCTCCAGGCCCGGTTCCTGCCAGGACGACTGTACGACGAGCGGATACTGTGCCACCCGCAAAGGCTGGCGCTCTGCGGCCGCAGCCACACTACAAAGGGCAGCCAGCATCACCAGCATGCAAAGGAAAGGAATCAACTTGCGCATCATGAACACCTCCAAACAGGTTCAGGCAGAGCCAACGTACACGCCATGCCGCTGGCTCAATGAATGGCTTTCTTCTTGAAACGGCCGCCCACGATATCATGCACGGCATTGATCGTCACGAACGCATTCTCGTCTTTCTCAAGGACAATCTCCTTGAGCTTATCGACTTCGAGGCGGGTGACGACGCAGTAGAGGACTTCCTTCGGCTCGCCCGTGTAGCCGCCCTGGCCGTGCAGCAGGGTAACGCCTCGGCCCAGGCGGTCATTGAGGGCGGAGGTGATCTCGTCGTGTTCGTTCGTGACAATCATGACGGCATACGATTCATCAAGGCCCTTGATGACGACGTCGATCATCTTGGAAATGACGAAATAAGCCACCAGCGAATACATGGCCTTATCCCAGCCATAGAGCAGGCCGGCACTCGACAGGATGAAGAGATTGATGAACATGACGACTTCCCCCACCGAGAACACGGACTTCTTGTCCATGATGATCGCCACGATCTCCGTGCCGTCCAGAGAACCGCCTGCGCGGATGATGAGGCCGACGCCGAGACCGTCGATGATGCCGCCAAAAATCGCCGCCAGGAACGGATCGTCCGTCACGCGCGGGATTGGCGCAAAGACAGCCGACCAGGCAGAAAGCAGGCAGATGGCTATCGTTGTCGCGATGGCGAAGTTCTTGCCGATCTGCTTGTAACCAAGATACAGGAACGGGATATTGAGCAGCACGAGGAATACGCCAAGCGACAATCCCGTGATCGAACTCATCATGATGGAGATACCGACAACACCGCCATCGATAACGTTGTTCGGGATCAGGAACAATTCGAGTCCTGCGGCCGCAATGATAGCCCCCAGGAAAATCGTCAAGTACTTCTTGATGTAGAATGACGCCTTGCGGTGTTGCTGGATAGCTGCTTTGGCTCGTTCCGTGGGCACGATTTTCTGTACATCTTGCTTGATATCGGTCATCTATTTTCCTCTTTTCCTATTTATATTACGCTTCTGTATTTTACATTATATAAGAAAATACCAGCTTTCTCCATGAAAAAAAGGTGAAATCTCGGTACGACGTCCTTCTCCTGTCCATGAGTGTACATGAAGCATTCGGGTCTGTATGGTTCTTAATCGTTATCAATCATTCATGCTCGTTCTTTTTGTATTCATAAGTGGATATGATTGACTTTGACTGACTTTGGTGATATCATTGAGTCATAGAAAGGTGTGAACGCCATGCTTACGGAAGAACGATATGCCACGATCCTGCGCATCCTCAAAGAAAAGCGGGCCGTGACCGTTCCGGAACTGACCCGTGCCCTCAGCACATCGGAGTCTACCATCCGCCGCGATCTCACGGTACTCCACAAGCGCGGCCTCTTGTACAAGGTTTATGGCGGTGCCACTTCCATCGACAACAATTACAGTGCCATGGAAGAAGACATGCCGACCAAGAACAGCCGCTGCACCGAAGAAAAGATCGCCATCGCCCGTCGTGCCGCCAGTCTCGTAACGAGACGCGATTTCGTCTACATCGATGCCGGCTCGACCACGCTGCATCTGGTCGATTTCCTCAAAGAACGCCAGGCCGTTTACGTGACGAACGGACTGCCCCACGCCTCCCGTCTTGCCGCCAAAGGCTTCAAAGTCTTCATTCTGGGCGGACAGATCAAATCGGTCACGGAAGCCGTCATCGGTACGGAAGCCCTGCACAATCTGGAACTCTACAACTTCACGAAAGGCTTCTTCGGCACCAACGGCATCAGCATCAAATCCGGCTTTTCCACGCCGGACTCCAGCGAGGGGCTCGTCAAGGGCGAGGCACTCTCCCGCTGCGAACATGCCTATGTCCTGGCTGACCAGTCAAAATTCAACAAGATCTCGCCCATCACATTCGCAAACATCTCAAGTGCCACCATCATCACCGGTCATCTCATCGATAGGAAGTATCTGGACTGTACCACGATACTGGAAGGAGAGTAAGAAATGATCTACACCGTTACATTCAATCCGTCCCTCGATTACATCGTGCGGCTCGATTCCTTCACGGCAGGCGAAATCAATCGCGTGAACTACGAGCAGGTACTCGGCGGCGGCAAGGGCATCAACGTCTCGATCGTCCTTGGGAATCTCGGCCATGAGAGTACGGCTCTCGGCTTCACAGCAGGCTTTACGGGCGAAGAAATCAAGCGCCAGCTCGACACCTTCCATGTCAAGCACGACTTCGTGCAGCTGCCGGAAGGCTTCACGCGCATCAACGTCAAAGTCAAGGCCGAAAACGAGACCGAAATCAACGGCCAGGGACCGGACATCAGTGAAGCCAAGCGCGAAGAACTCTTTGACAAGCTCGATAAGCTCCAGGAAGGCGACACGCTCGTACTCGCCGGCTCCATCCCGAAGACGCTGCCGGACGACATCTACGAGAAGATCATGGCCCGCCTCGAGGGCCGCGGCATCCGCATCGTCGTCGACGCGGAGAAGAAACTGCTGCTCAACGTCCTCAAGTACCACCCGTTCCTCATCAAGCCGAACAATCACGAACTCGGCGATATGTTCGGCGTCAAGCTCACGACGGATGAGGAAATCATCACTTACGCCAAGAAGCTGCAGGAAAAAGGCGCGCAGAACGTGCTGATTTCCATGGCCGGCGACGGTGCCATCCTGCTGACGGAAGACGGCCGTTCCTTCAAATGCCCGGCACCGAAGGGCAAGCTCGTCAACTCCGTTGGTGCCGGCGACTCCATGGTAGCCGGTTTCATCACAGGCTACATGGAATCGCAGGGTGATTTCGCGACGGCCTTCCACATGGGCGTCGCCACGGGTTCCGCTTCCGCCTTCAGCGAGAATCTCGCCACGCGCCCGGAAGTCGAAGCACTCCTCAAAACCATTGCTTAAACCCATCCATTCATCAAAAAGGAGAGAAATACATGCGTATCACTGACTTGCTCAAGAGTGAGAGCATCGCTCTGGGCGTAAAGCCGACTGACAAGAAGTCAGCCATCCGTCAGCTTGCCGACCTCATGGCAGCCTCCGGCAATCTCGCGGATAAGGAACAGTACTTGAGTGATGTCTTCGCCCGCGAAGCATCAGGCACGACAGGTCTCGGCGACGGCATCGCCACGCCGCATGCCAAGAGCAAAGGCGTCAAAGAAGCCGGCCTCGCTGCCATGACCGTGCCGGAGGGCATGGATTTTGAGTCCATGGACGGCAATCCGGCCCGCCTGTTCTTCATGATCGCCGCTCCGGATTCCGCCAACGATGCCCATATCCAGATCCTGCAGCAGCTCGCCATGATGATCATGGACCCGGACTTCAAGGAAGCCCTGATTGCCGCCAAGACGAAAGAAGAATTCCTGCACCTCATCGACCTCAAGGAAGATGGCAAATTCGAAGCACCGAAGGCAGAAGAAGCAGAAGCCGTCGAAGAAGCACCCCAGAGCGACCATATCCAGGTCCTGGCTGTCACGGCCTGCCCGACGGGCATCGCCCACACCTTCATGGCTGCCGAGAGCCTCGAGCAGCACGCCAAGAAGCGCGGCATCTCCATCAAGGTTGAGACGAACGGCTCCGGCGGTGCCAAGAACATCCTGACGGACGACGAGATTGCCGCAGCAGACGGCATCATTGTCGCCGCCGACAAGAACGTCGCCATGACCCGTTTCGACGGCAAGAAAGTCGTCATCACGAAAGTCGCCGACGGCATCAACAAGGCCGATGAACTCCTCGACCGTGCGCTCAAGGGCGATGCTCCGGTCTACCATGCTTCGGGCAGCGACACGGAAGAAAGCGCTGCAGACGTCCAGGGCGAGAGCCTTGGCCGCCAGATCTACAAGCACCTGATGAACGGCGTCTCCCATATGCTGCCGTTCGTCGTCGGCGGCGGTATCCTCATCGCCCTGGCCTTCCTGTTCGATGATTACTCCATCGACCCGAAGAACTTCGGTTCCAACACGCCGCTCGCCAAATTCTTCAAAGACATCGGCGGTGCCTCCTTTGGCTTCATGCTGCCGGTCCTCGCCGGTTTCATCTCCATGTCGATTGCCGACCGCCCGGGCCTGGCCGTCGGTTTCGTCGGCGGTGCGCTCGCCGGCACGACGGGTTCCGGCTTCCTCGGCGCTCTGATTGCCGGTTTCCTCGGCGGCTACATCGTCAACTTCCTCAAGAAAGCTTCGAAATGCTTGCCGGATTCCCTCGAAGGCATCAAGCCGATGCTCATCTATCCGTTCTTCGGCATCCTGATCATGGGCTTCATCAGCCTCTTCATCATCGCGCCGCCGGTCTCCGCCATCAACGGCTGGATGGTCGACACGCTGAAGAACATGGACCCGTCGGCCCGTATCTTCATGGGCATGATCGTCGCTGGCATGATGGCCGTCGATATGGGTGGCCCGATCAACAAGGCTGCCTACGTCACGGGTACGGGTCTCCTGGCCTCCGGTGAGTTCCACGTCATGGCTGCTGTCATGGCCGGCGGCATGGTCCCGCCGCTCGCGATTGCCCTCTGCACGACATTCTTCAAGAACCGCTTCACGGAAAGCGAGCGCAAAGCCGGTATCACGAACTACGTCATGGGCCTCTCCTTCATCACGGAAGGCGCCATCCCGTTCGCTGCCGCTGACCCTCTGCGCGTCATCCCGTCCTGCGTCATCGGTTCGGCCGTGACCGGCGCTCTGACGATGGCCTTCGACTGCACGCTGCGCGCTCCGCACGGCGGTATCTTCGTCGTACCGACCATCGGCAACCCGCTGATGTACCTCGTCTCCATCATCGTCGGCGCTGTCATCGGCTGCGTTGTCCTCTCCATCCTCAAGAAGCCGCTCAAGAAGGATGAAGAATAATCATACTCACTCTATATAAGCAAAAAAACGTGTCCGCCCGGACACGTTTTTTTATTGCGATGTTTCAGATCAGATCGACTCCCTGCACGCCTTCCAGGCTGCGCACGGCATCGACCACGATGACGCCTTTTACGCCTTGCGGATTGTAGACCTCCAGGTCGATGGAGAGGACTTTGCGTCCCTTCTTGCCCCAGCGCCCATCATCGAGATCATCCGATTTGATCTTGACCCCGCGGATCCTGAGATGCAGCCCTTCCAGGCAATTGTTGATCAGAAGCATCTGCCCCGGCCGGTCAATCGTATGGATGGACAAGGAAAAATTCTTCTCGTGGTCCACCCATTCATCCAGCCGCGAAAGCGTGCCCAGCGTCACGAATACCAGGGCTGTCGTAAGGAGCGCTCCCGAATAGAACCCGCCGCCCACAGCCAATCCCACACCGGCCACGACCCAGAGACAAGCCGCCGTCGTCAGTCCCGTGACTGTCAGGCCCTCCTTCATGATGGCACCGGCACCCAGGAAGCCGATGCCGCTGACGACCTGAGCCGCCAGGCGGGCCGGATCAGCATTCGTATGTCCCTCGACGCCCTGGTAAATCCCCTCCGACATCACCATGATGAGGCAGGCTCCGAGGCAGACGAGTACATTCGTACGCAGTCCCGCCGACTTGCGGCGTGACTGCCGTTCATAGCCGATAATGCCGCCTAGGATGCAGGATAACACCAGCCGCATCATCAATTCTTCATTGGATATCATCATTGTCCCCATAGTATTCCCCTTCTTGTTATCCACAAAAGAATCCACACCTGTGGATAAACCTGTCAACTACAAAATATATTTTTCAAATCCTACTATAATATATACAGGCTTCTGTGTATATTGTGGCTAAAATTTTTCTCTTTTTCTGTGGATAATGTGGATAAATCCGTGGATAACCACCATATATATGAAAAATGGACTTGTCAATGCCCATATCTTGCGCTTTTCATGGCAATTTTCCCCACTACTGCCTGTGGATATCCAAAACAGTTCAAAGCTCGTTTTTCCACAGGCGATAAGGCTGACGGATCAGGCTTGAATTGTAATAACGTGCATCCCCAGAAACTTCCTGTCCAGCCCAATCCGGCTTCTCAAACGGCGTATCCACTGCCGGCAGCTCGATCTCCGCCACGCGCAGGCCCGCATTCGCTCCGGCAAAGACATCAACCTCCCAGGTAAAGCCCCCTACCGTCTCAAGATAGCGCATCTTCTCGATGAGCGGCTGTTCGCAGAGCTTCAGCAAGACCTCCGCATCCTCACAGGGAATCTCATACTCAAATTCCAGCCGCCGGATGCCCTCATTGCGTCCCTTGACCGTAAGATATCCCTTATCCCCCTTGATGCGCACGCGCACTGTGCGCTCCGGTACAGATGACAGATACCCCTGGGCGATGCGCACGCCCTCATGCTGCGGCTGCCAGCCCTCATTCACCAGGAATTTCCGTTCAATCTCATCTGCCATGAGAATCCCTCCCTTTCTTGTCCTCATGTTATTCTAACACGCCTACAGTTTTTTTTCAGTCTTGTTGCTTACGATATAGTGTGGATATCAATAAAGTAATTGCACGGGAGCCTGCGTCTCCTTATAATAAGAATATACCCGGATAATGGGAAGTTTTGCTGTCATCAGAAAAGAAGGTATCAATTTGCAAACCAATCCGATCCCGCCGCGCCAGTCACGCCGTTCACGCCGCAAGCACCGAATTTGGCTCTGGGTGCTGCTGATCCTGGCCTTTGTCGGCGCAGCAGTTGCCGGCGCCATGTTCGCCTCCAGCAGCCTGCTCGATAAATCCGCCGATGATATTGTCGAAGACGGCCTGCTGACCGCCAAAGACAAATCCACCATCATGATCATGGGCGTCGACGAACGAGAAGACGATGTGGGGCGCAGCGACACCCTGATGGTCGCCACCATCGATCCCAAAAAGGATCAGGCCGCACTCATGTCCATCCCGCGCGACACCCGCGTCAAGATCAAGGGACACGGCTGGGATAAGATCAATGCTGCCTACGCCTATGGCAGTGCCAAGGGCGGCACGGAAGGCGGCGAGAAGCTCGCACAGCGCACCGTAGAGGATTTCCTCGGTGTCAATATGGATCACTATGTCGTCATCAACATCCAGGCCTTCCAGAAGATCATCGATGCCATCGGCGGTATCGATATCGAGGTCGAGAAGCGCATGTACTACGAAGATCCCTGGGATGACGACGGCGGCCTCATCATCGACCTCAAGCCGGGCATGCAGCATATGGACGGCAAGACCGCCGTCACCTACGTACGCTATCGTGACGAGGAAGGCGACATCGGCCGCATCAAACGTCAGCAGAAATTCATGAAAGCCTGCATGGACAAAGTGACTTCACCGGCCATCATCCCGAAGCTCCCGTCCGTCATCAAGGAAGTCATGTCCTCCGTCAAGACCGACCTTTCTTTCCGCCAGATGCTGGAATTTGCCGGTACGCTCAAAGAAGCCCAGAAGAACGGGCTCAAGACGGAAATGGTCCCTGGCAAACCGCTCTACATCGATGGAGTCAGCTACTGGATCCCGGATCTGCGCAAGCTGCGCACGACGCTCGCCGAAACGCTCGGCATCCAGCTCAATGCCAGTGAGCGCGCCCTGCTTGACCGCGCTGAACACGAATACGAAACTTCGATCCCTGCCAATGCCACATCTGCGCCGGCAACGAAAACACCGAGCAGCAAGAGCAGCACGCAGAAAAATACACAGAGTCCAGGCAAATCCCAAGCCTCTACCTCCGGCAAGTCGCACAGCACTTCTTCAACGGAAAGCCACAATGCCTCTCAAGCACAGGAAAGCAAATCCCCGTCCAGCAGTGTCAGCCAGAGCGCGGCTCCAGCTGCCCCGACAAAAAATAGCAGCAACACGGGCAAGACACAATGATCTTTCCCAGGAATCCATGAAAACATCACGAGAAGCAGACATATATCCTGTCTGCTTCTCTTTTTCTTTGTGCATATAACTGCCGGTTATGGGGGCAATTAATAATGGATATTTGTATTTTCTATATAAAACTATATAATAGTATTCAACACGATTTTACAGATTATTAAGTCATAACCAAGAATAATACTTGAAGTGTAACATCAGTCACAGTAATCCATACGTATAATCGTTAGACTAAGGATATCGATGGCAGTCGATAGGTCGAACACAGGGAAAGGAATGTATGAGTATGAAGAACATCAACGAGAAGGCATTGGCTTTACATAAAGACAATCAGGGCAAGATTGAGATGCGCAGCAAAGTGCCTCTCCAGAAATCACGTGATTTGACGCTGGCCTATTCGCCAGGCGTTGCTGCACCATGCCTTGAGATCAAGAAGGATCCCGAAACGATTTACGATTATACGGCCAAGGGCAATATGGTCGCCGTCGTGACGAACGGCAGTGCCGTACTCGGTCTCGGCAATATCGGTGCCGGTGCCGGCCTGCCAGTCATGGAAGGCAAGGCCATCCTGTTCAAGGGATTCGCCGGTGTCGATTCCGTCCCCATCTGCCTGGATACGCAGGACGTCGATGAGATTGTCCGCGCCGTCGAACTCATGGCTCCGACGTTTGGCGGCATCAACCTTGAGGACATCAAGGCACCGCAGTGCTTCGACATCGAGCGCCGCCTGCGCGAGAAGCTCGATATCCCGGTCTTCCACGATGACCAGCATGGTACGGCCATCGTCGTTGTCTCGGCACTCATCAATGCCTTCAAACTGACGAAGCGCAACTTCCAGGATTCGAAATTCGTCATCAACGGTGCCGGTGCTGCCGGCCAGGCCATCACGCGCCTCATCTACAGCATGGGTGGCCACAATATCATCCTCTGCGACTCCAAGGGCGCCATCTACACAGGCCGCCCGGAAGGCATGAATCCGTACAAGGACGATATTGCCAAGATCACGAACCCTGAGCATCAAGCCGGCAAACTGGCAGATGTCATCAAGGATGCCGACGTCTTCATCGGTGTCTCCGTAGCTGGCTGCGTCACGAAAGACATGGTCCGCTCCATGAAGAAGGATCCGATCATCATGGGCATGGCCAACCCGACGCCGGAGATCATGCCGGAAGACGCTCATGCTGCCGGTGCCCGCATCGTCTGCACGGGCCGTAGCGACTATCCGAATCAGGTCAACAACCTGCTGGCTTTCCCGGGCATCTTCCGCGGGGCTCTCGATGTCCGCGCCAAAGCCATCAACGAGGAAATGAAAATGGCTGCAGCAAAAGCCATCGCCGGCCTCATCGATGCCAAGACGCTTGATGAAGAACACGTCATCACGAGTCCGTTCGACCCGCGCGTCGCACCGACCGTCGCAGCTGCCGTCGCCAAAGCAGCCATTGAGAGCGGCGTAGCCCGCCGCACGGATGTCACGCCGGAACAGGTTGCCCGCCATACGCGCAATCTGCTTGAAAACGAGCG